>NZ_BAAAYN010000011.1 GCF_039536245.1 Cryptosporangium minutisporangium | reverse complement strand
CGCCCGGACACGGCGACACCCATTGCATTGCGGCGGGCACCCGGAGCCGGCGACAACCAGCCTCGCCGACAGCGTGTCGGCTGGAGGTCGTGCGGTGCCCAGGTTCGGTGTAGCGGCTGCTGAGCTCGAGACCTTCAGCGTTTGGCGTGGGTGGCGTCGTAGTGGGCTTGTGACTCGACGACCTGGGGCACGCGGGCCTCCAGCAGCTCCACCAGCACGAACAGCTGGTCGGCGATCTCCGCCCCGAGCGGCGTGAGCGTGTACTCGACCCGCGCCGGAATCGTGGCCAGCACCTCCCGCCGTACCAGCCCGTCACGCTCCAGCGTCTGCAGTGTTTGGGCGAGCATCTTCTCGCTCACCCCGTCGACCCGACGACGCAGCGCGTTGAAGCGGTAGGCGCCTTCCCGCAGCGCTACCAGCGCGAGAACCCCCCACTTGCCGGTGACGTTCTCCATCGTCCGCCGCGACGTGCAGCCGCGGGCGAAGACGTCGGCGACCACCGCCTCGACCTCGTCGCCGGGCGTCTCGGAGGGAAGCGCGCTCACGGCCACCACCGTACGCCGAGCCCGCGGTCATCGGTATCACCGGTGATTGTACTCACCTATGGTTTGCACTTTCTAAAAGTTAGTACACACTTGCGGGTGCCGTTCACCGACCGAGGAGCACCCCTGTGATCACCATTACCGGCGCCACCGGCCAGCTGGGCCGTCTCGTCCTCGCCGACCTGCTCGACCGGGGCGTCCCGGCCGCCGACCTCACTGCGGCCGTGCGGAGCCCGGAGAAGGCCGCGGACCTCGCGGCGCAGGGCATCCGCGTCGTGGAGGCCGACTACGACCGGCCGGAGACCCTCGGGCCGGCTCTCGCCGGCACCGACCGGTTGCTGCTGATCAGCGGTAGCGAGCCCGGTCGACGCATCCCGCAGCACCAGAACGTGGTGGACGCCGCCCGCGCGGCCGGCGTCGGGCTGATCGTCTACACCAGCGCCCCGAAGGCCGCGACCAGCTCGCTTCGGCTCGCGGCGGAGCACAAGGCCACCGAGGAGGCGATCGCCGCCTCCGACCTGCCCTCGGTGATCCTGCGCAACGGCTGGTACCTCGAGAACTACACCGGGACGCTCGCTCAGACGCTCGAGCACGGCGTGGTTCTGGGTAGCGCGGGCGACGGGCGGGTCTCCGCCGCGACCCGCGCCGACCTGGCCGCAGCCGCCGCGGCGGTGCTCGTCGACCCGGCACCGGTCGCCGGCACGATCTACGAGCTCGGCGGCGACGAGGCGTTCACGATGTCCGAGCTGGCTGCGGAGATCAGCCGCCAGAGCGGCACGCCGGTCGTCTACCGCGACCTGCCGGAGGCCGAGTACGCGCAGACGCTCGTCGGATTCGGCGTACCGGCGCCGTTCGCGGAGGTCCTCGCCGACTCCGACCGCGGTCTGTCCGTGGGCGACCTCTTCATCGACAGCGGCGATCTCCGCCGCCTGATCGGTCGCCCGCCGACGTCGCTGGCCGACGCCGTGACCGCGGCGCTCAAGGCCTGACCCGGTCCACCGGCCGGCCCCACCTTCGCCCCGTGCCTCGGCCACGCACACCGGGGCGAATTCGACATGACAGCCGACGTGCCGAATGGTGGAGTGGCGGCTGTGCAGCACACAGAAACCCCAGTCACCCGGCCGGTAGCGCGCGTCCTCGAGACACCTCACGATCTCGCTGCGGCGTTCGAGGTGTTCCGGATCGCGCTGGTCGGCATCCCGCGATGGCCCGGTGAGATCACCGCGATCCACGAGCCCGGCCGCACGTTCGGCGGCTACGTCGACGACGAACTCGTCGGCACGGCCTGCGCCTTCAGCACCCGGATCGTGGTTCCCGGCGGCGCCCGGCTGCCCCACCTGGCGGTGACCCGGGTGGGCGTACTGCCGACCCACACCCGCCGCGGGGTGGCGCGCGCCCTGATGAACGCCCAGCTCTCCGACGCGCGGCAGCGCGGCGTCCCGATCGCCACCCTGCGCGCGGCGGAGGGCGGCATCTACGAGCGGTACGGCTACGGGGTGGCCGGGTGGAACCAGGTGGTCGAGGTCGCCGCCCGCCGGGCGGCGTTCCGGGCGGGCGTCCCGCTCGGCGGCCCGGTGCGGCTGGCCCGACCGGACGAGCGCTGGCCGCTCCAGCGCCGGATCTACGAGCGGGTCGACCCGGGGTGGATCGGGGCGATCTCCCGCACCGACGAGTGGTGGGCCACCCGCCGGGTGCGGGCCGAGGAAGACAAGCAGGAGCCGCATGTCGTCGTCCACGGGCGGCCCGGAGCGGAGACCGGGTACGCCCGGTACCACGCCGCCTCCGGACCGGACGAACCGGGCGCGGTGGAGGTCGACGATCTCGTCGCGGCCGACGACGTGACCCGGGCCGCGCTGCTGCGGTACCTGTTCACGATCGATCTGGTGGACACCGTGCGGTTCGGGGCGCTGGCGCTCGACGATCCGCTGCGGCTGATGCTCGTCGACGAGCGACCGGTCCGCACGGTCGCGGTCGAGGACGAGATCTGGCTGCGGCTGGTCGACGTACCGGCCGCGCTGGCCGCCCGGTCGTACCGGGGGAGCGGTGAGATCGTCGTCGGGGTCACCGATCCGGTGCTCCCGGAGAACTCCGGGTCGTACTGGATCAGCGCGTCCGGCGTGAAGCCGACGACCGCGGCGCCGCACCTCACCGTCGGTGTCGCGACGCTCGGCGCGCTCTACCTCGGCGGGACGCGCTGGGCGCAGCTGGCCGCCGTCGGTCGGGTCGAGGTGGCCGAGCCCGGGGCGCTCGCCGTCGCCGACGAGTTGTTCGCTACCGACGCCGCCCCGTTCTGCGGCACGTTCTTCTGACGCGGTACCGCTTTCCCGCGAAACGGCGTCGCAGCGCGTTGGTGCCACCGCAGTGCGGTGCGACGCCGTTCCACACGGGATCTCAGCTCTTCGTGATCTTCTCCGGCCCGGGCTCGGGCTTCGGCGCGGGATTCGTCTCGGGCTCCGGCTCGGCGTCGGCGATGCCGGGCGCGTCCGCCTCGGCCACGACGGCCGGGGCAGGGTCCACGGCGACGACATCGGTCACGGCGTCCTCGGGCTCCGGCTCCGCGTCGGCGAACCCTGGAGCGTCGTCCTCGGTGGCCGTCGGGGCCTCCGCGGCCGGTGCCGCCTCGGCCGCAACTGCTGTAGCCGCGGCCGGGGAAGCCGCCTTTGCGGCGGCTTGGGCCGCGAGTACCGCCTTCACCGTGTCGGCATCGATCCTCCCGGTGAGGTCGGGGGCGTGCGTCGCGTCGCGGACGCCGTCCTCCGGCTCGTGCGGGGGCAACTCCACCGACTCGACCACCGCCGCCGGCACCGGCCCGGCGAGCACGGATGCGTTCGTCACCAGCGGCGTCCGCCGGATGATCAGCAACGCGGGCACGACCAGCGCGATGCCGAACACACCGACGATCTTCAGCGCGGTGGTCAGCGACCCGGTCCCGGCGTCCAGCCCGTTCACCACGATCGGCGACACGAATTGCCCGAGGAAGAACGACGCCGTCCACGCCCCGGTCACCGTCCCGCGGTTCGCGTAGTCCACCCGGCTGGTGACGCCGATGAGCAGCGCCGGCAGCATGAACCCGCCACCAACCCCAGCCACGATCGCGCCGAGCGTCACCGTCAGCCAGTCCGACCCGAAGGCCAGCAGCACCAGACCACCGCCGGAGAGCAGCAGCGAGGCGAGCAGGAACGCGTTCGGGCGGCCCCGGTTGAACACGCCGAACCCGACCGCGGCCAGCGCGAGCGCGAGGTTCGCGATCGCCGCGGACGCCCCGATCGCGCCGCTGCCCTCGCCCAGATCGTCCAGGACGACGCTCAGCTGCACCTGCAGCGCGTAGAACACGATCGCGCCGAGGAACGTCAGCACCAACAGCGGTGTCAGCCGGCTCCACTGGACGCCGGAACCGGACGCCTGGTGGTGCGACGCCGGCGCGGTGGGCGGGAACAGCAGCCAGGCCATCAGCGGGAGGAACACCAACCCGACCAGGTACACCCAGAACGGTGTCCGCCAGCCGTTCTCGCCGAGCGCTCCACCGACGGCGAGGAACACCACCGCGCCGAACGCGGCGGCGACCGCCTGGATCGAGAGGTACCGGTCGCGCGTCTTGCCGGTGTAGTAGTCACCCAGCAGCGTGACGCACGCGGTCATGATCGCCGACTCGGCGACACCGAGCAGCGCCCGGCTGCCGATGATCGCCGGCAGCGAGTTCAGGTAGAGCGGAGCGGTGCCGGCGATCACGTACAGCGGCAAGGCCCAGAGCAGCAGCCGGATCCGGCCGACGCGGTCGATGATGCGGCCCGCGAACGGCGCGAGCAGGCCGATCGCCAGCGACGGGACCGACAGCGCGATCGGCGCCAGCGCCTCGACGCCGGACACGTCGGCGAACGCGTCCTCGATTTTCGGCAGCACCGGCGCGATCAGCAGCGCACCGAGGATCGGCAGCGTGCTCGCGGCCAGCAGCACGATGCCCTGCGCCCGCCCTGCGGTCCGCCCCCCGGCGTTCTCCACTTCGGGCGGTGGTGCTTCGGCCCTGGCTGTCGGCGGGTCAAGCCGGTCGGCGACGCCCACGCGTCTCTCCATTTCCCGAAGGCGGCGCTACCGCCTTCAATCCGTCATTCCAGGGGGTTGGGAACCGGCCGGAAACGGTCTGCGGTGAACGTGCGGCCCACTGTTCCCGGAGCATTGTGGTGGCCCCACGGGGAACAGGGGAAGAGGGGTGGGGGTTGCGAGCCGCGCTAGTCCTCGAGCAGGGCCTCGCGGAACCGTGCGAGGTCGGCGTCGGCGAAGCCGTGAGCCAGCAGCCACCCGGCGCCGCCACCGAACACCGTGGTCAGCTGGTCGAGGAACTCGGCCATCGTCTCCGGTCGGGCCCGCCGTGCCTCGTCCGGCAGGCTGTTGGCGGAGGGCGGGAGCACCCCGCCGGACGCGGCGGTCAGCCGGCGCACGACGCGCTCCACGACCGCGTCCATGTTGGCGTCGGTCAGCGCGTAGTCCGCGACGATCTCGTCCCGGCGGACACCGGCCGCGTCGAGCAGGATCGCGACCAGCGTGCCGGTGCGGTCCTTGCCGGCCGCGCAGTGGACCAGGGCGGGCTGCCGCTCGGGGTCGGCGAGCAGGCGGGCGGCGGCGACCACCCGGTGCGCGCCGGAGCCGAGGTAGCCGAGGTAGTGGCCGGAGAGGTTGCCGCGGAGGATCTCCGGGACGACCTGGCCGACGCCGGGGTCGCTGCTGATCGAGTGGTTCGCGGTGGCCACACCGGCCTTCTGCAGCGGTCCGGGGCCGTCGCGGTCGACCTCCTCGGCGGAGCGCAGGTCGACGATCTGCCGCAGGCCGCGCTCGGTGACCAGTAGGTGGACGTCGTCGGGGGTGAGCTCGGTCGGGGCGTCCGCCCGGTAGAGGAGGCCGAACCGCGTCCGCCGACCATCGGTGGTGGTCAGGCCGCCGAGGTCGCGGACGTTGCTCGCGCCCTCCAGTCGGACGACGCGCTCGGTGCCGGAATCCACTCCTTCACCGTACGCGGTCTGGGGGTAAGCACGGTGGTGTCATTCGTCTGTTCAGAGCATCGTTGGTCACTCTCCGGACCGTGCACCACTCACGTCGGCTGACGGAGTCGGTACCTCCGGGCAGAGTCATCCGACTTTCCGGGTCGATCGACCGAGTTGCCAGTCGCCCAGGGGCACGGTCGTCGTTAGGCCCGGTAGGAAGGCAGAGCTCGAGGGGGAACCAGATGGATGACGAGAGGGGCGGGACGACAGTGGTGGTGGAGTTCGTGAGATCGGCGTCGGGGTCGGACAGTCGGCCCAGGTTGACCTGTCGGCCGGGGGCGGCTGACCGGGTACGCCTCGTCGACGCCACGGAGCTGGAGGTGGTGGGCAGCGCACCCGGGGGTGACTTGAAATGGTTGGTCAGGCTGGTACCGGCGTTGCTCTTCGCCATGGCGCCCGGGCACTGACCGGGCGGGACGGCGGCGTGATGACCGGAACCGGCGAGTCTCCTGGCCCACTCGGCCCGCTCCGCGACGACGAACTCGACGCGGACCTGACGCCCGAGCAGCTGGCCGCCGAGCAGGCTGCGGCCCGGGAGGCCTTGCGACGCCTGCACGTCCCGGTGGACGGCGTCTGCGACTGGTGCGGGCAGCCGTTCCCCTGTCCGGACTTCAGCGGTGGGGGCCGCTGAGTCCGGACCGGGGGCCCGCCCGCTGCACTGGTGCGGCGGATCGGGTCGGAGTTCTCCGATGTGTCATCCGTGGTTCGGCTGCTCCGGTACGGCCGTTATGGCCTAATACTCCCGATGGCCCACGACGATCGGGGAACTTCATGGTGCGACGGGTGACCGTGGCGGCGACCGGCCTCCTACTGGTCGGCGGGGTCCTGGCCAGTGCACCGGCGCAGGCCGCCACCGCGGTGCGGATCCACGACGTACAGGGCGCCGCGCACGTTTCGCCGCTGCGCGGGCAGGTGGTGAGCGTCCCCGGGATCGTGACTGCGCGCGCGTCCAACGGGTTCTACCTGCAGGATCCGCAGCCGGACCGGGACTCCCGGACGTCCGAGGCCGTGCTGGTCTACACCGGCTCGGCCCCGGCCGTCGCGGTCGGCGACGCGGTGACCGTCGAGGGGACGGTGACCGAGTTCCGCCCCGGTGGGGCCGACGGCACCGCGAACCTGGCCACGACCCAGATCAGCACGCCGACCGTCACCGTCACCTCGTCCGGGAATCCGCTGCCGGCCCCGACCGTCCTCGGTGCCGGTGGTCGGCGGCCTCCGACGACCGTCGTCGAGAACGACGCGAACGGCGACGTCGAAGCCGGGGGCAGGTTCGATCCGGCCTCCGACGGCCTGGACTTCTACGAGTCGCTGGAGGCGATGCGCGTCCAGGTGAACGACGCGGTCGCGGTCGGGCCGACGAACTCGTTCAACGAGCTGCCGGTGCTCGCCGACCGCGGTCGCGGTGCCGGCCCTCGCAGCGTCCGCGGTGGCATCGTGCTGCGGCCGGACGACGCGAACCCCGAGCGGGTGATCCTCGACGACGGCCTCGGCTTCGCACCGCCGAAGGTCGACGTGGGCGCGGCCGCGACCGGGCCCGCGGTCGGCGTGGTCAGCTACGGCTTCGGCAACGTGAAGGTGGTGCTGACGGCCGCCGCGGCGTTCAGTGGAACCCGTTCGCCGGAGACCACCCGTGCCGACACCAGGGCCGAGCTCTCGGTGGCCACGTTCAACGTCGAGAACCTCGATCCGAGCGATCCACCGGCGAAGTTCGCGCGGCTGGCGTCGATCATCGTGGGCAACCTCCGCGCGCCGGACGTCGTCGCCCTGGAAGAGGTGCAGGACAACAACGGCGCGACGAACGACGGGACGGTCGCGGCCGACCGGACCTACGCCACGCTGATCGCGGCGATCGCCGCGGCCGGCGGGCCGACCTACGCGTACCGGCAGATCGACCCGGTGAACAACCAGGACGGCGGCGAGCCCGGTGGCAACATCCGGGTCGGGTTCCTCTACGCCGCGAGCCGAGGTGTGTCGCCCGCGCCCGCCCCGGCCGGGGACGCCACGAGCCCGGTCACGGTGACCGAGAACGGGCACCTCTCGCTCAACCCGGGCCGGATCGCACCGGCCGACGCCGCCTGGGCGGACAGCAGGAAGCCGCTGGCCGGCGAGTTCACCTACCGTGGCCGCTCGGTGTTCGTGATCGCCAACCACTTCGTCTCGAAGGGCGGTGACCAGCCGCTCTTCGGCCGGTACCAGCCGCCGGCGCAGCCCTCGGCGACCAAGCGGGTGGCCCAGGCCACGCTCGTGAACGGGTTCGTCAAGCGGCTGCTGGCGGCCGATCCGCAGGCGCTGGTTGCGGTCGTCGGTGACCTCAACGACTTCGAGTTCTCCCGGACCGTCCAGACGGTGGCCGGGCGGCAGCTGGTCGACCTGCCCGCGACGCTGCCGGTCGGGGAGCGCTACACCTACGTCTACGACGGCAACTCGCAGGTGCTCGACCACATCCTGATCTCCCGCGCGGCGGCCCGGTCGTACTCCTACGACATCGTCCACGTCAACGCGGAGTACACCGACCAGGCGAGCGACCACGACCCGCAGCTCGTCCGGCTACGGGTCAGTTGACCGTCAGCACGAACGCGCCGAGCTCCTCGAGGCGCCGCAGGAACGGATCGGCCGGGAAGACCTCGGCCGGGCTGCACACGCCGGATTTCGGGCCGGGGTGCGCGCCGGTCGAGGGCCCGTCCAGGGCCAGGTCGAGCGCGCCCTCGACCGAGGCGACCGCCGCCGCCCACCAGAGGTCGTGCCCGGTGAGGTGCGCGGAGCGGCTGGTGCCGCCGGTGCGGACGTCGACCGCGACCGTGAACGCAGTTCGCGCCCGCTCCGCCGCGTCGACGTGTTCGCTGGTGAAGGCCTCCGGTTCGGCGAACGTGCCGGCGGTGAGCAGCACCTCGACGTCGCGCGTCGGGACGTGGCGGGGGATCGTGACCGCATCGCCGGTCGGGAACGGGCCGATCATCTCCCTGCTGCCCAGCGGCGGGGGGAACACGAACTCGGTCGTGTAGGTGGGGTGCGGTCCGATCCGCTGCGTTCCGCCGGTGAACGTGATCCGCTCGACCTCGTTGATCAGCTGGTCGGCGGTGTCGCGGGCACCGGTGGTCAGGCGCCAGCCGCTCACCGCGTATCCGACCGTGACCTTCTCGACGGACGGACGCCCCCGGGTGGCGGCGGCAGCCAGGAGGTCACCGAACCCGCCGTAGAAGCTCAGCCCCGGACAGACCAGGACGCCGGCCCGCTCTGCCGCCGTGCCGAACGCGTCGAACAACGTCTTGACGTAGCGGGCCTCGACCGCGTGGTCGACGTAGTGGGTACCGGCATCGATCGCAGCGGCGACCACCGGAGCGCCGGTACGCGAGTACGGGCCGGCGCAGTGGATGAGCACCGGAGCGCTGCTGGCGAAGGCGCGTAAGGCGGCTCGGTCCGTCAGTGCGGCCGGGCGGACCGTCACCCGGTCGCCCTCGCCGAGTTCCGCGGCGAGCGCGATCAGCCCGGTGGCGTCGCGCCCGCCGAGGACGACCGGGTGACCACGGGCCAAAATTTCGGTCGCGACGAGGCGGCCGGTGTGGCCGGTCGCACCGTAGATGGCGATCGGTGCTGCGGACATGGATTCTCCTCGTCGTTCGAACGCGTGTTCGAAGTAACGCTACGCCAATCCTGCGACTTCGAGAAGTCACTGTTTACCTCACCCGACGTCAGCGGGGGCCGATCAGCTCAGATCCGTCTCGCTCCGGACGAACGTCGGAGAGAAGGGGCCCGCCCCGGTGCCCGGAGTCGGACGGAGGCCGCGCGTGGCCGATCGCTCCGTCCTCGCCCTGATCTCTCGGGTCGCTCTGTCGGTCTGCGGGCTGCTCGCGGCGGCCCTCGCGGTCAACCTCTGCTGGGGTTTGGCGGGTCGAGCCGAGGCTTCGCCGCTCCGGCTCTGGTCACCGTGGGCGCTGCTCGAGATCTCGCTCCTGGTCAGCACGGTCGTAGTCGTCCTGCGCTGCGTACTCGTGCGGGCCCAGCGGGCGGCGTGGATGCTGGTCGCTGCCGCTGCTGCCGCCTACGGAGTCGGCTACGTCGTCTGGGATCGCCTGATCGCAGCCGGCAGTCCGCTCCCGAGCTTCTCGCTCGCCGACGCCTTCTGGCTGCCCGGACTGCCGCTGATCGGCGTCGCGGTGTGGCTGCTCGCCCGGCCGCTGGTCGGTGGCGTCGGAGTCGCCGGGATCTGGGACGCGATCGTCGCCGGGACGCTGAGCGCGGCGGTGATGGCGCTGCTGCTCGGACGTGAGGTGTTGACCTGGGCCGGGGGACCGCTCGACGCGGTGGTCACGCTCGGCTATCCGGCGCTGACGATGATCCTGGTCGGAATGCTGGGCTCGGTCCTCGCGCTCGCCCGGTGGCGCCTCGATCGGAGCTGGGCGTTGCTCGGTCTCAGCGTGCTCCTGATGGCGTTCGCCAATGCGCTGGTCAGCCGCCTGCTCGCGACCGGCGCGGAAGGCGTCGAGCTGGTGGACCAGGTTTACGGCGTCGCCGGTACGGCGCTCGCCGCCGCGGCGTGGCACAGGTCCCGGCGGCTGTCCGCCCGCCCGCTCGACCTGTGGGCGATCGTCGCCCCGCTGCTGTGTGCCGCGGCCGCGGTGCTGATCCTGGTGGCGGTGGCGGCGACCGAGCAGCCACCGGTGGCCGCCGTCCTCGCCGCGCTCTCCGTGCTGGCCGCGTTGACCCGCGTCGGACTCAGCGTTCGGCAATTGCTCGACGCCGGCGAGCAGCACCGCCTGGCGATCACCGACGAACTGACCGGGCTCTACAACCGCCGCGGGTTCCTGCGCGGGGTCGAGGAGGCGTTGGCCTCCGGCGAGCACCGGACCCGGGCGATCCTGCTGCTCGACCTCGACCGGTTCAAGGAGGTCAACGACGGGCTCGGCCACCAGATCGGCGACCAGCTGCTCGCCGTGCTCGCACCACGCCTCGCCGCGGCTCTCGACGCGGACGACCTGCTCGCGCGCCTCGGTGGCGACGAGTTCGCGGTGCTCACCAGTGCGGCGACGGCCGCCGATGCGGACCGGGCGGTGCACGGGTTGGCCGAGCGGTTGCTGGCCGCGGTCCGGAAGCCGCTTCCGGTCGGCGGAATCGCGGTGCCGATGGACGTCAGCATCGGGGTCGCGGTCGAGGGGGACGCCCCGGCTGCCGGGACCGTCGGCGAGCGGACGCTCGAGCTCCTCCGGTGCGCGGACACCGCGATGTACCGCGCGAAGGGGGAGCGGTTGGGGTGGGTCCGGTACGACACGATCGGCCCGGATCTGCAGCGTGACTCGCTGGAGCGCGCCGCTGAGTTGCGGAGCCTGCTGATCGGGGCGGGCGTGGGCGCGTACGGGCGCCTGGAACTGCACTTCCAGGCGCTGGTGGCCACGTCGGTGACGGCGCCGGCCCGGGTGGAGGCGCTGGTGCGGTGGCGGCACCCGGTGCACGGGTTGATCGCACCGGACCAGTTCCTCGGGCTCGCCGAGCGGACCGGGTTGACTCCGTACCTCACCCGCCAGGTCCTCGCGATGGCTCTGAACCAGGCCGCGGAGTGGCGGGCGAGCGGATCGGACGTCGAGGTGTCGGTGAACCTGTCGGCCTCCGACCTCTGCCACCCCACCATCGTCGAGGAGATCCTGGACGGACTCGCGGTGCGCGCCCTGCCGCCGTCGGCGCTGACCGTCGAGATCACCGAGCAGGTCGCGATGGGTGACCTCGACACCGGGCGGGACGTTCTCGCGCTGCTGCGGAGGGCCGGCGTCGGGGTCGCGATCGACGACTTCGGCACCGGGTACTCGGCGCTCTCCTACCTGCAGCGGCTGCCCGCCACGGAGCTCAAGCTCGACCGGTCGCTGACCGGGAAGCTCGCCGACGATCCGGCTGCCGCGGCGATCGCGCGCGCGTGCATCGAGCTGGCGCACACCCTTGGCCTGGAGGTCGTGGCCGAAGGTGTGGAGACCCCCGACCAGGCCCGGGCGCTGGTGGCGGCCGGAGCCGACCGGCTGCAGGGGTGGCTGTTCGGAAAGCCGCAGCCCGGCGGGGCGGAGCCGCCCGCCACCACGTTCCCGTTGGTCGCCGCGCGCTGAGACCCGCAGAGGGCTTGACAGCGGAGGAGTGCGCCTCCATTCTTAACCTGTCGGTTCTAGAACAAGGTGGTTATGAATGGCGGTCGACCAGCTCAGTCTCGTTTTCAGCGCGTTGGCCGACCCGACGCGCCGGGCGATCCTCGCGCGCCTCGCGGCCAGCGGCGACGCCACCGTCGCGGAGCTGACCGGGCCGTTCGCCATGTCGCAGCCGGCGATCTCGAAGCACCTCAAGGTTCTGGAGAACGCCGGTCTGATCTCCCGCACCCGGCGGGCGACCGCTCGCCTCAGCCACCTGGAGGCGGAACCGTTGCGTGAAGCGACCGATTGGCTGGCCGAGTACCGGCGCTTTTGGGAGGTCAGCCACGCACGACTCGACGAACTGCTCGCCGAACTCCAGCAATCCCCGACGAACGGAGAGAACGATGGCTAAGACCGAGATCACGGCCGAGCCGGGCACCGCCCAGGTCACCGTGACCCGCGAATTCGAAGCTCCGCGCGACCTGGTGTTCCGCGCCTACACCGACCCCGACCTCATTCCCCGCTGGCTCGGCCCGCGCGACCTGACGACGACGATCACCGAGTACGACGTCCGGGACGGCGGCCGGTACCGGTACATCCACACCGATGCGGACGGCAACGAGTACGCGTTCCGCGGCGTCTTCCACGGCACGCCCACCCCGGAACTCACGGTGCAGACGTTCGAGTTCGAGGGCATGCCCGGTCACATCGCCCTGGACGCCGTGACGATGGTCGAGCAGGACGGCCGCACGCTGGTCCGTACGCTCTCCAGCTTCCAGTCGGTCGAAGACCGCGACGGCATCGTCGAGTCCGGAATGGAGACGGGCATCCGCGACTCCGACGAGCGGCTCGAGGCTCTGCTGGTCGAGCTGCAGGGCGCTGCGTAGCGGCTGCCGAACTCTCACTCGGTCGTAGTGTGGGCGGCATGGCACAACGACTCGTGAGCGTGTGGCAACCGTTCTTCCTCGCCGGCAAGGACCCGGACGCCGTCCTCGACGCGGCCGTCGAACTCGAAGAGCTGGGCTACCACCGGCTCTGGTTCTCCGGCGGCTTCGACCCCGGCGTCCCGGCCCGATTCCGGGAGATCCTCGACGGGACGAAGCGTCTCGGCGTCGCCCCGGGCATCCTCAGCATCTGGCACGCGAACCCGGCGGACGCCGCGGCGTTCACCCGGGCCGCGGAGCAGGATCATCCCGGTCGGTTCCTGCTCGGGCTCGGCGCGAGCCACGCCGTGCTGGTGGACAACACCGGCGGCCAGTACCGCAAGCCGTACTCGCGGATGGTCGAGTACCTCGACGCGCTCGACGCCGCGGGCATCGCACCGGAGCAGCGCGTCCTCGCTGCGCTCGGCCCGCGCATGCTGGAGCTCTCCCGTGACCGGGCCCGGGGAGCGCACCCGTACTTCGTCCCGGCCGAACACACCGAACAGGCCCGTGCGGCGCTCGGGTCCGAGGCGCTGCTCGCGCCCGAGGTAGCGGTCGTTCTCGAGGCGGACGCCGATCGGGCGCGCGCCGTCGCGCGGGAGTACACGACCGGGTACCTGACGCTGCCGAACTACACGAACAACCTGCGGCGTCTCGGGTGGACGGACGAGGACCTGGCCGGCGGCGGCAGCGACCGGCTCGTCGACGCGCTGATCCCGTGGGGCACTCCCGCGCAGGTCGCGGAGGGGATCGAGAAGCACTTCCGGGCCGGCGCCGACGAGGTCACGATCCAGGTTCTCGGCGTCGACGCGAAGACGTTCCCCGCCGACGCGTTCCGCGCCCTGGCCGCTGCGCTCGGCTAGCTCCGACGGCCGTGGCATCGGCGGTTTCGCCGGTTTCCCGGGAACTCGCCGGTACCGCACGGCGAGGCGGGCCACACTGGGGCGAAGCGACCCGACGTCGAGGAGCGCCTCGTGACCCGCACCGCGTACCGGACCTGTCCGCTTTGCGAAGCCGTCTGCGGCCTCGAGATCACGCTCTCCGGGAGGGACGTCGTCCGGGTTCGCGGCGACCGGGACGACGTCTTCAGCCGCGGCTTCCTCTGCCCGAAGGGGGCGACGCTCGGCGACCTCGACCAGGATCCCGACCGCCTGACCGAGCCCCTTCTCCGCCGGGACGGCGTGCTGACGCCGGTCTCCTGGGACGAGGCGTTCGCCGCGGTGGAGGCCGGGCTCAGCCGGGTGATCGCGGAGCACGGTCGGGAGTCGATCGGGCTGTACTTCGGGAACCCCAACGCGCACACCCTCGGCGGCGGGCTCTACCTCGGGCCGCTGCGCAAGGCGATCGGCACCCGCAACGTCTACAGCGCGGCCAGCGTCGACCAGCTGCCGAAGCACGTCTCGGCCGGGCTGATGTTCGGCGACCCGACCGCGATCCCGGTGCCCGACCTCGACCGCACCGACTACCTGCTGATGCTCGGCGCCAACCCGCTCGAGTCCAACGGCAGCCTCTGCACCGCACCGGACTTCCCCGGCCGCCTCAAGGCGCTGCGGGCCCGCGGCGGACAGCTCGTCGTCGTCGACCCGCGGCGCACCCGCACCGCCGGGATCGCCGACCGGCACCTGTTCATCCGCCCGGGTACCGACCCCTACCTGCTACTCGGCATCGTGCACACGTTGTTCGCCGAGAACCTGGTGACCGACCTGGACGACCGGTTCACCGGCGTCGACGAGCTCCGCGTCCTGGCCGAGGAGTTCTCGCCGGCGGCGATGGCGTCGGTCTGCGGTGTTCCGGCGGAGGAGATCGAGACGCTGGCCCGCGAACTCGCCGGGGCGCCCACCGCGGTCGTCTACGGCCGGATCGGCACGTCCACGGCCGAGTTCGGCACGCTGACCAGCTGGCTCGTCGACGTGATCACTGCGCTGACCGGCAACCTCGACCGTCCCGGCGGCGGCATGTTCGGCATGCCGCCGCACGGCCGCACCCGCTGGCGCAAGCCGTTCACGACCGGCCGCTGGCGCAGCCGGGTCCGCGACCTGCCGGAGGCCATCGGCGAGCTGCCGGTCGCGACCCTCGCCGACGAGATCCGGACGCCCGGCGAGGGCCAGGTGCGTGCGCTGGTCACGGTGGCGGGCAACCCCGTGCTCTCCACTCCGGACGGGCCGGGGCTGGACGCCGCGCTCGGCACGCTCGACTTCATGCTCAGCGTCGACCCGTACCTGAACGCGACCACCCGGCACGCCGACGTGATCCTCCCGCCGCCGCGGATCCTGGAAGCCGGCCACTACGACGTCGCGCTGCTCGGGTTCGCGGTGCGGCGGGTGGCGCGGTACTCACCACCGGTGCTGGATCTCCCGGCCGGACGCCCGAGCGAGGCACAGATCCTGGCGAAGCTCGCGCTGATCGCTGCCGGGCAGGGCGCCGGGGCCGACCCGGAGCTGCTCGACGAGGGAATCATCGGCGGGACGCTCGCCCGAGCCGTCGCCGACCCGTCGTCACCGGTGCACGGAGGCGACCCGGCCGTGCTGGCGAAGGAGCTGACCGGTGCCGGCGGTGCCGAACGGCGGTTGGACCTGATGCTGCGGCTCGGCACCTACGGTGACGGGTTCGGTGCACAGCCCGGCGGGCTCTCGCTGCAGCGGCTGCTGGACGCTCCGCACGGCCTCGACCTGGGGCCGCTGGAGCCGACGCTCGATGCGCTGCTGGCCACCGCGTCCGGCAAGGTCGAGCTGGCGCCCGCGCCGATCGTCGCCGACCTGTCCCGGCTCCGCGCCGGCGCCGACGTGCGACGAGACGGGTTCGTGCTGGTGGGACGGCGGAACCTCCGCACGAACAACAGCTGGTCGCACAACGTCCCCACGCTCGCGGGTGGCTCGAACCGGTGCACGCTGCAGATGAACCCGGAGGACGCATCCCGGCTCGGGCTCGCCGCCGGCCAGGAGGTACGGGTGCGGTCGCGCGTCGGCACGGTCGCGACCGTGCTGGAGCCGAGCGCGACGATCATGCCGGGGGTGGTGAGCCTGCCGCACGGGTTCGGACACGGCCTGCCCGGTACCCGGCAGCGGGTCGCCGAGCAGACCGCGGGCGTCAACGCGAACACGCTCACCGACCCGGAACTGATCGACGTGCTGAGCGGCACCGCGGTACTCAACGGCATCCCGGTGGAGGTCGTCGGTTAGCCCTCAGCCGACGTGGACGCGGTTCCGGCCGGCGTGTTTCGCGAGGTAGAGACAGCGGTCCGCGCGCCCGAGCAGCATGCTGATCACCGCGTCCGGATCCGGGTCGGTGTCCAGGTCGGCGTCGCGCAGGTAGGTGACGCCGAGGCTGATCGTCACCCACAGCGGCCCAGCCGACGTCGGCACGGGTTCCTCGGCCACCGCGGTCCGCAGGTCCTCCGCGACCCGCGCCGCTTCGACCGGCCCGGCGCGGAGCAGCAGCGCGAACTCCTCCCCGCCGTAGCGGCCGAGCAGCCCCAGCCCGCGCCCGTTCTGCCGTAGGCGACCGGCCACCACCTGGATCACCTCGTCACCGACCTGGTGGCCGTAGACGTCGTTGACCCGCTTGAAGTGGTCGATGTCGATCATCATCGCTGCGACCGGCCACCTGGCGGCGCGGTCCCGGCGGCTCACCGCGACGTCGTGGCTGGCCAGCTCGAAAAAGTGCCTGCGGTTGGCGACGCCGGTCAGCCCGTCGATCGTCGCCAGCCGCCGGACCTCGGCGTAGAGCCGGGCGTTCTCGTACGCGACCATGCCCTGGCCGACCAGCGCGCCGGCGATCTCCGCGACACCGTCGTCGTAGTCGTCGGGTGATCCGGTCGCGAACAGCAGGACGCCGAGCCGTTCCTCCCGGGCCACCAGCGGCAGCGCCAGCCAGCAGCGGGCGTCCGGCAGCGCGTCGGTGACCAGCCGTGGGGCGTCGACCCGGCTCACCACCGGCTCGGCGGTCTCCAGCAGGCGCGCCAGCCGGGCGTCGGCGTCCATCGCGACCGGGTGGGAGCCGGTCGGGATGGCCAGGCCGTCGCCGGGGTCGTCCAGTTCGTCCGCGGCGACCGCGGCGAAGATGCCGGCCAGGTCGTCGGTGCGGTGGTGACGTCCGGTACGCGTCGCGGCCCGTACCCAGACCAGCGGCGGCTCCGGACCGGCCTGCACCAGCCAGCCGCTGTCCCCACCGACGACGCCGAACACCACCGTGAGCAGCCGCCGCAGCACCTGCTCCGGCGTCGGCTCGAGGATGCCGGTGATCGCCGCCAGCGCGTCCCGCAGCGTCTCGGCGAGGTCTCGCTGCCGGTTCGCGGCCCCGACGGCGACCTCCAGCTGCGCGGCGCGTGCGGTCTCCAGCGCCACCGCCACGTGGCTGGTGATCGCGGTCAGCACCCCCACGTCGTCGGCGGTGAAGATGCCCTTGGCGACCCGGCTGTCCAGGTAGACGACGCCGAGCAGCCGGCCGTCGAGCAGGATCGGCGCGACCATGATGCTGCGCAGGCCGTGCAGGACGACGCTCTCCGCACCGAGCGCCGCGCCCTCCTCGGTGCCGGTCACGACCGTCGCCGTCCGGGTCTGCCAGACCCGGTCGACCAGGGTCGCGCTGTAGCCGGTCAGCGTGCCGAGATCGGTGCGGGCCGCGTCTCGTCCGCCGTGCGGGCGCAGCTGACCCGTGTCGTCGACCAGGAAGAGGAAGGCTCGTTCCGCGCCGAGGATCCGGATCGTCTCGTCCAGCGCCACCGCGGCCACCCGGGCCGGGTCGAGCACCCGGGACGCGGCCAGTCCCACCTGCTGGATCGCGTCCAGCCGCTGCCGGTACAGACTCACCGCGACGCCGTCGCTCGACCGTGCCTGGTGCAGCGTCACCCGGGACGCGCCGTCCAGCCCGAACTCGGCCGCGAGCTGACGGGCCCGGTGCGGCCACCGCTGCTCGACGGCGAGCGCGAGCGCGTACCTGGCTTGCCGGTCGCGCTCCCCGTCCACTCCCTGCACCCCGAGAGCACGCGCCCGCACCCGGGCGGCCTCGAACGCCACCAGCGGGGCGTCCACGGTCCGCAGCACCGGCTCGGCCGCGTTCAGCATCCGCACCGCGCGGTCGGGTTGCCCTTCCGCCAAGACCAGCCCGGCGTGCGCCACCCGGTGATGCGCCCGCAACATCGGGGTGTTGGCGACCATCCGGAGCGCCCGGACCGCCGCCCGAGCCTGGGCCAGCCGCCGCGCGCGATCGCCCGGAGCAGCGACCCGAACCTGCTCGATCCGCCCGTACGCCTGGTACACGTACAGTCCGCGGTGGATCGGGATCAGCGCCCACCAGGGCACTCCCGTCTTCTCCAACGCGGCGACGGCGGCGTCGAACGCCGGGCCGCAGTCGCCCTGCTCGACCTCGGCCAGCATCTCCACGTACGAGAGGTCGACCCGCTCCCAGCGCGTCTGGCCGCCGGCGGACCGGACCCGAGCCAGCTGGGCGGCGGCCTCCGCTGGTCGTCCCTGCAACGCCAGCAGCCCGATGTGGCAGGCGTGCACGGTGGTGCCCAGTGCACCGTCGCTGGCGTCGACCAGGGCTCGGCGGCGGGCGAACACCTCTTCCGCACCGGCGACGTCACCGCGCAGCAGCGTGTCCCAGCACAGCACCGACAGCAGGTCGATCCGGCGTCCGGCGTCGAGCCAGCGGGCGCGGTCGGCGAGCACCACACGGATCCGCTCGCCCTGGTCGAAGCCGAAGAAGTGCTGGTCCAGCGCGTCCAGCCAGTCGACGTACGCGGTCAGCTGGGAATCTCCCACCTCCGCGGCGGTGCGGTGGGCGCGTCGGGTCAGCCAGCGGCCGTACCCCCGCAGCCCCACGAGGTAGGCCAGGTGGGCTGCGGCCATGCCCATCCGCACGCTCTCCGGACCACGTCCGATCCGCGCGGTCAGGTACACCCGCCGCAGCGTCAGGGCGAGCGCCACGGTGGGGCGTAACTGCCGGGCGTAGGCCAGCGCCCCGGCGTCGTACAACTCGGTGAGCAGGCAGTACAGCTCACGCTGCGGTTCGGTGACGGTGCCGTGGCCGATCCGGGTCACCATGATCAGCGCACCGACCACGACCTGCCACAACGTCGTGACCACCAGTACGAACGGGTTGTTCGGCAGCGGCCGGCCCAGCTCGGCCAGCGCCTCGTCGACCGCCCGGGCCTGCTGGTCGGTCGCCCAGGTGCTGTCGTGGACCTGCGCGGTCAGCGCGAGCAGCCGGGCGCGCTCCAGCGGATCGTCGGTGCGGTCACGCGCCGCCTCCAGGGTGGCCAGCGCCTCCCGGAACCGGCCGGTGCGGTGCTGGGCGCGGCCGAGCGCCTGCAGGAAGGCGGCGTCGGTGATGATGCCGGACCGGGTCGCGGCCGCGGCGGCCCGCTGCAGGAACCCGACCGCCTCGGCCGGTGCCTGCTCGGTCAGCGCCAGCCGCCCGGCCGCCGCGCACGCCGCGAACAGGGCGGGGTTGGGCCGGCCGTCGTCGGCGAGCTGCCGGTGCCGGGCCAGCGCGTAGACCGTGGCCGGCGAGGCCTGGCCGGAGGCGGCCTGGTTCGCGAGGACGTCGGCGATGCGGGCGTGGACGCTGCGCAGCGTCGCCGCGTCGAACTGGGCGAGCAGGGCTTCCCGGATCCGGTCGTGCAGGAACTGGAAGTTGTCGCCGTCCCGGCGCTCCAGCAGGTGACGCCACGCGGCGGCGCTGGCGACCTCGATCGCGCGCCGCCGGGCGATGCGGCCGACCTCGGCGACCATGCCGGGGTCGAAGTGCGGGCCGAGGGCGGCGGCCAGCCCGAGTAACTGGCGGCTCTCCGGGTCCAGGCCTCGGAGGCGGTCGAGGACCAGCGCAACCGCGTCCACCGGCAACTCGACGTCGTGCAGCAGATCGGAGTCGATCTGCCAGGTGCCCCAGGACGGCCGCGCCAGCCCGGCGTCGACGATCGCGGTGAGGAACTGCAGCAGCGTGAACGGGTTGCCGTCGCTGCGGGCGGCCAGCCCCGCCGCGGCGGTGGCGCTGATCCGGATACCGCCGGTCACGCCGCGGACCAGCTCCGCGACCGCGTCCGCCTTCAACGGCTCGAGGCGGACGGTGAGGTCGAGTGCCGAGCCCAGCGCGGTCCGTGCGGCGTCCAGCCCGGACACGTCGTCGGGGCCGTCGCGCGCGGTGGCGAGCACGAGCACCGGGGCGGCAGGGAGTTCGTCGGCCAGTTGGCGCAGCACCCGGCCGGTCGCGTCGTCCATCCAGTGCAGGTCGTCGAGGTGCAGAACCAGACCGCCGGTCGCCCTGGCCAGGCCGGCGAGGAACCCGGCGACCGCGCCGGGCAGCGGCTGATCGCGGTCGTCCACGACCGGTGGCGCCGTGTCCAGCAGGGCTCCCAGCCGCGGGGACAGGCCGTGCAGCAGCGCCGCCGCCGGGCCGGCCGCCGCGGTCAGGTCGACGGCGGCGGTGACCCGACGGGCCGGGGGAAGCGCCAGGATCTCGGCCACGTACCGGTCGAGCGCCGCGCGGAGCGGGGCCAGCGGCACCGAGGAGTCGGCGTCGCACTTGCCGTAGAGCACCAGCCCGCGGTTGGCGGTGACGGCGGCGGTGAGCTCCGCGGTCAACCGGCTCTTGCCGCTGCCGGGTGGGCCGGTGACCAGTACGGCGCCCCCGGCCGGCTGGGGACCGGCCGACGGGGATCCAGCCGACGGGGAACCGGGCGACGGGGAACCAGGCGACGGGGTGCCGGCCGACTGGGGGCCGGCCGCCGCGTCGCGGACCCGTTGCCAGCGGGCGGCCAGGGCGCCGAGCTCGGCATCACGGCCGACCAGCGGCGGCTCGGCCTTCCCGGTGGTCGGCCGGTCGGCGGCGCCGAGTGGGAAATGACCCTCGCCGGACGCCAGCCGGCGGAGGTCGGCGACCAGGCCGTCTCCGCTCTGGTACCGATCGTCGGGATCCTTGGCCAGCAGTTTCGAGATCACGCCGCCGAGCGCGGGCGGCAGGTCGCGGCGGGCGGCCAGCGGATCCGGGGCCGGCACGGTGGCGTGCATCCGCAGCAGCGAGCCGACGTCGTCGGAGTCGAACGGCGGCGCACCGGTCGCGCACTCGAACAGCACGGCGCCGAGCGCGTAGAGGTCCGCCCGGCCGTCCACCGGGCGGTTGAGCATCCCGGACTGCTCGGGCGCGCAGTAGAGCATCGTGCCGGCGACGGTGCCGTCCGGCGGCGCCCCGAGCCGGGACGCCATGCCGAAGTCGATCACCCGCGCCTGCGGCGCGCCGTGCCCGACGCCGGTCTGGACGACGATGTTTTCCGGCTTGATGTCGCGGTGGACCAACCCGGCGCGGTGGGCGGCGGCCAGCGCGTCCGCCACGTCGATGCCGATCGCGAGCAGCGTGCCGACGCCGAGCGGACCCTCGGCGAGGACGTCGGTCAGCCGGACGCCCGCGACCAGATCCATCACCAGGTACGGCCGCCCGTCCGCGGTGCCGACCTCGTGTACCCGCGCCAGCCCCGGGTGCGCGATGCACGCCAGCAGCGCGGCCTCCCGGCGGAAGGCGCGCTCGGCGGCGTCCGCCGTGACACCGCCCTCGGCGCCGTCCGGCCCGACCGCCGCGGCGTCGTCGGACAGGCGTTCCCGCGCCACCTTCATCGCGTACACGCCGTCGCCGCGGCGGACCCGGTAGACGACGGTCCGGCTGCCGCGGCCGAGCTCGCCGAGGACCTCGTAACCGGCCGACGCCTGGGCGGCCTTGGCGGCGGCGGCGGTCCGGGCGTCCGGCACGGTGGGCGTCGGCCGAGGGGGCGCGGGCCGCATCGGCGGGACGGTCGCCGTCGTCTGGCGGGGCACCGCGTCCCGCGGAGGGCCGGTGACTGGTTCCCCGGGAGCGGACGTCTCCGGGCGGGGCCGGGTCCGGAACGGGGCCCGGGTCACCACCGGGGTCGGGGGTTCGGCGGTCGGCACAGCGGGCCCGCTGGGCGTTCCGGCGACCGCGCGGAGCCGGTCCAGACCCAGGAGGACGCCCGCGTCGTCGTGGCGGTCGAGCGACACCCCACGCTCCCGATTGCTCACTGTTGGCGGTCGGAGCCTACCGACTCCGTGGCGATCCAGGAGTTACAGACGATGAAGTTGGCCCTGTTTCTTGCGCTGGTCGACGCCTGATCCGATGCCGGCGCCGTCCGGGCGGGAACTGGCAGGCCACGCGCTGGCCGGGGCGGAGAGCCATCCGGTACCTTCCGTGCTCATGGCGCGTGGTCGGCACCGTACCGCGGCGGTACTCCGGCAGCAGGCATCCGCCTCCGCGGCCTCCGGCCCGCACGCCCGCCGCTGGTGGCTGCGGCCCTGGACCGCCGCGATCGTGGTCGTCGTCCTGGTCGCGGGCGCGCTGACCGCCGGCTACCTGTTCCGCTCCGACACGTGCACCGGCGACGAGGTCGTGCTCTCCGTCGTCACCTCCCCGGATCAGCAGGACGTCGTCCGGGAACTGGCCTACGCGTGGGAGGCGGACGAGCGCCGGATCGACGGGAAGTGCGGAGCGATCCTGGTCCGCGGCCAGGAGTCGGCCGCCGTCGGCCAGTCGCTGACGCCGACCCAGAACGGGGCGGCACCCGCCACCCGGGTCGACGTCTGGATGCCGGATTCGTCGACCTGGATCACCAACGCCGCCGCCCGGCCCGGCATGGCGCGCCTGTTCGCCTACGACCGCCCCAGCATCGCGACCTCGCCGATCGTGATGGCCCTGCCCCGCCCGATGGCGGACGCGCTGGGCTGGCCGAACACGCCGGTGTCGTGGACCGGGCTCGGGCTGCAGCGGATCAACGGCCGGACGTGGAGCGACTTCGGCCACCCGGAGTGGGGCACGCTACGGCTCGGCGTCGGTGACCCGCGGCAGTCCACGACGGCGCTCGGCACGCTGCTGTCGGTGGTCGACGCCGACGCCGACAACCAGGTGGGGCAGACCGAGCTGCACAACGCGTTGCTGCTCGCCCGCGCCGCGACCGTGGACCAGCCGACGTCCGCCGCGTTCCTCGCCCGGTTGCGCGGCATTCCGGACGAGGCGGCGCTGCTCGCCGAGGCCGGTCCGTTCCCCGCCACCGAGCAGCAGGTCGCGGCGTACGACAACGGCAACCCGGTGGTGCCGCTGACCGCCGTGCAGCCGACCGAGGGGACGATCTTCGCGGACTACCCGTACGTGACGCTCGCCGCGCCGTGGGTCGACCCGGTCCGGCAGAAGATCGCGACCAGCTTCCTCGAGCTGATCCAGAGCGAGGAGGGCCGGGAGGCGTACGGCCGGGCCGGATTCCGCGACCCCGAGCGCACCACCCGGTACGCACGCGGGCTGCAGCCGGTGTACGGCATGGGTGGCCCGGTGTCGGACCGCGCCCGCGGTCTGCCGACCGACGACGGGATCACAAAGACCGTGGTGTTCTGGAGCGCTCTGCAGCGCCGGGCGAACATCCTGGCCACGATCGACACGTCCGGCTCGATGACCGACCGCGCGCCGGACGGCTCCGGCACCCGCATGCAGGTCGTCCAGGAGGCGTGCATCCGGGCGATCACGCTGTTCAGCCCGGAGTCCGGCGTCGGGCTGTGGAAGTTCGCGACGAAGGTCGACGGCGCGAAGGACTACCGGCAGCTCGTTCCGCTCGGTCCGGTCGGCGGCGCGCTGCCGGACGGGACTCCGCGCCGGGCCGCGCTGGAGAGGTCGATCCGCCGCGACCTGACGCCGAAGGGCGCGACCGGCCTCTACGACACGATGGACGCCGCGTACCGCTACGTCCAGGCGCACTGGCAACCCGGACGGCTCAACCTGCTGGTGTTGATGACCGACGGCAAGAACGAGGACGACGGCCTGACCCGGGCGCAGCTGATCCAGCGGCTGCGTCAGGCGGCTCAACCGGACCGTCCGGTGCAGGTGATCGCGATCGGCTTCGGCAGCGGCGCCGACCTCGCCGACCTGACCGCGATCACCGAAGCGGTGGGTGGGAAGGCGCACCGCGCGACCAGCGGCGCGGACATCGACCAGATCTTCCTGCGGACGCTCGTCGGCACCGACTGAGGGGATTCCGCGCGTACGGGTCAGCCGGGCGCGGGGCAGCCCCGTGCGGGTCACCGCCCGTGGGTCACCAGCCGGTGTAGTCCCAGCAGCTCGCGTGGCGCTTCCGGGAGTGCCGGCGACGGTGCTTGCGCGGCTTGTAGCACTCGTAGTCCCAGCTGTTGTTGTAGTCGTAGCCGCAGTCGCCGTGGTGCTCGTGGCCGCTCATCGCTGTCTCCTTCCGGGGTTCCGTCGAGTCCAGGGTGGCGCCGATCCGGGCCTGGCGCGGTCAGCGCGGCGACGGCCGAACTGTTCGCGCGCCGACAATCGGCGAGTTTCGTCGGTGGGGTCCTCTACGGTCGGCGCCATGAGTAGAGGGCTTTCCCGCCGCGCGTTGAATCGGGCGACGCTCGCCCGGCAGTTCCTCCTCGAGCGGGCCGACGTGCCGATCGTCGAGGCCGTGGAGCGTCTCGGTGGCCTCCAGGCCCAGACGGCGCACTCCTGGTACCTGGGGCTGGCGGCTCGGTTGTCCGGGATCACGCCGCAGGAGGTGTCGGCGCTGCTGCTCGACCGCAGCCTGGTGCGGATCGCGCTGCAGCGCGCAACGATCCACCTGGTCTCGGCGCGCGACTGCCTGGCGTGGCGCCCGGTGCTCGAGCCGCTGATCGTCCGGGGCACGCTGGGGCAGTACCGGCGCCGGCTGGACGGCGTCGACCTGGACGAACTGGGCGCCGTCGGCCGTGAGCTGCTGGCGGAGCAGCCGTTGACGTTCGCGGCGCTGGAGAAGGGCCTGGTCGAGCGCTGGCCGGGGCGCGACCCGCACGCGCTCTCGTACACGGTGCGGGCGCTGGTCCCGCTGGTCCAGGTGCCGCCACGGGGCTCGTGGGGCCCCTCCGGCCCGATCAGCGGGCCGATCGCGCACACGTCGGCGCAGTCCTGGCTCGGCGCCGATACCGAGGCCCCGGCCACTCCGGACGACCTCGTGCTCCGCTACCTCGGGGCGTTCGGCCCGGCCGGGGTGAAGGACGCCCAGATCTGGTCCGGGCTCACCCGGCTGCGGGAGGTGTTCGACCGGCTGCGTCCCGGGCTGGTCGTCCTCTCCGACGAGGAGGGGCGCGAGGTGTACGACCTGCCGGATGCGCCCCGGCCCGACCCGGACACCCCGGCTCCGATCCGGTTCCTCTACGACTTCGACAACCTGCACCTGTCCTACGCCGAGCGCACCCGGTTCCAGGTGCCGGAGACCGCCGAGGCACGGGCGCGCACGTTCACCAAGAACGGCCAGCTCCCCGGCACGATCCTCGTCGACGGCGACGTCCGCGGCGTCTGGACGCTGACCAGGGAGCGGAGCGGTACCACGCTGACCGTGCGTCCGCTGTCCGCGTGGACCGACGCGCAGACGGCGGCGATCGAGGCCGAGGGCACGAACGTGCTGGCGTTCGCGGCCGCGAACGCGCCCCGCCGCGAGCTGGTGATCGGCGCGCCGGTGTGAGAGATCAGGGCGCGCCGGGACCTCAGCTGACGACAACGGCGCGGGGTGCGCCCACAGCGGCGATGACCTCGGCGAGGACGCGGACGGCGTCGGCGTGCGGCACCTGGCACGTGCCGGCCGCGGCGTGCCCACCACCGCCGTAGCGGAGCATCACCGCACCGATGTCGGCGGGTGACGTGCGGTCGAGGACCGACTTGCCGACCGCGAGCACGGTGTTCTGCTTCTGGCGTCCCCACAGCACGTGGATCGAGATGCGGGCCTGCGGGTAGAGGGCGTAGACCATGAACCGGTTCCCGGCGTAGATCACGTCCTCGTCGCGCAGGTCGAGTACGACGACGTCGCCGTGCAGGGTGCCGACCCGCTCGAGTTGGTCGACGAAGAACTTGTGATGGGCGTTGTACAGGTCGGCCCGCTCCGCCACGTCCGGCAGGTCAAGGATGTCCTCGACGTCCGGGTACTCGATGCAGGCGTCGATGAGTCGCAGCATCAGCTGGTAGTTGGAGATCCGGAACTGGCGGAACCGGCCGAGCCCGGTGCGGCTGTCCATCAGGAAGTTGAGCAGCGTCCAGCCGGACGGGTCGAGGATCTCCTGGATGCCGTAGAGCGCTCCGTCGGAACGGTCGACCGCGGCCATCAGCTCGGGGGAGACGTCCGGGAAGCGCTCGCGCCCGCCGTAGTAGTCGTAGACGACCCGGGACGCGGACGGCGCCTCCGGGATGATGACGTGATTCGGCGCGCTGCCGCCGGTGCGCAGGGCCTCCGAGCGGTGGTGGTCGAAGACGAGGTGCGCCCTCGGCGCGTACGGCAGGTTCGTGAGGATGTCCCGCTCGGTGACTTCGACCGTGCCGTCCTGGACGTCCTTGGGGTGGACGAACGTGATCTCGTCGACGAGGTCCAGGCGGCGGAGGAGCACCGCGCACACCAGGCCGTCGAAATCGCTACGGGTCAGCAGCCGGTACTTCATGGGAGCCCTTCGGAGATGCCAGTTCTCTCAGGCCAGATCGGCAGCGGTCCGGACCGCCTGAACGTTCCCCGCGCCTGAGACCGTGAGCGAGGTCCCCGGCCAGCGCGGAAATGATGATCCTGGCAATTTCTCGTGCGGTAGAAATCAGTGGGATTTCCGTGGCTGGAATTGCTGGCGTGAATGCCGTCCGGTATTGCATTGAGTAAGGGAGCGAGGGAGTTAGCCCTCTCAGCGTCGCCTTAATAGGCGGAAATGACTGGTGCCCAGGGCGGATTTCGGGCGCGCTCATCGTCCGTACGGGCCGGTTCCGATGCGCCGAAAGGCGCTTCGGCTAGCCGACGGGACGCTCAGAGATCCGCTCCGAACGGCCGAATAGATGGTGGAGCGGGCGTGCGTCGCGGCGCCATAAGCTGCCGCGGGTCGGTTCGGCGATTCCCTGGCCAGCCGGCCCACCTCTCCGTCCGTCCGCCTACTCCCGGCTGAATTCCGTCGGACCCTTTTCCGCCTCCGGCTTCGCTTCCGGTCACACCACCGCAGAGCCACCGGTCGAGAAGTGTTCACCCACCGCGCGGTCGCTCGCGTGCGGCCGCGCCTGCGCCGAACAGGTTTGCGCCGGTGACTCCTTCCCGCACCCCCCGCTTACCGGGCTGGCTGCTCGCGCTCGTGCTGCTCCTGCCGGCGGTGGTGGGGTCCGCACCGGCGAGCGCCGAGGACGGCCGGTGCGGTGACGTGACCGTGGTCTTCGCGCGGGGCTCCGGTCAGCGGCTCGCGCAGCGGGAGAGTGCAGTCTTCTTCGCCGGGCTCTCCGTCCGGCTCGGGCCGGCGGTCCGGGCCACCGCCTACGAGCTCGGCGCGGCGACCTACGGCGGGGCCCGCTACCCGGCGGTCGGGGTCGGCGTCGACAGCAGCGACGCGTTCGAGAACCTGCTGGACGCCGGCGCGTACTGGACCGGCAACGCCGGTGGCGGCTACCGGGCCAGCGTGGCGTCCGGCGCCACCGAGCTCCGCACGTACCTGGAGCAGCGACTGCGCGACTGCCCGGAGGAGCGAGTCGTGCTCGGCGGCTACTCGCAGGGGGCACAGGTCGTCGGCGACGCGCTGCCGGCGCTGCCTCGCCGGCTCCGCGACCGGATCGTGTTCGTCGCGCTGTTCGGCGACCCGAAGCTCTCGCTGCCGGAGGGGCGTGGTGTCTTTCCGGTGGCGTGCCGGGGCCGGTCGCTCTCGCCGTGGCGGCGCGGCAACGCGAGCTGCTACACCGACAACGGCGTGCTCGACGCGCGCTCGCCGTACGTTCCACTGGAGCTGGCGCGGCGCGTCGGTTCCTGGTGCGACCGGGACGACCCGATCTGCACCAGCAACCTGGGCGACTTCGCACGCTCGACGCACGGCACGTACGCCAAGCCCGGCCGGGCGGTCGACCAGGCGGTCCGTGAGGCGGCGGCCGCGGTGCGCGACGCGCTGGGGGAGCGGGGCGAGGGCATCGACGTCACGGTCGGCACCGGGGCACCCGCGTCCGTGGCTGCTGTGCCGTGGCCCGCAGTGGCGCTGGTCGTCGACGAATACTGGACCCGCCCGGGGGAGCCGGTGACGTTCGACGCCTCGGCCTCGGCCCTGCCACCCTCCGCGGTCGCCGCCTACCGCTGGGACTTCGACGGCGACGGCACGACCGACCGCACGACGTCCGGCCCGTCCGTGGACCACGTGTACCCGGCGACCTTCGAGGGCCGGGCCCGGCTCCGAGTGGGCGCAGCGGACGGCGCCGAGCTGATGACTAGCGTCGCCGTGCACGTCGACCGATCCGGGCTCACCCGCCGACTCCCTGCCGGTCCCACCGCGGTGACGGTTCGGGCCGCGTACGGGGCGGACGGCGCGGTCGTGCGGTGGCGAGTTCCGCGCGGCACCGCGGCCGACGGTGCGGTGGACGCCTGGCGCATCCACGACGCGGATGGTCGGCTGCTCGCCCACGTCCCGGCGTCCGCGCGCCAGGCGGAGCTCGCTACCCTCCCGGACCGCAGCACCGCACTCCTGGTGGAAGCCGTGAACGAGTACGGCACCAGCGCCTCGGAGCTCGCCGCTCCGCGTGGCACGGGGTCGTCCCGGTTCGCCGCGGTCGTCCCGGCGCGTAACGTCACCGGGCCTCGGAAGGGGAACCCGAAGCGGCCGGCCGAGCAGGTCCGGGCCAGCGCCGCAGGCGCCGAGGAGCACCTCACCACCGCGCCACTGGTGATCGCCGTGGCGTTGCTCCTGGCGACTACTGGAGCGCACTGGATCTGGCTGTTCCGGGCCCTGCCGACGGCTCGCGGTCGGCACCGCCGCCGGTAAGGGCACGGATGACGAAAAACGTTGGTGCCCGCCTTGAACACCGTGAGCACTTGCGCCGTAACTAATTGAGAAGACTGACTGCGGGGAGAGGTCACGATGCGGCAGGCAACAGGATGAGCCCGGCTCGGCACGCGATCGATCAGGAGCGGCGCCACCGTGCGTGGGTGCTCGCGGCGGTGGCAGCCGTCGTCGTGGTGGTGGCCGGGGTGGTGGGTGCGGTGGCCACGCTCGGGGGCGCCGGCGATCCGGACGTGGCGGCGGCGGCGAACCGCTTTCGCCCGCTGGCCGGCTGGTGGCAGGTGGAGAACGAGGACCGCAAGGGTGCTGGTTGCCTCGACGCCGGCTGTCCGCTCTCGTTCCGGCGCTGGCAGGCGGACGACGCGCCCGATCCGGCCGACCTCCGCCGCTCGCTCGAGGTGGCGGGCTGGTCGGACCCGACGATCACCGGCACCTGCCGATCCGTCGAGGGCCGATCCGGTGTGTTCCCCCTCTGCACCGCCCAGGCGTCCAGCGACGGCATGGAGCTGACGCTCACGGTCACCGAGGTCGACTCCTACGAGATCGAGCTGACGGTCAAATCCGAGTGAGCGTCGAACCGGCCCGTCGGCGGAACCGTCAACAGATAGGGCAAGGCGGATGATTTCCGCCCGGCCGAACCGCGTCCGTCGGGAGGCGTTCATGGGCTTCACGGGTACCGTCGCGCGCACCGCAACCCCCGACGCGCGCTGCCGCTGCGTCGCCCTCCGGGTGACGTTCGGACTCCGCGCTCCCCGGCCCGCGCCTCGGCACGTCCGGTGGATACGCGGTGTTTTCCCAGCTCAGAGCCTTGACGGCGGACTGGGTGACCGGCTGCTGGCAACCGTGCCGCAACCCGTCCGCACCCTCTGACCGGCCCTCGAATCCGCGCAACCGTCCTGCTCCCGTTCTGCATTCGTTCCCGCTACCGACGCTGCCGAACTTGGTTGTTGTCAGGAAGTCGGAAAGAAGTGAGGGGCGAGGATGAAGCGCACGATCGTGGTAGCCGCCGTCATGGCCGTAGCCGGTCTGGTCGGAGGCGCCGCAGGCGGCGGCGCCGCGCAGGCGGCGACGACGGCGCTGGCTACCAAGCCGACCGCTGAGACCTCGGCCAAGAAAAAGAAGAAGAAGACGGCCGCTGCGTCCGCGGTCCGGACCGCGTCGACGACGACGACCGCCGCTCCGGCCGTCCCGCAGCTGGGCGTGCAGTTGCACGCGATGTGGGAGATGTACTGGAACGGCCAGACCCCGAACGCGATGTTCGACAAGCACCTCAACGCGCTGGCCGCCAACAAGGTGCAGATCGTCCGCGTGGACATGGGTTGGTCCGCCAGCCAGCCGACGTCGGCCGCCCCGAGCGCCACGTCCTGGCACAACCAGCGGCTGAACACGGTGATCAACCGCATTCGCGCCAAGGGCATGAAGGTCTTCATCACCGCGCACCAGTCGCCGCTGTGGGCCCGTCCGGGCACCGGTAGCAACACGATGCAGTTCCCGACGAACGCGTCGTCGATCAAGCCGTGGATGACCTTCATGGCCAAGACCTACGGTTCGCGCATCGCCGGCATCGAGGTCTGGAACGAGCCGAACCTGGCCGAGTTCACCGGTGTCGCCGACTCCAACACCCGCGTGAAGAAGTTCGTCGCCGTGCTCAAGGCCGCCTACGCGGGCATCAAGGCCGGTAACGCCTCGGTTCCGGTGATCTTCGGTGGTCCCGCGCAGACCGACGACGTCTTCATCAAGCAGGCCTACGCCGCCGGCGCCAAGGGCGCGTTCAACGTCATGGCCGTGCACCCCTACCAGGGCAACCAGACCAAGGCCCCGGAGTCGACCGACATCACCGGCAAGTCCCGCATGACCAACCTGCCTGCGGTCATCGCCGCGATGAAGGCCAACGGCGACGGCACCAAGCCGATCTGGTGGACCGAGTTCGGTACCTCCGTGCACTCGAACGCCGGCATCAGCCAGATCTGGCTCCACGGCGTGGCCACCGAGCAGATCTCCGGTGACTACATGGTCCGCTCGTTCAAGCTGGCCGCGAAGCAGTACCCGCAGGTCAAGGTCGGCACGCTCTACACCGCGTACCGCCCGGCCGCCGGCATCTCGGTGCACCAGTACGGCTACCGCCTGCTCGAGGCCGACGGCACCGTGAAGACCCAGCTGAAGATGCTCAAGGCGATGCGCGACAGCACCCCGTCGCGATGACCCTCCGCTAGACCCCAGAACGGGCGCCTCCTCCGGGAGGCGCCCGTTTCGTGGTTTGGCCGGGGCTGCCGTGGGCCACCTTGGTAGGTGTGGCAGACACGAGCGAATATGCGATCACCTTCAGCATGATCGACCTGGACAGCGACGGGCTGATCTCCGCCGCGGAGCTCGTCCAGGTGACCGGCGCCCTCGGTGACCAGATCACCGAAGAGGCCGCGGCCGCCGCCGTCTCCCGGGTCGACGCCGACGGGGACGGCTTGATCTCGCTGGAGGAGTTCACCGCCTACATGGGATCCCGTCCGGCCTGAGGCCCGGCTCTGTCAGCAGTCGAACGTTCCACCCGTTGTCGCGCCGATCGAGCCCACGCTCGATCGGCGCGACTCTATAGGTGCACGGGGAGAGGCTCCCGGACTACTCACCTTCAGGAGGGCGGACGACATGAGCGGCTGCTACGACTACAACGACTACCGCGGCAACGACTGGGACAACGACCACNCGCCGATCGAGCCCACGCTCGATCGGCGCGACTCTATAGGTGCACGGGGAGAGGCTCCCGGACTACTCACCTTCAGGAGGGCGGACGACATGAGCGGCTGCTACGACTACAACGACTACCGCGGCAACGACTGGGACAACGACCACTGCTACAAGCCGCGCCGCCGCCGCCGTCGTCACCAGAAGCGTTACGAGGGTTGCTGGGACTACAACTACTGCGGCTGATGCGCGGTAGTACTGCGATAACAATGCACTCCAGATCCGCGAGCCGGGGACGTCAAGGGACTCCCCGGCCCGCAGGCATGTCCAAGGCACGTCTCCTGAGGCGGGCTTTGCTGAGTCTTGACCCAGCGGCTGCGCCTAATGCTCTGGGGCGAAGTCTCCGGCCCTGAGCGCGTCGATGAAGTATCGCCATTGACGGTGGGAGATGCGGAGCAGCGCCTGGTCAGGGGCAGTGCTGTTCCGAATGAGGACTTGCTCCGAATCGATGGCGACCTCGACACAGTTTGTATGGCTGCATCGTGCCGTGCGCCATCGAAGCTCGGCGGGTAAGCGCTCGTCCATTGAAGACTCCTCCGTACGCGACGCTGGCCGGGCCCGGATGCCGGACACGTGGTAGCGGAATCTCCGTGACGAGATTACCGGCATTCGCGCCGGTATGCGTCGGTTGACGCAGAACGACGGCCGGGAAGCCCCGCGGGGCTTCCCGGCCGTAAGTGCAGGTTTTCAGACCGCGCCCGGCGTCGCCGGCTCGGTGAGCGGCTCCTCGTCGATGGTCCGCCGCGGCCCGCTGAACCACTTCCGCGCGGACGCGAACCACCAGATCGTGATCGTCAGCAGCACAGCACCGGTCACGATCGGCGCGTAGTTCACATCGAACCAACTGAAGTCATCGCTGAACGGCACGCCGCCCGGCACGATCGGCATGCAGAAGTAGATGCTGATGACGACGATCTCCACCGCCGCTACGAGGTTCATCCACCGGTAGTGCCCGCCGAGATTCCACGGCCCGGGTTCGAACGCGGATCCGCGACGTAGCCGGTAATAGATCGGGATCAGGAACGCCAGGTACAGTCCGATCACCGCGACCGACACCACGGCGTAGAACGCGACCGGGATCCCCGCCGGGCTCTTGTACAGCGCCGGCAGCGTGATCACCACGCCGGCCACCGCACCCCCGAGCACCGCGTTGACCGGAACCCCGGTCTTCGGCGAGACCCGGCTCCACAGTCGACGCCCCGGCACCGCGCCGTCCCGGCTGAACGCATACCCCATCCGGGACAAGCTGGTCATGGCCGCGATCCCGCAGAACACCTGGCCGATCGTCGCGATCACCATCACCAGCTTGAACAAGGCGGGGCTCAGCGCCGACGAGAAGATCGCGATGACGCTGCCGACGCCGTAGCCGTTGTCCGGCGAGTTGATGAAGCCGACATCCTTAGCAGCCCACAGGAACGCCAAGAGCAGCAGCCAGCCGCCGATCGCGGAGTAGAAGATCGACGTCCAGATACCTCGGGCGACCGTACGCGACGCAGCCTGCGTCTCCTCGGACATGTGCGCGGACGCGTCGAACCCGGTGATCGTGTACTGGGTGAGCAAGAAGCCCAGCGGCAGGACGTAGAACCAGAACGACCAGGCGCTGTCGGAGAACCCGGAGTTGTTGATCCGCTCGGTGAAGATGAAGTCGGCGCTCTGGTGACCGTCGGAGGCGATCAGCAGCACGCCGATGATCACGGCGGCGCCGAGCACGTGCCATCCGGCGGAGATGTTGTTGATCAGCGCCAGCAGGTGCGAGCTGAAGATGTTGAGCACGCAGACCAACACCATCAGCACGACGAACCAGAAGAATTGCTGGTTCAGGGCGTCGCCGCCGAACGTGTCACCCCAGCCGCTCCAGAACAGCGTCAGCGTGATGTTCCAGAAGCCCGCGCATGCGTAGACGATGCTCGCCGTCACCGCGATCAACCCGACGAGATTGAGCCAGCCGGTGTAGAACCCGGCGGCCGGGCCACCCAGCCGCGCCGCCCACCAGTAGATGCCGCCCGCGGTCGGGTACGCCGAGCCCATCTCCGCCAGGCACAGTCCGATGATGAGGATGAAAGCGCTGATCAGCGGCCATCCGATGGAGATCGCGATCGGACCGCCGTTGTTCCAGGCCTGGGCGAAAGTGGTGAAACAGCCGGCCAGGATCGAGATGATCGAGAAGCTGATGGCGAAGTTGGAGAAGCCCGACCAGGTGCGGTGGAGCTCCTGGCGGTAGCCCAGCTCGGCGAGCCGGTCCTCATCGGAGACCGGAGTGGGTCTTTCGTCGGCGACTGCCATGAACGCCTCCTCGTACAGCGGGGGAACTGCGAGGGAGTACTGCTGCTCGAAGGGTTATAGCCGCTCGCCTCCGTTGGGGAAAGAGCGGGTGAACGAGCATCAGAGCGTCGCGCCCTCGGTGCGAGGCCAACGTCTGCACCGTTCGTCAGTGTCGCTTAGCGCCGGATGGGTGTTGGTTCGGTCTTCCGATGCCAGGAGGCGGCGCTCATCGCCGCATCTGAGCATGGTCGATGGTTACACGGTCACACGGGAATGGACATCGTTTCGTAATCGACGCATCAAGCTCAGACCTGCAGAATGGCCCGATGCGCATCACGCACCCCAAGAGCACTCCTGTCCTCGTTTGCCGCGAAAAGTGTATAGGCCCCAGAACGGGGGAATCCAGTAACTAGTGTCGATCATGGGAGATTCGGGGTGAATCTAGAGATGATGCGGTCGCCCTCGGGCGTCGTCTGGCGGGTCGCTGGGGCTTGTAGTCATTCGACCTGTGTGGCCGTCGGGCTGACGAGTAACGACGATCTCGTTCGGCTGGCCGATACAAAGAGTCCGGGCGGTACGGTGCTCGGCTACCCGCGTAGCGAGTGGCGCGCGTTCCTCGCCGGAGTCAAGGCGGGTGAATTCGACAGGCTATCTTGATCATGCCCGGCTCTCGGTCGTGCGACACCGAGGGCCGGGCCGACCTACTAGAGACGTTTCTTGATGTCGAGGATCAGATCGCGGGAGCTGGTGCGGTCCAACGCCTTTCCGAGCAAGTCCTCGAAGTGGCCGCGGTACCGCTCGACGTCCTTGGCTTCAGCGAGATATTCCGGCCCTCTCAGTCCGTCGACGTACACCCGATCGCGTACGGATTCTTCGAATGTCAGAATGGTGAAGAGGCTGTTCACCCCGATGTGCGCACCCCGGTTGAACGGTATAACGAAGATCGACACCGCTGGGGACCAGGTCAGATCGGCGAGATGAGCAAGCTGTGCCCGAAGCACCTGGGGGCCGCCTACCTGACGCCACAGTGCCGCCTCGTCCAGAATGAATCGAAGAGGCTCTTTCTCGGTGCGACCCATGATCTTTTGCTGGCGGTAGTTCCGATCAGAAACCTGCTGCTCGATCTCGCTGATGGGCAGATGGGGTGATAAAGCTCGGAAGAATGCTCGCATGTAGGCCGAAGTCTGTAATAGCGCGGTGACCATACTGGATTTGTAATCGTCGATCGCGCTCGCCGCTTCCTCCAGTTCCAGGTACTCGGCCTGCGCTGGATTGGTTGTTTCGCGCTCAGTCCAGACGCTCGGCTGTCTGCTCTCATCCACGAGCTGCGTCAAACGTTGCTGCTCGTGTCCATCTACGCCGTAGAGCCCGCACAGAACTTCTAGATCCGAGACCTGGACGGTGCGGTTACCGGTCTCGATGCGGCTGAGTTTGGAGGCGGAGAAGCCCACCCGCGCCAGAACCTCGGCGGTGCTGAGGCGGGCGGCTTTGCGGTGTCTGCGGAGGGCGGCGGCTACCTCCAGCCGGCGTAGGGCTGGACTTCCGCCGCTCGACGCGTCGGTCACGAGATCCCTCCATGGCGATGCATCTCGTGCGGACGCAGCGTGCACGCCTCGGGCGAAGACATGCCAACTGCATCGTGCAATTGCTCTGGCAATTGACATGGATCTTGCCACGCGCCCGCAAGACAGTCACCATGGAAGCGGCTAATCCTACGGTTGAGTCCTCCGTCGGGCGGGGGAGGGGCGGCAACCGCCGAGGCTCTTGTGGCGATCCCACAGAGCTGTGGCGATAGCGCCGTAGGACCACAGGGGGTGGTGGGCGACGGAGATCCGCTGTCGGCGTAGAGCGACGCCCTACTTCGCTTCCCCAATTCGCGCGGTGAGCGCTTTATCGAAACGGGCTGAGTCGATGTTGCAGCATCGACCCAGCCCAAGGCGCACACCGTCATCGCAAACTCTCCAGCTCGCTCAGTGACAGGTGGTGCACCGTGTCCAACGGTACCCGTGACTTCGGCTTACTTCTAGGCCGTCTCAATCACAGAATGACTGTTCTCGGTGATCGGTTGTTCCGACGCCAAGACGACGCGGCCCGCGCCGCGGGGTGGCAGATCAGCCGGCTCTGGTGGGGGCTGGGTCGGCGTTACCGGGACCCCCGGATCGCGCGCCGCGCCCGGTCCGGGGCGGTCCGTCCGAAAGACGAAGCGGCGCCCCCGAACGACGGGGAGCGAGCGCCGGTTCTCGTCGGCGCGGCCGGGCGGCGAGTCCGATGACGACGTCGGCCCAGCTACCGCCCTCGGACGAGCCGCCGCAGTACGGTCCGCTGCCGGGCCCGGTGAAGCGTCCGCTGCCCACAACGGTGCTCTGGCGGTGGCGCCGAGAGCTCGTAACATTTCTCGCCATTTCTCTGGCGGCGGCGATCCTCATCCCAACCTACGGACTTGCCGCGACGCTACTGCCGACCGGGGTGGCCCTCGTACTGGTGGTGGCGATCGGGCCGTTACGGCGAGCGGTGGTCCGTCGCCTCCTGTGCGTCGCCACCGAGCATCGCGTCCGGACCGGGCTGGCTCAGGGGTGGGTGCACAACCGGCACGGCCGGCTGCCTGCGGTGGTCCGGACGCGGCGGACCAGCTACGGCCAGGCGGTGTTGCTCTGGTGCCCGGCCGGCATTTGCGAGCGTCACGTCCGGGCCGCGTCGGACGTGCTGCGGTCGGCGTGCTGGGCGCGACAGGTGCACGTCACCGCGGACGAGCGTCGCCGGCACCTGGTGACCGTGCACGTGGTTCGCCGATTACCCGTGGCGTCGGGGGAGGACGGCTGAGGAGGCTGCCATGTTGCTCTATCGCGTCATCCCGTACGTGGAGGAGGCCCTGCCGGGTTCCCTGGGACATCCGCTGTGCCTGACCTCGCGGCAGGGCGAGGGCCGGCTGGACAACCCGGCGCACTACACGGTGTTCTACTACGCGCTCGAGCCGAGCGGGGCGGTCGGCGAGACGTTCGGCGACGTGCCGGAGTGGACGCCTAGCTTGTTCCGCTCGGCGGGCGTGCGGGGGAGCGTCTGGGCGCTGGCCACCTACATGATGGCCGACCGGGTGCGGTTGCTCGAGCTGGACAGCGCACCGAACCTGGCAGACCGGGGCTTGCGGCCGACGCAGGTCATCGAACGCAACCGCTCGGCGAGTCAGGGGTGGGCGTTGAAGATCTACTTCGAGCGCAACCACGTCGGCGAGCGGCTGTGGGACGGCGTCCGATGGTGGAGTTACCACCGTCCGGCGTGGCGGATCGTCGGCTACTGGGGCAGCGAACTGCCCGCGGTGTTGAAGATCGAACCACTGGAGCTGGACCATCCAGCGGTCATCGACGCCGCGTACGAACTCGGCCGGGTGCTCGCCCGGCCGGGATCGTTTCCCCGGCAGGTGGGCGGCGTCGGGATCGACGAGAAGTCGGCCTGACCCGCCTCCCGGGCAGGGCCGCCGCGCCCCGCCTCCCACGCGCGGCCGCCACCACGCCCTGCCGGCGGATCGGCGGCAGGTCAGGACAGGCGGGACGCGCGCGTCGTCAAGTATCGACGCTCGGGCAGGCTGGCCGTGCGGCGGGCAGCCTGCCGGTACGCCTCGCGGGCCTCGGCGACGTCGCCGGCTAGCTCGAGCAGGTGTGCCCGCACCGCGTGCCACCGGTGGTGCCGCTCGAGCTCCGACCGCACCGACTCCAACACCGCGAGCCCCGCGTGAGGGCCCTGCACTTGAGCCACCGCGACCGACCGATTGAGCGTCACCATCGGGCCCGGCTCGAAGCGTTCGAGCAGCGTGTAGAGGCCGACGATCTGGGGCCAGTCGGTCTCGTCCGCGGACGGGGCCTCGGCGTGCACGGCCGCGATCGCCGCCTGCAGCTGGTACGGCCCGAGCGGCGCGACCGGCAACGTCGCGCTGATCAGCGCCACCCCTTCCTCGATCAAACGGCCGTCCCAGCTCAACCGGTCCTGGGACGCCAGCGGCACCAACTCGCCGTCGGCGCCGAGCCGGGCCGGGCGCCGGGCCTCCGTGAGCAGCATCAGCGCGAGCAGTCCGGCCACCTCGCCGTCGGACGGCATCAGCTCCCGGACCGCACGCGTCAGCCGGATGGCCTCCGTCGTCAGATCGGCGCGGTGCAGTGCGTCCCCGGCGGTGACGACGTAGCCCTCGTTGAAGATCAGGTAGAGCACCCGCAGCACCACCGCGAGGCGGGCCTCGCGATCGGCGGTCGGCGGGAGGCGGAACGCCTCACCCCGCAGGCGCGCCTTGGCGCGGCTGATCCGCTGCGCCATCGTCGCCTCCGGGACCAGGAACGCCGCGGCGATCTCGGCCGTGGTCAGCCCGCCGACGGCGCGCAGCGTCAGTGCGGCCTGCGTGGTGGGCGACAGACTCGGGTGGCAGCACAGGAAGAACAGCGTCAGCGTGTCGTCCACCGCCGGGATGACCGGTGGATCCTCCTCCGGCACGGAAGCCGACTCCCGGCGACGGCGGGCGGCGTCACTGCGCCACTGGTCGGTCAGCCGACGGGCCGCGACCGCCACCAGCCAGGACCGCGGATGCTCGGGCACTCCCTCGTCCGGCCACTGCCGGAACGCCGCCAGCAACGCTTCCTGCATCGCGTCCTCGCACTGGTCGAACTGCCCGTACCGGCGGACGAGGATGCCGAGGACCTGTGGCGCGCAGCTGCGCAGCAGGTCCTCGATGCCGGACGGCTCGGTCACATCTCCAGCCCGGCTTCGGCCATCACCGGCCGCACCTCGATCGCGTTGAACGTCGCGTCCGGGATCTTCGCCGCGAGCTCGACCGCGCGCTCCGGCGTCTCGCAGTCGACCGCGTAGTACCCGGCGAGGAACTCCTTCGCCTCGACGAAGGGCCCGTCGGTGGCGTCGACCGCGCCGCCGCGCACCCGCACGGTCGTCGAGGACGCCGGATCGGCGAGCGCGACGAACCCCAGCAGCTCACCGGACTCGGTCAGCTCCGCCTGGAAGGCGTCGTGGCCGGCGAAGACCACGTTCTTCTCCTCCTCGGAGAGCGACTCGAACACGGTCGGGTTCATGTGGATGAGCAGCAGGTACTTCATCGGTCACTCCTTCGCGTCGGTGTCGTAGCACGGAGGGGTCGGAGCCGCGAACGGCTCCTCGACGCCGAGCGCCTGTGACGGGCGTCACAGGAGGTCGGTGTCGAGAGACCCGCGTCGGCTGCGACGTCCTCACGGCAACGAGTCGAGAGGACGAGAGGACGAGAGATGAGCATCGCGCAGGAGGGTACGGCGCCGCGAAGCGGCCTTCCGGCCGCGGCGGCGGGTGAGGCTTCCGCCGTCGACGGCGGGCCAAGCGATCCCGGGGCGACCGCGCGGGCGGGCCGCCGGGAGTGGATCGGGCTCGCCGTCCTCGCCCTTCCCACGCTGCTCATCTCGATCGACGTCTTCGTGATGCTGCTGACGCTGCCGCACCTCAGCGTGGCGTTGGGCGCGAGCAGCACCGAGCAGCTATGGATCGTGGATTCCTACGGCTTCCTGCTGTCGGGCCTCCTGATCACGATGGGGGCGGTGAGCGACCGGATCGGTCCGCGGCGGCTGCTGCTGATCGGCGTGGCGGCGTTCGGGGTGGCGTCCGTGCTGGCCGCCTACGCGCCGACCGTGGCGCTGCTGATCGTCGCGAGGGCCCTGCTCGGAGTCGCGGGGGCCGACGCTGGCGCCGTCGATCCTCGCGTTGATCAGCACCATGTTCCGCGATCCGAAGCAGCGTGGCCTGGCGATCGGGGTCTGGTTCGTCTGCTTCGTGGGTGGAACCGCCATCGGCCCGGTGGTCGGTGGGGCGATGCTCGAGTACTTCTGGTGGGGGTCGGTGTTCCTGCTCGGTGTTTCCGGCGATGGTGCTGCACAGCGTGCTGGTGGCTCCGCTGCTCGCCCGCCGAGTCCGGCCGGCCGTCCTGATCGCGGGAGGCCTGACGATCTCGGTCGCGGCGCTCGCCACGCTGGCCGCCCTGCCGGTCACGGCCGGGCCGGTCGGGATCGCCGCCTGTTTCGCGCTGACGAACCTCGGCGCCGGGCCGTTGATCACGCTCGCCACCGGCCTGGTGCTCGGCGTCGTCCCTCCGGAGGAGGCCGGCTCCGCCGGTGCACTGAACGAGACCAGCGGCGAGTTCGGCTTCGCGCTCGGCATCGCGACGCTCGGCAGCCTCGGCGTCGCGGTGTACCGGGCTCGCGTCGAGCTGCCGGAGGGGCTGACCCCCGATTCCGCCGCGAACGCGCGCGACACGCTCAGTGGAGCTGCCGAGGTTGCGGCCGGTCTGCCTGACAAGCTCGGCAGTGTCGTACTCGCCGCCGCTGAGCAGGCGTTCACGGCCGGTATGCAGGCCGCGGCCGCAGTCAGCGCGGCGCTGCTGGCCGGTCTGGCGATCCTGGTCATGGCGGCGCTGCGGCACACCCCGCCGATCGGCGCGGAACCGGCCGCGACTTCGGCACCCGAGTCGAGCCCCGCGCCCGCACCGGCCCCGGCGACCCAGTCGGGTTCGGCGTCCTAGCCGGGTCCGGCCGCCCAGCCGGCCCCGGCCGCGCACCCGGGCTCGGCGGCGCTGCCGCACCCGAAGACCCGCGAAGGAGACCACTGATGGACACCGTCATCTCGGCCGACGGAACCCCGATCGCGTTCGACCGCTACGGCAGCGGCCCGGCGGTGATCCTGGTCGGCGGCGCCTTCCAGCACCGCGCGATCGATCCCGGCACCGCCCGGCTGGCCCGCCTGCTCGCAGAGGAGTTCACCGTCTACCACTACGACCGCCGTGGTCGCGGGGACAGCGGACACGGCGCCTCCCCGCACACCCCGGAACGCGAGATCGACGACATCGCCGCGCTGATCGCGCACGCCGGGGGCCACGCAGCGCTGTACGGCATGTCGTCCGGGGCCGCGCTCGCGCTGGATGCCGCGGCGCGCCGTCCGGCGGTCGCCCGGGTCGCCGTCTACGAGGCGCCCTTCATCGTCGACGACACGGCCCGGCCGCACCCCGATGACCTCCAACCCCGGTTGGAGCGACTGGTCCTGACCGACCAGCGCGACGGCGCCGTCGAGCTGTTCCTCACCGAGGCGGCCGGAGTGCCGCGCGAGGCCGTGGCCGGCATGCAGCAGGCGCCGGGTTGGGCCGCGATGGAGAGCGTCGCGCACACGCTGGCGTACGACATCGCGCTGCTGGAGGGCACCACCACCGGGGAGCCGCTGTCGCCGCAGCGCTGGGCCGCGGTGACCGTCCCCGTGCTGGTGCTCGACGGTGGCGCCAGCCCGCCGTCGATGGCGAGCGCCGCGAACGCGCTCGCCGGTGTTCTGCTCGACGCACGGCGGCGCACGCTGCCGAACCAGACCCACGACGTCGACCCCGAAGTCCTCGCCCCCGTCCTGCGCGAGTTCTTCCGCTGACCTGACTTATTGCAGACGATAAAGATTTGCAGTGTCTGCAAGTTCGGCCTACCGTGGGTTGCATGAACGCCGCCGACGACAGCCCCGCCTCCACGGGGCTCCGTCTGCGGAAGAAGCAGCAGACCCGAACGGCGCTGGCCGATGCGGCGCTGCGCCTGGTCGCCGAGCGGGGCCTCGACCACGTCACGGTCGAGGAGATCAGTGCCGAGGCCGACGTCTCGGCCCGCACGTTCTTCAACTACTTCGCGACCAAGGACGACGCCGTCTTCGGGTCGATGCTGGAGGGCGGCGACCGGATCCGGGACTCCGTCGTGGCGGCGCCGCCCGAGCTGGCGGTCTGGGCCGCGGTCTGGTCGGCGTACCGCGACGAGGCGGCGCTGCTCGAGACCGATGCGGAGCGCCTGCGGCTCCGGATGACCGTCTGCAGCCAGAACCCGCCGATGCTGGCGCGGCTGGTCGAGGGCGGCGCGGCCGCCGAACTCGCGCTCGCCGAGGCGATCGCCGGTCGGCTCGGCGTCGACCCGGCCGTCGACGGGACCCCGCTGCTGATCGCCGCGACGGCGGGCGGCGCACTCCGGGTCGCGATGATGCGTTGGGCTTCCGGAGCTGGCGACCGTCCCCTCACCGCGCTCGTCGACGAGGCCTTCCAGGCCCTCGCCGCCGGCCTCGCCCCGGCACCGGCCGGCGGCGCGGCGTCCGCTGACGACCTCGCGGCCGGGCGCTGACCGGCCCGGCCCACTTCCCGCCCCACCAGAGCCCGACGTGGCCGCGAGCCACCCACCGGACGAGAGAGAAACGCGTGACCACCACCAGCCCGCAAGGGCACGCTGACCCCGTCACCCCACCGCCGGACGCCCCGGAGTTAGCCGCCGGAACCGAACGCATGTCCCGGCGCGGGATCCTGCAGGCCCTGTCCGGCCTGATGATGGGCCTGTTCGTCTCGATCCTCGCGTCGACGGTCGTCTCGAACGCGCTCCCGCGGATCATCGCCGACCTGGACGGCAGTCAGTCCGTCTACACCTGGATCGTCACCACCGAGCTGCTGGCGATGACCGCCACCGTGCCGCTCTGGGGCAAGCTCGCCGACCTCTACAGCAAGAAGCTGCTCATGCAGCTGTCGCTGGTGATGTTCGTGGTCGGCTCGCTGGTCGCGGGCCTGACGCCCAACGTCGAGGTGCTGATCTTCAGCCGGGTGATCCAGGGCATCGGCGCCGGTGGCGTCACCGCGCTCGCCTTGATCGTGATGGCCGCGATGATCCCGCCGCGGGAGCTGGGCCGCTACTCCGGGATCTTCGGCGCGGTGTTCGGCGTCGGCACGATCGCCGGACCGCTGATCGGCGGTCTCCTGGTCGACACGTCCTGGCTGGGCTGGCGCTGGTGCTTCCTGATCGGGGTGCCCTTCGCCGCGATCGCCATCGTGCTGCTGCAGCGGACGCTCGACCTGCCGGTGGTCAAGAAAGACGTGAAGATCGACTACCTCGGCGCGTTCCTGATCACCGCCGGCGTCTCGACGCTGCTGGTCTGGTCGACGCTGGCCGGTGACAAGTTCGCGTGGGCCTCCGCGTGGACCGCCGGGCTGGTCGCGCTGGCGCTCGTACTGCTCGCCCTGTTCGTGCTGGTCGAGTCCCGGGTGCCCGAGCCGATCATTCCGCTCGGCGTGTTCCGCAACCGGACGGTCACGCTCACCACGGTCGCGAGCGCGCTGGTCGGCGTAGCGATGTTCGGCGGGACCGTGTTCCTCTCCCAGTACTTCCAGATCTCGCTCGGTAAGTCGCCGACCGTCGCGGGCCTGATGAGCCTGCCGCTGATCTTCGGTCTGCTCGGGTCGTCGACGATCGCGGGCGGCCTGATCACGAAGTACGGCAAGTGGAAGATCTACCTGCTGATCGGCGGCGTCGTGATGGTGGCCGGCATGGGCCTGCTCGGCACGATCGGGGCGGACACCAGCGTGCTGCTGCTCTCGGTCTACATGTTCGTGCTCGGCGTCGGTGTCGGTCTCCTGATGCAGAACCTCGTCCTGGCCGCGCAGAACGACGTTCCGGCCCGCGACCTCGGGGCCACCACGTCGGTCCTGACGTTCTTCCGCAGCCTCGGGGGTGCGATCGGCGTCAGCGCGCTCGGGGCGGTGCTCGCCAACCGCGTGAGCACGCTGTCGGCCGAGAAGCTCGGCCCGGCGGCGTCCGGCGGCGACGGGGCCGCCGAGGTCCCGGACCTCACGACGCTGCCGCCCGCGGTGTTGACCGTGATCCAGGACGTCTACGGGGAGGCGACCGCCGACATCTTCCTCGTCGGCGCGCCGATCGCGGCGTTGGCGCTACTCGCCGTAGTGTTCGTCAAGGAGAAGCCGCTGGCGACGCTCAGCGGCGACGAGCGCCTCGCACGGGAACAGGCCGGCGTCGGCGCCGGGCACTGACCCGGTCCGGAGCGTCCGAGCCACAGGCCGGGCGCTCCGGCCACGCCGCGTAGCCCGCCTCCGCGGGCTGTGGCTGACTACCGGCCGGGGCCTGCTGACGTCCATTGCAGGGCGGAAGCAGACTCCGACCGCCGGAGCAAGGCCCGGCGCGTCCGGGATCCCATTTGTCGTGTGCCGATCGGAGAAGCACCGCCATGTCCTTCCTGGCCAGGTTCAGCCTCGCCAACCGGGCTCTCATCGCGTTGATCACGATCGCGGTCACCGCGTTCGGGCTGATCGCGATCCCGGCGCTCAAGCAGCAGCTGCTGCCCTCCTTGGAGATCCCCGCGGCGTTCATCACCGCGCAGTACAGCGGTGCCTCCCCGGACGTCGTCGAGAGCCAGGTCACCGAGCCGATCGAGGACGCCGTACGCGGCGTCGCGGGAGTCACCGGGACCACGTCGAACTCGCTGGAGGGCTTCGCCACCGTCCAGGTGGAGCTGGAGTACGGCACCGATATCGGGGCGACCGTCAACAAGCTCCAGCAGGCGCTCGACCGGGCCCAGCTGCCGGCCGACGTCGATCCGTCGATCCTCTCCGGGGGCACCGACGACCTGCTGCCCGCGGTTGTGCTCTCGGCGTCCGGCGGCGACACCGCAGCGTTGGCGCAGAAGCTGCAGAAGACCGTGCTGCCGGAGCTCAACGGCATCGACGGCGTCCGTGAGGCGTCGTTGACCGGCGCACCGGACAAGACCGTCGTGATCCGCCCCGACCTGACGAAGCTGGCCGCCGCCGGGCTGACGCCGCAGGCGATCAGCGCCGCGATCAGCGGCGGTGGCACCGCGGTCCCGGCCGGATCGGTCGCTTCGGGCACCCAGGCACTGACGGTTCAGGTCGGCGGCGCCTACTCGTCGCTGGACGACCTCGAGAATCTCTATCTCACGCCTACCTCGGGCTCGGGCACCGGGACCGACGCGGGCTCCGGGACGACGCCGGCCGCATCGGTCAAGCTGGGTGACATCGCGTCCGTCGAGTCGGTCGAGACCCCCGCGACGTCGCTGACCCGGACGAACGGCAAGGAGAGCCTCGGCATCAGCGTGACGATGACGCCGGACGGCAACGCCGTCGACATCTCGCACGCGATCAGCGACCAGCTCGACGACTGGACCGAGGCGCTCGGTGACGGCGCCGAGCTGACGATCGTCTTCGACCAGGCGCCGTTCATCGAGAAGTCGATCAGCAGCCTGGCGACCGAGGGCGGCCTCGGCCTGGTGATGGCCGTCATCGTCATCCTGGTGTTCCTGCTGTCGGTTCGGTCGACGCTGGTGACCGCGGTCTCGATCCCGCTCTCGGTGCTGATCGCGCTGATCGTGATGTGGGCCGACGGCCTCTCGCTCAACGTCCTGACGTTGGGCGCGCTGACGATCGCGATCGGCCGGGTCGTCGACGACTCGATCGTGGTCCTGGAGAACATCAAACGGCACCTGGGCTACGGCGAGGAGAAGGTCACCGCGATCTTCAACGGCGTCCGCGAGGTGGCCGGCGCGGTCACCGCGTCGACGCTGACCACGGTCGCGGTGTTCCTGCCGATCGCGCTCGTCGGCGGCTTGGTCGGCGAACTGTTCCGGCCGTTCGCGATCACCGTGACCGTCGCGCTGCTGGCCTCGCTCGTCGTCGCGCTGACGATCGTCCCCGTGCTCGCCTACTGGTTCCTGCGGCAGCCGGCCAACACGTCGGACGCTGAGGCGGTCCGCGCAGCGGCCGAGGAGAAGGAACGCCGCGGGCTGCTGCAGCGGATCTACGTGCCGGTCATCGGCTTCGCGGTCCGACGTCGCTGGACGACGATCGCGATCGCGATCGTCGTGCTGATCGCGACGCTCGGCATGGTGCCGTTCCTCAAGACGAACTTCCTCGACCAGTCGGGGCAGAACACGCTCAGCCTCACCCAGACGATGCCGGTGGGCACCGGCCTGACCACCACCGACGCCGCTGCGAAGAAGGTCGAGGCGGTGCTCGCGGACTTCCGCGCCGACGGCGACCTGGAGTCCTACCAGGTGACGATCGGCGGCGGTGCGTTCCCGGGGGTCGGCGGCTCGGGTAACCAGGCGAGCTACCAGCTCACCGTGAACGAGGACGAGGACACCGCAGAGGTCCAGGAGGAGATCGAGGAGAAGCTGAACGCGCTGTCCGACGCCGGTGAGATCGAGGTCGGCAGCGCACAGTCCGGCGTCGGCGGCAGCGAGCAGCAGGTCGTCGTCCAGGCGGCGGACGAGGCGGCGCTGCGGACGGCCACCGAGGCCGTCACGAAGGCGATGGAGTCCGTCGACGGGCTGGACGACGTCAGCAGCGACCTCGCGGAGAGCACGCCGCGGGTCGACGTGTCGCTCAAGGACCAGGTCGCGGCGCGGTACGGGCTCACCGAGGGCACGCTCGGCCAGATCGTCGCGGCGGCGTTCCGCGGCACGCCGGCGGGTCAGGTCGTGATCGAGGGCGTCGAGCAGCCGATCACGGTGCTCGCCGCGGCGCCGCCGGCCACCGTCGAGGCGGTACGGGCGATCCAGATCCCGACCGCAGCGGGGGCCGTCCGGCTGAGCACGGTCGCGGACGTCCGGACCGAGCCGGGGCCGGTCGAGATCACCCGGATCGACGGCGCCCGCAGCGCGACGGTCAGCGGGACGCCGAGCGGCGACAACCTCGGGACGATCACCGCGGACCTGCAGAAGAAGCTGGACGCGCTGGACCTCCCGGCGGGCGCGAGTTACACGCTCGGCGGCGCGTCGGAGGACCAGGCCGAAGCGTTCCAGCAGCTCGGGCTCGCAGTGCTGGCGGCGATCGCGATCGTCTTCATCGTCATGGTGGCGACGTTCCGCAGCCTGATCCAGCCGCTGATCCTGCTGGTGTCGATCCCGTTCGCGGCGACCGGTGCGCTGCTCCTGCTGCTGGTCAGCGACACCGCGCTGGGCGTCCCGGCGCTGATCGGCATGCTGATGCTGGTCGGCATCGTGGTCACCAACGCGATCGTCCTGATGGACCTGGTCAACCAGTACCGGCGCGACGGCATGCCGGTCGTCGAGGCGGTCGTCGAGGGTGGGCGGCACCGTCTGCGCCCGATCCTGATGACCGCTGCCGCGACGATCTTCGCCCTGATCCCGATGGCCCTCGGCCTCACCGGCGAGGGCGGCTTCATCTCGCAGCCGCTGGCGGTCGTCGTCATCGGTGGTCTGATCAGCTCGACGCTGCTGACGCTGGTGCTGGTGCCGGCCCTCTACACGCTCGTCGAAGGCCGTAAGGACCGGAAGGCCGAGAAGCGTCGTCGGAAGGCGGAGGCCGCCGCCGCGCGGGAGCCGGAGCCCGCGCACTCCTGAGGGCGCCGCTACCCCGCCGTCGACCGGTCGGCGGGGTAGCGCTTTTCCGAGCAACTACCGTCGAAACAAGACATCCGCGTAGATGTCCGTAGTTGGTAGGGTCCCGGCATGGCCGCCCCTCCGACCGCGGCGCCGGAGCTCGTCGTGCGCGACGAGGAGCAACCGGCGCGGCGTCTGGCTGGACGGCTCGGCCTCGCGGTGTCGGCCGCCAGTGCTGCCGTCACGCTGTTCGCGGTCTACCAGGCGCTCCGGCCGCTCCCGCAGGGTGGCCAGTTCTACTTGATCCTCTTCCTCGCGGCCGTGCTGCCGCTGGTGTTCCTCTCGTACCGCAGCCGTGCCCGAGCCACCGGGGACCGTCCGTCCGTTCCGGACTGGGTACTGGCCGCGACCGCGCTCGTCGTCGGGGCCTACCCGGTCCTGGTCGGCTACGACGCGTTCCTCGACCGCCAGGGCCTGCTCGATCCGCTCGACGTCGCTGCCGGCAGCGTCCTGCTCGTGCTGCTGCTCGAAGCCTGCCGGCGGACGACCGGATGGGTGTTGCCCGCCGTCTGCCTGCTGGCGCTGGGGTACTGCTACTACGGGGGATACCTGCCGCAGTCGTGGTCGATCGCCCACGCGGGGCTCGACGCCGACCAGATCATCGACGCGCTCTACAACTCCGGCAGCGGCTTCTACGGCACCCCGCTGGACGTCGCCGCCACCTACATCGTGCTGTTCACGCTGTACGGGGCGGTGCTCAGCCACTCCGGCGCGGGGCGGTTCTTCGTCGACCTGTCGGTGGCCGCGTTCCGCCGTTCGCGCAGTGCGGCCGGGCGTACCGCGGTGGCGGCGGGGTTCCTGCTCGGCACGGTCTCCGGGAGCGGCACCGCGACCGCGGTGAGCGTCGGCGCGGTCACCTGGCCGATCCTGCGGCGGGCCGGCTATCCGGCGGAGCACGCCGGCGGCATGCTCGCGGCGGCCGGGGTCGGCGCGATCCTCTCCCCGCCGACGCTCGGCGCGGCCGCGTTCATCATCGCCGAGTACCTCGACGTCTCGTACCTGGCGGTGCTGGGTTGGGCCACGGTGCCGACCCTCCTCTACTACCTGGGGATCCTGCTCGCGGTCGAGATCGACGCCCGCCGGTTCGGCGTCCGCGCGGTGGAGCTGGCCGCCCGATCGCCGTGGCGCCTGCTGGCCCGGTTCGGGTATCACTTCGCGTCGCTCTTCGTCATCCTGCTGTTGCTGTTCCTGGGCCGGCCGGTGACCGAGGCGGTGCTGATCGCGACCGCCGTGGCGTTCGGCCTGTCCTTCCTCGACCGGTCGGCGGCCCTGACGCCGCGGCGGCTGTCCGCCGCCTTCGCCGAGGGCGGCCGGGGCGTGCTCACGGTGACCGTGGTCTGCGCCGCCGCCGGGATCATCACCGCGACGATGACGAAGACCGGTCTCGCGGCGCAGACCGCGTCCCTCCTGGTGGACGGGGCACGGTCGATCGTGGACGACCCCGTCGCGACGCTCGCGCTCACCGCCGTGCTGGCGGCGGTCGCGCTGGCACTGTTGGGGCTGGCGGTGCCGGTCACCGCATCGTTCATCATCGGCTGGGTCGTGATCGGACCGGCGCTGCTGGAGCTGGGCGTCCCGGCCGCGGCCGCGGCGATGTTCGTCTTCTACTACTCGGTGCTCTCCGAGGTGACGCCGCCGACCGCGCTGGCTGCGGTGGGCGCCAGCGCGGTGACCGGCGGGTCGGCCATCCCAACGATGTGGCAGGCGCTGAAGTACGCGCTGCCGGCGTTCCTGGTGCCGCTCGCGTTCGTGCTGACCGACGCGGGCGAGGGGCTGCTCGGCCTGGGCGGCACGCTCTCGGTCGTGGTCGCGACCGCGGTCGCGGCGCTCGGTGTCACCGCGCTGGCGGCGGCGACCGGCGGGTGGGTGCTGGGCGTCGGCCCGGTGGGCCGGGTCGGCCGAGGGCTCGCCGGGCTCGCCGCGCTGCTGCTGCTCTACCTGCGACCGGTGCCGGTCGCAGTCGGCTCGGTACTGCTCGCCGCGGCGGTGGCTGCGGCGCTGGTGACCCGCCGTCGTGCTTCTGCTCCCAGTTCGGCGGACGCTGTTCCGCGCGCGTCCGTGGGCACGGGCGCTGCGGCGGGGGGCGAGGTGCCGGCGGGGGACGCGGTGGCGGGTGACGCGGTGGCGGCGGAGGCGTCGGCCGTGAGGTCGGGGGACGCCGTGGAGCGTGCGGCGGCTCCCGCGCCTGGCGGGTCCAGCGGGGCGGCGCAGAGTGCGGCGTCGTCCGGGGCGGCGTCGGCAGAGTCGGGGGACGACGGGTCGGACGACGGGCGCAGACCAGGAGGCGTGGCATGAAGCGACGATGGATTCGGCTGGTCGGGAGCGCGGTGGCGCTCAGCGTCGGCGCGGCGAGTTTGGCCGGTTGCGGCGGGCGGCGGGACGAGGCGACGACCGACGACGCGGACGCCCCGGTGACGTGTGAGGTCGAGAAGGACACCCGGATCAGCATCGCCACCGGGAACGCGACCGGCGTGTACTTCGCGCTCGGCAACGCGTACGCCGCGCAGATCGCGTCCGCGACCGGGGGCCGGGTGAAGGCCACCGCCGCGGAGACCGGAGCGTCGGTGCAGAACATCCAGCAGCTGGTCCGCGGTGACTACCAGGTCGCGTTCTCGCTCGCCGACAGCGCCGCCGATGCGGTCGCCGGCGAGGGCGCCTTCGACAGCGGACCCCAGCCGATCCGCGCGCTGGCCCGCATCCACACCAACTACACCCAGGTCATCGCCCGAACCGGCACCGGCATCTCCCGGGTCGAGGACCTCCGAGGGAAGCGAGTCTCGACCGGCTCGCCGAAATCCGGCACCGAGGTGATCGCCAACCGGCTGCTGGAGTCCGCGGGCCTCGACCCGGCGAAGGACGTCCGGGCGCAGCGGCTGGACCTCGCCAAGACCGTCGACGCGATGAAGAGCGGGACGATCGACGCGATGGTGTGGTCAGGTGGGCTCCCGACGCCCGGCGTCACCGACCTGTTCACGACCGCGCGGGACCGGGTCACGTTCGTGGACATCACCCCGCTGCTGCCGGCGATGCGGAAGATCAGCCCGGAGTACGAGCAGGCGTCGATCCCGGCCGCCACGTACCGGACGCCCGCTGCGGTGCCGACGATCGCGGTGCCGAACCTGCTGCTGGTCGAGGAGACGCTCGACGCGAACCTGGCGTGCGTGCTCACGAAGGCACTGTTCGACAAGCTGCCCGCGTTGGTGGCGGCGAACAAGGCCGCCGAGGACATCACGCTCGAGTCCGCACGGAGCACCGAGCCGGTGAAGCTGCACCGTGGCGCCCAGAAGGCGCTGGACGACCTGGGCTGAGCAGATTTCCGGGAAGTCCGCCCCCCGCCGCGCTCACCTTCGCCTGGGAGGACGTTCACACGCGCCCTGCCGGGTCGCCGCCGAGGTGACTGCGGTTCTGCCGGCTCGCGGCTGGCAGGGGCGGCCGGGGTCAGGCGAATGCACCCACACTCTTCCTGCTGGACGACCTGCCTACGGGTCCCACTGCCGTGCTGAACAGCCGTCGGGGCGGTGCCCCAGCGTGCCACGCGGGGGAGGGCTGTTGCCGGAGGCACGCATCGGGGGCCCCGCCACGCCTACGGCACCCACGCCGCGCAGCGCGGAGGCGGAGCAGCGCGGCGGACTTCCCGAAAGGCGGCTCGCGCGGGTCACGGCGATCCGTGGGTGGCGTTCGGTGGTGCGAACGTGGCGCAGCTGGTGGGGCTGCGTCCGCGGGCCAGCGCTGGGCTTCCCGGAAATCCGTGATCGGCGGCGGCGTCGACGACTGGCCCGAACTAGTCTCAGATCATGCGGATCGCGTTCGCGGCGGACGACACCAACGAGTGCGTAGACGCCGTCCGGGACTTCCTGGCGAAGGACCACGAACTCGTCACGATCGAGGACTCGTGGCCGGTGATGTCACGCCGGGTCGCCGAGGCGGTCGTCGCCGGGCACGCGGACTACGGCGTCCTCATGTGCTGGACCGGCACCGGAACCGCGATCGCCGCGAACAAGGTTCCCGGGGCGCGGGCCGCCACCGTGGCGGACGCGTGGACGGCCCGTGGGGCGCGACTCTGGAACGACGCCAACGTCGTCGCGCTGAGCCTCAAACGGTTGGCGCCGGACGTCGCGGTCGAGTGCGTGACGGCGTTCCTCTCCGAGCCGGAGCCGGATCCGGACGAGGCGGCGAACATCGCCCTGCTCCACGACCTCCCCGACGCCTGACGCTCCGGCCGCCCCGGTGGCTGCGCCCACCCCCGCTGGTCGCCCGCCCGACGACACGGGCCGCGGCGCCGGGCGGCCCGTCGACGCGGGCATCCCGGACGCCGCACGTCCCGGCCGCGGCTCGGCGGTGACGCCGACGCCGGCGAGCACCACCAAGCCGATCGCGAGCACTTGCGGAAGCGTCAGCGCCTGCCCCAGCACCAGCCACCCGGCCAGCGCCGCCACGGCCGGTCCCAGGCTCATCAGCACGCCGAACACGCGCGGCGGGAGACGACGCAGCGCGAGCAGGTCCAGCGCGTAGGGCAGCGCGGACGACAGCACCCCGACCACGCACCCGAGCGCGAACGCCGTCGGCTCGAACCCGGTAGCGACTCCGATCGGCCCGACCGCGATCGCCGCCACCACCGCGGAGAGGGCCAGCCCGGACAGCCCTCCGCCGTCGGCGTCCCCGAGCCGTCGGTTGAGCACGATGTACCCGGCCCAGCACGCCGCGGCCACCAGCGCGAGGAGGATCCCGACGGCGTCCGGGTCGCCGAGGCCACCACCCAGCAGGACCACGCCGGCGAGCGCGCAGGCCGCCCATCCGGCGTCCCGCCACCGCCGGGACAACGCCAGCGACAACCCCAGCGGACCGAGGAACTCGATCGTGATCACCGCACCCAGCGGGAGCCGGTCCAGCGCCAGGTACACACACGTGTTCATCGCGGCGGTCAGCAGCCCGAACGTCACGGGCGTCCGCCATCGGCCCAGACCGGACGCGCGCCCGCCGTCCCGGGCCCCGCCCGCCGCCGAGGCGCTCCCACCGCGCCCCGCCGCGGATGCCTTTCCGCGCGCCACCGCCCGCGCGACCCCCGCCGCGATCCCGAGCGCCGCGGCGGCCCCGACCAGCCGGGCGGCGACCGTCCCCAGCGGCCCCAGCGCTCCGAACAGGGTCGCGGCCAGCGCGGCCCCGAACTGCAGCGAGCACACGGCCGCGAGCACCAGCCCGACCCCTTCGCCCGTCGTCCGTCGTGTCATGCCGCCGACGCTGCCAGCACGGGACCTCGGTCCGGAAATACCTTTTCGGCAGCACTTATGCTCGGCCGGCATGGACGTAGAACTGCGTCACCTGCGTGCGCTGGTCGCGATCGTCGAGGCGGGCACCGTCACCGCCGGCGCGGCCCGGCTGGGGATCGCCCAGCCCGCGCTCTCCCGGACGCTGCGCCAGTTGGAGAACCGCGTCGGCGCGACGCTCGTCGACCGCTCGACCCGTCACCTGGAGCCGACGCCCCGCGGGCAGGCGCTCTACGACCGGGCGCGGGTGATCCTCGCGGCGGTCGACGACGCGCTGGCGGAGGCGGTCGGGTCGCGTCCGCTGCGCTTGGGGTACGCCTGGGCGGCGCTCGGTAGCCACACGACGCCGCTGCTGCGCGCGTGGCGCGACGCCCATCCGGACGTCCCGGTCGAGGTTCATCGGGTGGACACGCTGACCGCCGGGCTCGAACGCGGGCTGGTCGACGTCGCCCTGCTGCGGTCGCGGCCGGAGGACGCCGGCGTGCGTGGGTATCCGCTCTACCGCGAGCCACGGCTGGCCGCGCTGCCCGACGTGCACCCGCTGGCCGGCGCGGGCGTTCTGGAGCTCGGCGACCTGAGCGACCAGACCATCGCACTCTGCCCCCCGATCGGCACGACGAGCCTCGACCTGTGGCCGGCCGACCGGCGTCCGACGGCGGTGGTCGAGGTGGGCAACGTCGACGACTGGCTCAACGTCATCGCGTCCGGAGGAGCGGTTGGCGTGACCGCGGCCGGAACCCGGCACACGCACCCGTACCCGGGCGTCGTCTACCGGCCGCTACGCGGGGTCGAACCGATCACGGTCTACGTGGCGTGGGCCGACGGCCCGGCCCACCCCGCGCTGGCCGACTTCCTCACTCACGTGCGCGACGTCGTCGCGCAGCCCGAGCGAGCGGCGCGCACGCTGGCGGTCCTCCCGCCGGGGTGAGAAGGTCCGACCATGCGCAAGTACGTGATCATGGGAGTCCAGGGCAGCGGGAAAGGCACCCAGGCGACGATGCTCGCCAACGATTTCGACCTGGTCCAGGTCAGCGTCGGCGACATGCTCCGGTGGCACGTTCAGCACCACACCAAGATCGGGGCCCAGGTACGCCGGACCGTAGCCACCGGTGAGCTGGTCAACGACGACCTGGTGGGTTCGCTGGTCCGGAACCGGCTGGAGCAGCACGACTGGAACTTCGGCTTCATCATCGACGGGTTCCCGCGTAACCGGCCGCAGGCGGAGTTCTTCCTGGAGAGCTACGACATCGACGGCGTGATCCACCTGGAGCTGCCCGACGACGAGGTGCGCCGCCGGGTGCTCAACCGACGGCTTTGCACCCGCTGCGGGATGGACTACAACCTGATCGCCCACCGACCTCAGGTGGAGGGCCGGTGCGACGTCTGCGGGGGCGAACTGGCCACTCGCGAGGACGACGCCGAGCACGCGTTGGAGGCCCGGCTGCGCGACTACCACACCAAGACGAATCCCGTGCTCGAGCTGTTCCGCCGCAAGGAGTTCGTCGTCTCGATCGACGCGCGGCCGGACAAGATCATGGTCCAGCGGCAGATCCGGACCGAACTGGGCCTGCCGATCACCCGCGGTCCGGAGAACCGGCCCCGCAACGTGGTGGAGAATCCGCCGCAGAAGTCATGACCCCTCCGGGTCGTGGCCGAGCGCGGTGCGTCCACCGTCGACCGGCAGCACGACCCCGCTGACGAAGCCGGCGTCCGGACCGAGCAGGAACGCGACCGCGGCGGCCACCTCCGAGGCCCGCGCCACCCGGCCGAGCGGGTGCAGCCGGGCCATCTCGGCCTCGACCTCCGGGTGGGCGGCGACGTACTCCCGGTAGCGCGCGGTGTCGACCGACCCCGGCGCCACCACGTTCGCCCGAATGCCCTCCGGGCCGTACTCCACCGCGACCGCCCTGGTCAGGCCCTCGATCGCGGACTTCGCGGTGACGTAGGGCAGCGAACCGGGGACGGCGAGCCGCGCCTGCCAGGACGAGATGTTCACGATCGAGCCGCCGGCTCCGCCGAGCCGGAACCGGCGCACCGCGACCGTCGAGCCGACGACGACCAGGTCGACGTTGCGTCGGATCGCCGCCGACACGTCCTCGGTGGACGCCGCGTGCAGCGACAGGTCGCGGAACACCGCCGCGTTGTTGACCCAGCCGGTCAGCGTCCCGAGCTCGGCCGCGACGTCGGCGGCCCGCTCCATGGCGAGCTCGTCCGACGCGTCGGCAGGCACCGCGACCGCGCGCGGGTGCTCGGCGGTCCACTGCAGCGCGACGGCGTCCCGGTCGACGGCGGCTACCGCGCCGCCGTCGTCCAGGAGCCGTTCGACGATCGCCCGGCCCAGGCCCTGCCCGGCGCCGGTCACCACAAAGGAGTCCGTCATGCCTCTCAACGGTACTGCTGGCGCAACTCCCGCTTGAGCACCTTCAGGCTCGGGCCCAGCGGCAGCTGGTCGACCACCTCGACGCGGCGCGGGTACTTGTGCCGTCCGAGGTGCTCCTTCGCGAACTCGACCAGAGCGTGGGTGTCGAGCGGCGTCTCGGTCGCCGGGTCGGCGACCACTACCGCGCAGATCTCCTCGCCGTGCACCGGGTCGGGCACCCCGATCACCGCGGCCTCGGACAGCCCGGGGTACCGGAGCAGCACCTCCTCGACCTCCCGCGGGTACACGTTGAACCCGCCGCGGATGATCAGGTCCTTCTTGCGGTCGACGATCGTGATGAAGCCCTCGGCGTCCTTGGTGCCGAGGTCGCCGGTGCGGAACCAGCCGTCGACGAGCGCCGCCGCGGTCGCCTCCGGGTTGCCGAGGTACCCGCTGAACACGTTGTGCCCGCGGATCACGATCTCGCCGAGCTCGCCGGTGGGCAGCAGCTCGATGCGTTCGTCGATCTCGGCCCGGGCGATCTCCACGTCGATGCCCCAGAGCGAGTGCCCGACCGAGCCGGCCTTGGTGCCGAAGTGCGGCTGGTTCACCGACGCGGTCGGCGACGTCTCGGACAGCCCGTAACCCTCGTAGACCGGCGTGCCGAACGTCTTCTCGAACGCTTCCAGCACCGGGACCGGCAGCGACGCGCCACCGGAGACCGCGATCTTGAGCTGGGGCAGCTCGGGCAGGTCGCGCGCCACCTCCACCAGCCGGACGTACATCGTCGGCACGCCGTGGAACGTGTTGACGTTCTCCCGCCGCATCAGCGCGATCGCGTCCGCGGCGTCGAAGCGGGGGAGCAGCACGACCGTCGCGCCGACCCGCCACATCGTGTTCAGGCTGACCGTCTGCCCGAACGAGTGGAAGAGCGGCAGCGCGCCCAGCGCGATGTCGTCCGGCCGGGCGTCGTTCGCATCGAACGCGTTGACGGTCGCGTTGAGCACCATGTTCAGGTGGGTGAGCACGGCGCCCTTCGGGCGGCCGGTGGTTCCGCTCGTGTAGAAGATGACCGCTGGGTCGTCCGCCTGCCGGCTGAGGTGCAGCGGTAACGGCTCGGCGTCGAGGTCTTCGAAGCGGGGGACGCCGTCCAGCTGCGGCACCGCTGGCCCGAGGGTGAGCGTCCGGACGCCGACCGCGGCCCCGGCGGCCAGCCCGACCTGCGCCACCGCGACGTGGCAGAGCAGCAGCGTCGCCCCGGAGTCGCGCAGGACGTGCTCGACCTCCTCGGCCGAGAGGAGCAGGTGCACCGGGACCACGACGCCGCCCGCGGCGAGGATCGCGTAGTAAGCCCGGGGGAACTCGGCGGTGTTCGGCGCCATCAGTGCGACCCGGTCACCGGGGCGGACCCCGGCCTCCACCAGCGCGGCGGCCTGCGTGCGCACCTGCTGCCACATCTGCGCGAAGGAGATTCGCTGCTCGCCCTCGATCAGCGCGAGGTGATCGGGACGGCGGCGTGCCGATTCGGCCAGGATGCTGGCCAGCGAGAGGGTCGTCATGAATCGGAAGTTAGCAGCGCTAGTTTCTCGTCGGACGTTTTCCCGCCGAACTGCCCTGCAAAGATGGGGTCCATGGCTCCCGCTTCGCGGGGCCATGGCCCGATCCTGCTTCGGCTGATGTCGGTCGGCAGATCCACCGGCGCAGAGGAGTTGCCTATGGCGCGCCCCCGCCGACCGCTGCTGAGCCGCGAGCGCATCGTCGCCGCTGCGCTCCTACTGGTGGACGCGGAAGGCCTGGACGCGCTCTCCACGCGACGGCTGGCCGGCGAACTGGGGGTCAGCGGACCGTCGCTCTACAACCACCTGGCCACCAAGGAAGAGTTGCTCGACGCGATCGTCGACACCGTGGTCGGCGAGGTGGACATCTCGATGTTCGCGACGCTGGCCGCGCCCGGCGGCGGGGTCGGCTGGCGGGCCGCGCTGCACGCGTGGGCCCACTCGTACCGGGCAGCGCTGGCCGCCCACCCGAACATGGTCCCGGTGCTGGCGCAGGGGCCTGGGCACCGCCCGAACGCGCTCCGGCTCGCCGACGCCGTGTTCGGCGGGCTGGTCGACGCCGGGTGGCCGCGCGGTCAGGCCACCCGGATCGGGGCGCTGATGCGGTACTTCGTCACCGGCTCGGCTCTGGGCTCGTTCGCGCGCGGTTTCCCGGACGACGCTCGGGTGTACGCGGGTCGGTACCCGCACCTCTCCGAGGCGCACCTGCTCGCCGACCACCAGCGCGCGATCGACGACGGCGCGTTCGAGGCAGGTCTGGAAGCGCTGCTCGACGGCCTCGAACTCCGCTACTCCCGCCTGGTCGGCGCCCGTCCGCCCGCCGCCGCGCCCGGCAGCGCCGACTGACGCGCCACCCGAGGGGCGACCCTGGAGTGCAGCTCTGCGTCAAGCGGTGGTGCTGTGGGGGCCCGGTCGGCGGTAGCGGCGCGGGCGGTACTCGACGACCGTGAGCGCGATGCCCACGTACCGGTCGATAAGCTCGGTCAGCGGCACTGGGCCGTCGGGGCGGTACCACTGGGCGACGGCATTGCAGGCCGCGATGATCGTGCGGCGCGCGTCGTCGGGCTGCGGCGTGCGGAACAGCCCCTGTGCGACGCCGTCGGCGATGACCTCCCGGAATCGGCCGGTGGCCTCCGCCTGCCGCGTGCGCAGTGCCGCGTGCTGCTCGGCGTTGAGGCTCCGGCCCTCGGTGAGCTCCAGCTGGCTACTCCCGCGTGGCCCGCTGCGGAACCGGATCAGCGCCTCGACCAGAGCCTCCAGCCGCTCGGCTGGATCGTCGCCGACGCGCGCCAACGCGTCGAGGCAGGCCTGGTCGTAAACCTCCATGCCCTCGTCGAGCAACGCGTAGAGCAGCTCCTGCTTGCCGCCGTAGTAGTGGTACAGCGCCGACAGGCTGACCGCGGCGCGCTGCGCGATGTCGCGGATCGATGCGCTGCCGTAACCGCGCTCGGCGAACTCCACTCGGGCGGCGGCGAGCAGCGCTTCGTGGCCGGGTGGCCGGAGCGGGGTGGTGGGCAGGGTTACCTCCTGATTGCGGACGGTCAGCCTAACGCTTGTTCGCTCACTCGGGCTTTTCCAGTGCCTTCGTTCCGCTGGACAGCGCCTAGTACCCGGAAGTAACTTAACGAACGTCCAGCGGGTTACCTGAGAGGACGACGCGCCGTGCGCCGAACCGTATTCAACGAGGACCACGAGGCGTACCGCGCCACGATTCGCGACTTCATCCAATCCGAGGTCGTGCCGGTCTACCCGACGTGGGAGGAGGCCGGCCACCCGCCGCGCGACTTCTACCGGCGCCTCGGCGAGCTGGGCGTCTTCGGCATCGAGGTGCCCGAGGAGTACGGCGGCGCGGGCGAGCACAGCTTCAAGTTCTCCGCGGTCACCAGCGAGGAGCTGGCCAAGGCCGGGGTGAGCTTCGGCGGTTCCAGCGTGCACACCGCACTCTGCCTGCCCTACCTGCTGGCCTACGGCAACGACGAGCAGAAGAAGCGCTGGCTGCCGGGCTTCGTCAGCGGCGACATCATGACCGCGATCGCGATGACCGAGCCCGGCACCGGCTCGGATCTCGCCGGCATGAAGACCACCGCCAAGCTCTCGCCGGACGGCACCCACTACGTCCTCAACGGTGCGAAGACGTTCATCACCGGTGGTGTGCTCGCCGACCGCGTCCTCGTCGTCTGCCGGACCGCCCCGGCGACCAAGGAGGACCGCCGCGGCGGCTTGAGCATCCTCGTCGTCGACACCAAGAGCGAGGGCTACCAGGTCGGCCGCAAGCTGGAGAAGCTCGGCCTCCGCACGTCCGACACCGCCGAGCTCTCCTTCACCGACGTCAAGGTGCCGGTCGAGGACCTGCTCGGCGAGGAGGGCAAGGCGTTCTCCTACCTGACGCACAACCTCCCGCAGGAGCGGCTCGGTATCGCGGTCGGCGCGTACGCGCAGGCGGCGGCGGCCGTGGGGTTCGCGCTGGCGTACGTCCGCGAGCGCACCGTGTTCGGCCAGCCGGTGGCCGGCTTCCAGAACACGAAGTTCGTGCTCGCCGACTGCCAGACCGAGGTGGAGGCCGCGCAGGCGGTCGTCGACCGTGCGCTGGACGCCCACGACCTCGGTGAGCTGACCGCGGCCGACGCCGCGAAGGCGAAGCTGTTCTGCACGGACGTGGCGTCCCGGGTGATCGACAAGTGCCTGCAGTTGCACGGCGGCTACGGCTACATGCTCGAGTACCCGATCGCCCGCCTCTACGCCGACAACCGCGTCAACCGCATCTACGGCGGCACCAGCGAGGTCATGCGCACCATCATCGCGAAGTCGCTGGGGCTCTGAGGGCACGGCCCAGGCGCCTGAGGCGCCTGGGCCTAGGCTCCGTGCATGAGTCTGTTCACGCCTGCCGAAGCGCGCGAGGAGCTGGACCGGTTGCTGCCGGTGCTCGACGAGATCGTCACGCTCCGGGCGGACGCCGCTGAGCTGGCGGCCGCCGTCCAGCTGAACGGGCCGCCCACCGACCTCGGCGGGCTCCCGGAGTTCAAGGCGGCGCAGGCCCGGCTCGACGAGCTGATGACGACGGTGCAAGAGACCGGTGCGGAGCTGAAGAGCCTCGCGCCGCTGTTGATCGACTTCCCGGCCGACCTCGACGGCGTGCCGGTACTGCTCTGCTGGCTCGAGGGCGACCGCAGTCTCGCCTGGTACCACCGCACGGATCTCGGATTCGCGGGCCGGAGGCCCCTACCTCCCGACGACTAAGGAGATCGCCGATGGCGTCGCTGCTGCTGTCGAGGCGTGACCTGGACTTCCTGCTCTACGAGTGGCTGGACGTCGAAGCGCTGACCAAGCGGGCGTACTACGCCGACCACTCGCGGGACACGTTCGACGCCGCGCTGGACCTGGCGCAGGAGGTCGCGACCGAGCACTTCGCGACCCACAACAAGCGCGCCGACGCCGAGGAGCCGCAGTTCGACGGCGAGCGCGTGACGATGATCCCCGAGGTCAAGCAGGCGCTCGACGTCTTCGCAGAGACCGGGCTGCTGGGCGCGGCGCTCCCGGGCGACGTCGGCGGCGGGCAGCTGCCGGGCGTCGTCGCGCGGGCGTGCTTCGCCTGGTTCCAGGCGGCGAACGTCGGCACCTCGGCCTACCCGTTCCTGACGCTCGGCAACGCGAACCTGCTGCTCACGTACGGCAGCCCGGAGCTGGTGGACCGATACGTCCGCCCGATGCTCTCCGGCCGCTTCCACGGGACGATGTGCCTCTCCGAGCCGCAGGCCGGCTCCTCGCTGGCCGACATCGTGACCCGCGCCGAGCCCCAGGACGACGGCACCTACCGGCTGTTCGGCAACAAGATGTGGATCTCCGCCGGCGACCACGAACTGGGCGAGAACATCGTCCACCTGGTGCTGGCGAAGATCCCCGGCGGGCCGGCAGGCGTCAAAGGCATCTCGCTGTTCGTCGTGCCGAAGTTCCTCCCGGACGGCGCGCGGAACGACGTCGTCCTGGCCGGTCTGAACCACAAGATGGGCTACCGGGGCACCACCAACACGATGCTCAACTTCGGTGAGCAGGGCGCCGGGGCCGTGGGGTACCTGGTCGGGGAGCAGCACCGCGGCCTGACCTACATGTTCCACATGATGAACGAGGCGCGGATCGGCGTCGGAGGCGGCGCGACCGCGCTCGGGTACACGGGGTACCTCAAGGCCCTCGACTACGCGCGCAGCCGTCCGCAGGGTCGTCCGGTCGCGGCGAAGGACCCGCAGGCCCCGCAGGTGCCGATCATCGAGCACCCGGACGTCCGGCGGATGCTGCTGGCGCAGAAGTCCTACGTGGAGGGCGCGCTCGCGCTCAACCTCTACTGCGCCCGGCTGCTGGACGAGGAGCGGACGGCTCCGGAGACCGCTGACCGGGAGCGGGCCCACCTGCTGCTCGACGTCTTGACGCCGATCGCGAAGAGCTGGCCGTCCCAGTGGTGTCTGGAGGCCAACAACCTGGCGATCCAGGTGCACGGCGGGTACGGCTACACCCGGGAGTACGACGTCGAGCAGCACTACCGGGACAACCGCCTGAACCCGATCCACGAGGGAACGCACGGCATCCAGGGCCTCGACCTGCTCGGCCGGAAGGTCGTCATGCAGGGCGGCGCCGGCCTGGGACTGCTCGGCGCGACGCTGGGGGAGACCGTGGCGCGCGCCGTCGCGGCCGGTGGTGAGGCGGCAGCGCTGGGCACTGCGCTCGCGGCGGTCGCCGAGCGGATCGGGACGGTGACGGCCACGCTGTGGGGGACCGGTGACCCCGAGGTCGCACTGGCCAACGCGTCGATCTACCTCGAGGCGGTCGGGCACACCGTGGTGGCGTGGATGTGGCTCGAGCAGTTCCTCGCCGCGGACGGGCAGGAGGGCGCGTTCTACGACGGCAAGCGCCAGGCCGCTCGGTACTTCTTCCGCTACGAGCTCCCCAAGACCGCCCCTCAGTTCGGCCTCCTGGCGTCCCTGGACCGCACCACCCTCGACACCGACCCCGCCTGGTTCTAACTGGCGGCCTCCACCGTGTCCTCGTAGCCGTGCATCCAGACCGCGGCGTCGAGGATGCGCAGCAGGCTGATGTCGGAGACGCCGCCGATCTCGTCCCGGATCGAAGCCAGCGACTTCGCCCGCTCGGGGTCCTGGTGGAACCACGTGTGCAGGCAGTGGGTGATCTCCCGCGGCTTACCCAGCACGCGCGCCACCACGATGTCGTAGCAGGGCAGCAGGTGCGGCCGCTTCCGGGCCAGCAGCTTGGTGGCGGTCATCCGGCCCAGGTGCGGGAAGTCGTCGCTGAGCAGCATGCTCGCGAGCGTCCCGGCGGCGGAGGCCGCGTCGATCTCCGATTTCGGGGCCTCGTGGAGCGGGGTGTGCGGGATCCGTCGCAGCAGCGCGGACAGGCGGTTGGCGTGCGTCTCCAGGATCGCGATCGCGGACACCGGCTTGATGTCGGTCCCGAGGCAGCGCACCGCAGTGAGGTCGGCCGCGGTGAACTGATGCGCGACCTCGGGACGGTCGCCGCCGCCGTCGAGGCGCTCGAACCGGGCGCCGGTGTACAGGTCGGTGTTGAAGTACCGGCCGACGTTGACGATCGCGGCCGCGCGGAGATCTCCGTAGACGAACCGGTCCAGGGTGTGGTGCGCGAACTGGTAGTCGGGTGAAGTCTCGGACACGCTGTCACCTGCGCTCTCGGTACTGAACCGGTCCGGGCCGGCACTCACGTCCAATATAAGTGTGTATTTCCGTTTTAGGCGAGACGTAGCGGATGCGAGGCGCACCGACGGCGGCCTACGGTCGCGGCAGAGCGACGAGGAACGGAGCCCTCATGAGCACCACCGGAACGCAGGAGAAGGAGTTCGAGCGCGCGCCGAACCATTTCACCGACCGGGTCGGATCTCCCGATTGGCCGCTCGAGCCCGGGCGGTACCGCCTGGTCATCAGCCGGGCCTGCCCGTGGGCGAGTCGCGCGGTCATCGTCCGGCGGCTGCTCGGGCTCGAGTCGGCGCTCTCGATGGCGATCGCCGATCCCATACAAGGCAAGCACGGTCAGGACGAGCGGAGCTGGCGGTTCACGCTGGATCCGGACGGGCGGGACCCGGTGCTCGGCATCGAGTTCCTCGGCGAGGCGTATTTCGCGCGGGAGCCGGAGTACGACGGCGGTATCAGCGTTCCGGTGATCGTCGACGTGCCCAGCGGCAAGCTGGTCACGAACGACTATCCGCAGATCACGCTGAACCTGGAGATGGAGTGGGCCCCGCTGCACCGACCGGGCGCGCCCGACCTCTACCCCGAGCCGCTGCGGGACCAGATCGACGAGGTCAACGACGCGGTGTTCCGGGACGTCAACAACGGCGTCTACATGGCTGGCTTCGCCACCCGCCAGCGGTCCTACGAGCGGGTCGCCAACCGGCTGTTCGACCGCCTCGACGCACTGGAGGAGCGGCTAGCGGCCCGCCGGTACCTGGTCGGCGACACGATCACCGAGGCGGACATCCGGCTCTGGGTGACGCTGGTCCGGTTCGACGCGGTGTACCACGGCCACTTCAAGTGCAACCGCCGCAAACTCACCGAGTACCCGGCGCTCTGGGCGTACGCCCGCGACCTGTTCCAGACGCCGGGCTTCGGTGACACGGTCGACTTCGACCACATCGCCCGGCACTACTACCAGGTCCACCGGAACATCAACCCGACCGGGATCGTGCCGATCGGCCCGGACTTGCGGCTGTGGCTGACGCCGCACGGCCGGGAGGAACTCGGTGGCCGGCCGTTCGGCGACGGAACACCGCCCGGCCCGGTACCGCCTGGCGAGACGGTGCCTCCGATCGGCTGACCAGGGCGAACGGCGTCACCCACGGCGGTGGCGGGGGCGCGGGCGGTAGTACAGCGCGAGCAGGCCGATCGTCCCGATGACTCCGAGCGTCGCCGCGATACCGGCGATCAGCGGCCATCGGGACCCGCCCGCCTCCGCCGCCGGCTCCTGCGCGGCGACCGGCGACGGTTCGAGTTCCTCGGCGGCGTCCGGCACGCCGCCGGCGGCCGCGGTCGGTTCGTCGCCGTCGCCGGCGCTCCCGCCGTCGGCCGCTACCGCGGTGGGGCTCGACGCTTGCTCGCTCGGACGGGCCTCGGTGGTCTTCTCCGTGCCGATCGACGGCTGGAAGACGACGTCCGAGCAGGAGTAGTAGGTGTCCGCCGTGCTGGAGTTCTGCCAGATCGTGTAGATGACGTGGCGCCCGGCACGTCCGGCGGGCAGCCGCCCGGGCAGCACGTAGGCGTTGCCGGTGCGGCGCGGGTCGGTGACCGAGAGGAACGGCGCGGACTCCAGGTCGGCCCAGCGCAGCCGCTTCCCCGGCTGGTATCCGGGCTTGGTGACGTAGAGCCGGAACGTCCCGGCGTGCGGGATCGTCGTGCGGTACCTGAACGTGAACGCGGCGCCCGGCGTCACCTGCGTCGCCGGCCAGTCGACGCGGGGCAGGTCGAGCCCGGCGTACTGGGCCAGGCCGCCGCTGCAGAGCTTGCCGTTCGGGATCCTCGCGCGGTCCCGGCCGTTCACGCCGGCCACCCGCAGGTTGTCCCAGGCCGCTGCGGCGCCCGGCTCGCTGGCCGCGATCGCGGCCCGGCACGCCGCCGACCGAGCGGCCTTCCCGCCCTCGGTGCCGCACGCAGCGGCCCGGGAGACCGGAGCGGTGAGTGCGCCGTGTGCCGAGGCCGCGCCGGCCGGCAGGGACAGCGCGATCAGCACCCCGAGGAGCGCGCCGACGGCGGCCATCCGGAGCTTGTTCACCGGTGAACCCTCCTCCACCAAGGCAGCCACCACCGGAACAGGCGGTCGCCTACTCTGGGTACGCGCCGGGGCTACGAGGGGTTCACCGAGTCCGCGGCCGGCTCCCGGCGGAGCCCCATAACCCGTGGTATTGACAGCGACCTCCCACGTGCGCGGTACTGTGTCGTCGACATTGAGAAAGCGCTCTCTCTGAGCCTCGGTGCGGTGCTGGGCGGCTGTAGTCCCGGATCTGTCGCAAAGAGACGGTTGGGCGCACCTCGGATCCTCGGCCGCTGTGGTCAGGGCGTTCCGGTGGGCGTCGGAGATCGGGGGTGACGGGTGGCGAACGGGGTGCGCTCCGGCTGGGGTCCGCGGCCGACGCTGGACGCGGTGGCCGAGCTCGCGGGGGTGTCGCGAGCGACGGTGTCCCGGGTGGTGAACCAGTCTTCGAAGGTGGGCCCGGAGGTCAGGGCGCGAGTCGAGGACGCGATCCGCACGCTCGGATACGTGCCGAACCCGGTCGCCCGCAGCCTGGTGACCCGCCGGACCGACGCGGTGGCGCTGGTGGTCGGTGAGCCGTCGAACCTGGTGATGACCGACCCGTGGCTCTCCCGGTTGATCCTCGCCACCAGCCGAGAGCTCGGCGACGCCGGGCGTCAGGCCGTGCTACTGCTGACGGGGGGCGACGACGATCACGACCGGATCGCGCGGTACCTCGCCGGCGGACACGTCGACGGAGCGATCGTGCTGTCCGTGCACCGCACCGATCCGCTCTTGACGGCGCTGCGCGACCTCCCCGTCCCGGTGATGTTCGGCGGGCATCCCTGGGTCGACGACCTCGGAACCGCCGGATCGATCGACGTTGACCAGCGCGACGGCGCGCGACGTGCGGTCGAGCACCTCGTCGGCCTGGGACGCCGCCGGATCGCGACGATCACCGGGTCCCTCGACCAACGTGCGGCCGTCGAACGTCTGGACGGCTATCGCGGCGTGCTGGAGGGGTACCGGGAGTCGCTCGGCGAGCCGGACCCGGCGCTGATCGCGCACGGCGACTTCACCCGCGCGGGCGGTGAGCGCGCGATGGCCGAGCTGCTGGACCGTGCGCCCGACCTGGACGCGGTGTTCGCGGCCAGCGACCTCACCGCGGCCGGCGCACTCGGGGTACTCCGGCGCGCGGGTCGGCGGGTTCCCGACGACGTCGCGGTGATCGGCTTCGACGACCTGGAGGAGGTCGCGGCGTGGACCGAGCCGCCGCTGACCACCGTGCACCAGCCGGTCGGGGGGTTCGGGCGGCGGCTCGTCGAGGCGCTGCTGGAGATGTTGAGTGGTGGCGAACCGGTGCGGGAGGTTCTCCCCGTCCACCTAGTACTCCGCGCCTCCGCCTAGTGGGCGGTGGGCGGCCCGGTGAGGACGACGCTGCCCGCCGTCTCGCTCGGTTGTGACCAAAGCACGGTCACGGCCCTTGTGGGCGGCCCGGTGAGGACGACGCTGCCCGCCGTCTCGCTCGGTTGTGACCAAAGCACGGTCACGGCCCTTGTGGGCGGCCCGGTGAGGACGACGCTGCCCGCCGTCTCGCTCGGTTGTGACCAAAGCACGGTCACGGCCCTTGTGGGCGGCCCGGTGAGGACGACGCTGCCCGCCGTCTCGCTCGGTTGTGACCAAAGCACGGTCACGGCCCTTGTGGGCGGCCCGGTGAGGACGACGCTGCCCGCCGTCTCGCTCGGTTGTGACCAAAGCACGGTCACGGCCCTTGTGGGCGGCCCGGTGAGGACGACGCTGCCCGCCGTCTCGCTCGGTTGTGACCAAAGAACGGTCACGGCCCTCGCTGCGACGGAGGGGCAGCGCCGCCCTCACCGGGCTCCAGGTCCGTAACGCCGCTGGCGGGCTAGGCGTAGCAGGTCAGGGGCTTGCCGCCGTTGAAGGTCACCATGTCGCCGAGGACCTGGGGGATGTCGAGCGGCGTGCCGAGCGGGAGCCCGTCGAGCTCGGCGTAGGCGCGGTGCAGGTTGCCGACGATGCGCTCGCTGTCGGTCCACTCGGCGTACCGGCCGAGGTCGGTCTCCCGGGCGGCGTCCAGCGGGGAGAGCCCCGCGTCCTTCGCCGCCCGGGCGGTGTCCTGGACGAAGTGGAGGTACTCCAGCACGGTGCCGACGATCTCCGGGCCGCACACCGGCCCGTGCCCGGGGACGATCGTCGTCGCGCCCAGCGGGGCGATGACCTCGCTCAGCACGCTGATCGACCCCGCCACCGAGCCGGACATCAGGAACGGCGTGCCGCCGTTGAACACCAGATCGCCGGCGTAGAGCACCGATCGCTCCGGCACCCACACGATCGAGTCGTTCGTGGTGTGCGCCGGGGTGCCGACGTGCCGCACTTCGCAGCGGAGGTCGTCGACCCAGAGCGTCACCCCCTCGCGGTAGGTGAGGAACGGCGCCGCGGTCGGGAGCGTGCCCATGTCGAACGGCTCCCAGACGGCCTGGACCGGGGGCAGCCCGCGGAGCACCTCGTCCCGGGTGGCCTCGTGCGCGACGATCGCCGCCTCCCGGAACAGGGCGTTCCCCACGGTGTGATCGGGGTGGCTGTGGGTGTTCACCAGGACGCGCATCGGCTGGTCGGTCACCGACGTCACCGACTCGCGGAACGCGCGGGTGCGGCGTTCGGTCGCGCACGCGTCCACCAGCGTCACGCCGTCACGGCCGACGAGGAAGCCGGTGTTGTTGATGAACCAGCTGCCGTTGGGCTGCACGTACGCGTACAGCCCGCCGCCGAGATCCTCGATCCGGGCCGCGTCGATTCCGACGTGGTCGTGCGGTGACGTGCTCACTCCCGCTCCCTCCGGTTGCGGTGGAGCCGGCCGGACCCGGCTCCACCGCTGGCACCGTAGCGACCGCCGAGCCGGCCGTGCCCCGGAAACGCTCCGGGTCGCTCCGCGAGGGCCGGAGGCGAGACACGCCGCCGCAGGTGACGGTTCGTTTCGCCGCCCTCGGAGCGGCTCATCCCACAGTCGCCGGGGGCGGCTCGCTTCGCCGTGGCCGGGTTACCAGGCGCGTCACACGGAGGCCCGGTCACCTGCCAGGCTCGCCTCCTCCTCGGCGGGCCGGGCGCGAACGCCGGGGATCTCGCCGGCGGTGTCGGGGTGGCCGAGACCGTAGGCAGCGGTGTCGAGGCCGCGTCCGACCAGGCGCCACCGTGCCGGTGGGAGCGACAAGCGGCGCGCCGCCGCGGTGGATCGGTGGGTCGCGGTGAGCCGCTCCAGCGCCATCGCGGCCGCACCCCGGCTCGAGTGGACGCTGATGTGGTCGGACACCGTGCCGTATTGGTCGACCAGCCCTTCGATGGTCAGCACCCACACCGCCGAGCGGTACTCGTCGCGGGCGACCAGGTACCGCGCCTCCAGATCGCCGCCGGGAGTGCAGCCCAGCCGGTCGACGGTGTCGAGGACGCTGTGCGACAGCCGTAACTGGACCAGGCGGCGATGGGTGTGCAGTTCGGTGGCGCCGACGGTGGCCGCCAGTTCGCCCAGCGGCGTGCTGCGGCGCCAGGCCTCGATGAGGATCGAGTCGGCCGCCGGCGTCCAGTACGTGCCATTGCTGTGGGCCCGCCGGGACGCCCGCCAGTCGTACGCCGGGGTGCTGGTGAGCTGTTCGCGGAGCCAGTTCTCGGCGGCCGCCCCGCGCAGCGCGAGAGCGGGCGGGGTCAGCAGGCGCAGCGCGCCCCGGACGGCGCCCGTCGTGCGTTGGAGTTCTTCGGCGATCTGATCGACGCTCGAGCCTGCGGCCAGCGCGGCGACCACGGTGGAGTACTCCTCGTCGGTCCAGGGTTCGCCGGAACGCCGGGCCAGCACGCGGATCGGGGTCGCCTGGTCGTTGACGGTGCCCTGGGGAGTCATGAGTGTCGTCCCTCCGTCGTGGGATCAGCGACCGCCGAACAGCGGCCACTGACCTCTACGTTAGAACAGGGGTACGACAAAAACGCGGCCGTCGCCGGGGCGTCGCGAACCTCGTTGGGTGGTCCGGTGTGGAATTTCGACGACGCACCGGCGCCGTTCACCGAGGTCGTCCGGTCCGGACCGGAAGGGCGGAGAGGCCCGGCCGGCGATCGGCCGGGCCTCCCGGGGTCAGCTCGCTCGGCGACCGCGGCGCTTGCCGAGGAGGTAGGCGAGGAAAGCAACGATCGCCAGCAGTCCGAAGGCCTTCTTGGGCTCGCGGAGCTGGGCCTCCGCGATCGCCCGCGCGAGTGCGAGGGCGTCCAACGCGTTGTCGTCCGCCGCGGGTGGCGTGAACGTCGCGGCGGGACGGCTCGGTGCGGGGTCGGCCGCCGGCGGGCGCGCCGCCACGCCGACCGCGGCCGGGCGGCTCAGCGTGGTCGCGCCCGATGCGGGCTCGGCCGCAGTCGAGTCGGTCGGGGTGGTGCCGGCCGGGGCCGGGCCGCCGTCCGCGGCGATCGGCTCCGCGGGGGTGGCCCGGGGGAAATCGCCCGCGATCTCCGCCGCCGGTGCGTCCGCAGCGGCGGCGGCCGGGGCCGGGGAGCCGTCGGCGGCCACGGGCGGGCTCTCCACCACGCTGCCGTTGGCGGAGGTAACGTCGCCGTGCGCGGTCGCCTTCGCGGCGGCGCGCTTCCGCGGCGCGGCCTTCTTCGCGGGCGTTCCGCTCGGCGTGGCATCGCTGCCGGATCCCGCCCTCGGGGCCTCCGGAGACGCTGCGGCCGTGGACCCCGTGTCCTCCGAGGGGGTGGCGTCCGCTCGGGCGGACTTCGCAGCCGGGGCCTTCGGCGCCGCGGTGTCCGAGGTGGTGGCCTTGCCGGCCTTCGCCGCGGTGGACTTCGCGGCTGTGCTCTTCGCGCCCGTGCCCTTCGCGCCGGTCGTCTTCGCGGCGGCAGGCTTCGCGGTGGTCTTCCTCGCCGCGGTGGCGCCCGCGGCCGTGTCGGAGGGCGCGGCGGTGCCCGCCGTCGCGGTGCTGGAAGCTGCGGTGGCAGCCGTGGCCGGGGCGTCGCCGGCGGCGAGCATGGCCTGTAGGTTCGTCGCGAACTGCGCCATCATCTGCTCGGTGACGGTGTTGATCACGCCCTGACCCATCGCCGCCGCCCGGCCGGACAGGTTCACGTTCGCGGTCACAGTGCCGTGCGTCGTGGTGCCGTCGGAGGTCAGCGCGAGCTGCGCGGTCGCCTCCGCGGTGCCCTGCCCGCGGGCCTCCTTCGCCTTGCCGCGCAGCGTCGCCCGGTGCTCTTCCGGGTGCCGCTCGACCACCTCTAACTGGCCCTTGTACTGCATGGTCACCGGACCGAGCTTGATCTTCATCCCGACCTGGTAGGCGTCCTCGGAGAGCGTGTTGAGGACCTGCGCACCGGGCAGGCATGCCGCGACCCGCTCGAAGTCCATCAACGTCGACCAGACCTGGTCGATCGGGGCTGTCACGTCGAACGCGCTGTCGAGCTGCATCAGCGATATCCCTTCTGGAGGTTCGGTCCAGGCCGGCTCGGGGAGCGGGGGCCGCATGCGGCGACCGCGGCGGCAACCTCGTTCAGTGCGGCCAGGCTATGCCCGCTCACGAACGCGTCGCAGTACGGGAGCGCCGCGGCCATGCCACCGACCTTCGGTGCGTAGCCGGCGGCGGCCTTCCGCGGATTCACCCAGACGATCCGGTGCGCGACCCGGCGTAACCGTGCCATCTGCGCGGCGACGTCGGCGGGCTCGTCCTGGGCCCAGCCGTCGGAGAGTACGACGACGACCGCGCCGCGCGCGAGCCCACGGCGTCCGTGGTCGTCCAGGAACCGCCGCAGGGCCTCGGCCAAACGGGTGCCCCCGGCCCAGTCGGGCGCGGCCTCGGCGGCGCGCCGCAGCGCGAGATCCGGGTCGCGAGCGGCGAGTGACCGGGTCAGCCGCGTCAGCCGGGTGGCGAACACGAACGCCTCCGCTCGTGCCCCGGCCACCCGCCTTCCGCCGAAAACACAGCCGTGCAGCAGCGCGAGGAACACCCTGGTGTAGGGCTCCATCGACCCGGAGACGTCACAGAGCAGCACGAGCGGCCGCGGGCGGCGCCTACGGCGCCGATGCACGAGTGCGACCGGATCCCCACCGGTCTTCCGGGCGGCCCGTACGGTGCGGCGGACGTCGATCCGCTCGCCGTTCTTGGTGGACGCCCGGGAGCGGCGGGTCCGGCGGAGCGGCGTGGCGAGGACGAGCCGCCGGACGAGTTGCCGGACGGCGTCCACCTCGTCGGCGGTGAGCTCGGCGAACGCCGTGTGCTGGAGCCGCTCGGTCGCCGAGGCCAGCGCAGGCACAGCACGGGGCTCCCCGGGTTCGTTCCCGGCGGACGACGAGCCCGCACTTGCCCCGGACGGTGCCGGCTCCGCGGGACGGTTGTCCGGGGGCGCCGGGCGGGTCTCCGGCGTGGTGTCGGGCAGCGGCGGTGCGTTCGGGTCGCCGCGCGAGTCGGCCAGGTCCACCGGCGGAGCGTCGTCGCCGAAGACACCGGCGAACACCGCGTCGAACGCGGCTACCTGGGTGGCGTCGGACACCAGCGTGGTGCGCGCCGTCCAGTAGAGACGGTCCCGGGACGACGGCGGCACCAGCCGGAGCGCAGCCGCGAACCGGGCGGCGCGGTCGGTGCCCGCCGGGACGCCGCCGCGGTGCAGCGCGTCGACGAACCGGACCGCGAGCGCTGCCGGCTCCACCGCGAGACCGCCGGGGACGACGCGCGTCCCGCCGGCCGCGGGCACCTGCCCCGGGCGGTGGTCACCGGACGTGCGGACCTGCCCCGGGCGGTGGTCACCGGACGTGCGGTGGTCGCCCCGGGGGTCCCGGTCAGGCACGGGACGACCCGGTGAGCCAACCCAGGCCCTTGGCGCGGACCAGCTCGAGGTCCTCGCGGCTCTTGAGCACCGACCCGAGCGTGGTGACGGCCAGTTCCGCCGGGACCGCGTCCAGCCGGGGGACCCCGAGCAGCGTCAGCGCCGCGACCCAGTCCACGGTCTCCGCGATCCCCGGCGGCTTCTCCAGGTCGAGGCCGCGCATCCGGACGACCGCCGCGGTGGCGTCCAGCGTGAGCGGCAGCGCGCTGTCCGGCACGCGGCGTCGCACGATCTCAGCCGCCCGATCCGGAGCGGGGTAGTCGATCCAGTGGTAGAGACAGCGCCGTTTCAACGCGTCGTGCAGGTCCCGGGTGCGGTTGGAGGTCAGCACGACGATCGGCGGGTGGACGGCGGTCACCGTGCCGAGCTCGGGGATCGTGACGGCGGCCTCGGCGAGGAGCTCGAACGTGAACGCCTCGAAGTCGTCGTCGGCCCGGTCCAGTTCGTCGATGAGTAACACCGCAGGGCGGGGCCCCGGGTGCTCCAGCGCCGCCAGCAGCGGACGTCGCAGCAGGTAGTCGCGGGTGAACAGATCGTTCTCGGCGAGCCGCTCGTCCCGCGCCTCGGCCATCCGGATCGCCAGCAACTGCCGGGGGTAGTTCCACTCGTAGAGCGCCTCGGCGGCGTCGATGCCCTCGTAGCACTGGAGCCGGACCAGCGGCGTGTCCAGCGCGCGGGCCAGCGCCTTCGCCGCCTCGGTCTTGCCGACGCCCGGCTCGCCCTCGAGCAGCACCGGCTGCGGTAGCCGCACGGCGAGGAAGAGCGCGGTCGCCAGCCCGGGATCGACCACGTAGTCGGCGGCATCGAGCGCGCCGATCAGCGAGTCGATGTCGGGGAACGCGGCCGCGACCTCCGGGGCGGCGCCGGCCCGCGCGGCCCCGGAGTGCGGTGGGACGCTCGCGTGCGGCCCGGACCCCGCGCCGGCCGTCACCCGCGGTCCGCCTGGGCACCGGCGCTCGCGACGTACCGCCGCCGGCAGCCCTCGGCACAGAAGTACACGGACTCGCCGTCCGCGCTCGCCGCCCGGAGGGCGCCCGGCACGACCGCCACGGTCATCCCACAAACAGGATCGATCGCCGTTGGTGCTTCCGACTCCAGCACCGCGAGCGGGACCGTGCCCGGCGGCACGACCGGCGGCGCGCTTCCGGAGTCCGCGGTGCTGGGCACGGCACTGCCGGTTGCGGTGGTTCGCGGGGCGGCGTCGATATCGGGATGAGCAACCACGACGGCGGGAGAGGCGGGCCGCGACCGGAGTGCGACGATCTCGGCGAGGATCGAGAGCGCGACCTCGGGCGCGGTCCGACCGCCGAGGTCGAGCCCGGCGGGCGAGTGCACCCGGGCGCGCTGCTCGTCGGTGACCTCCAGCGAGGCGATCACCGTCGCACCGCGCTTGCGCGAAGCCACCAGGCCGACGTACGGGACGCCGGCCCGGAGGGCGCTCTCCATGGCCGGCTCCTCGTCCCGCCCGTGCGACGCGACGACCACCGCCGCCGCATCGTCGGGCGAGCCTCCGAACTCCACGGCGAACCCCAGCGGCGTGCCGAGTTCGGCCAGCGCCGCGCCGATCGGCGTGCGACCGACGACGACCAGCCGCGGCGCCGGGCGACGCGGCTCCAGGAAGATCTCCAGGCTGCCGCCGGACAGGCACGGGTTCGCGACCGTCACGGCACCGTCCTCGACCCGGGTGTCCGGAGCGCCCGGCTCGATCCGCAGCAGCAGCGGGTCGCCGGTGCCGAGCGCCGCCAGCGCGTGCACCCGGACCGACGACTCGGCGCAGGACCCGCCGACGAAGCCCTCGATGGCTCCGTCGGCGCGGACCAGCGCGGTGTCCCCGGGGTGCGCGCTGGCCGGCTTGCCCGCGCGCACGACGGTGGCTTGGACGAACGGTTGCCGTGCGCGAGCGAGCTCGGCCGCACGTTCTGCGATGGACGGCATCAGATCGGCGGCGTGGCCCGGCCCTGCATCGCCGCCCACACCCGGTCCGGCGTGCACGGCATGTCCAGGTGGGTCACCCCGTACGGGGCCAGCGCGTCGACCACGGCGTTCACCACGGCCGGCGGCGAACCGACGGTCGCGGACTCGCCGATGCCCTTGGCGCCGATCGGGTGGTGCGGCGACGGGGTGACCGTGAAGTCGGTCTCCCAGTCCGGCACCTCCATCGCGGTCGGGATCAGGTAGTCCATGAACGACCCGCCGAGGCAGTTGCCCTGCTCGTCGAAGCCGATGAACTCCATCAACGCCATGCCGACGCCGTCGGTCAGGCCGCCGTGCACCTGGCCCTCGATGATCATCGGGTTGATCCGGGTTCCGCAGTCGTCCACCGCGATGAAGCGGCGCACCTTCACGTGCCCGGTGCCGGGGTCCACGTCGACGACGCAGATGTAGGCGCCGTACGGGAACGTGAGGTTCGGCGGGTTGTACGTGACCTCGGCGTCGAGGTTGCCGTCGATGCCTTCGGGCAGCTCGACGGTGCCGTGGGCGCCCATCGCGATCTCCGCGATCGACTTGCCCTGCGACGGGTCGCCGGTGACGAACCAGCGGCCCTTCTCCCACTCCAGGTCCTCCGGGCGGACCTCGAGCATCGCGGCGGCGATGTGCTTGGCCTTCTCCCGCACCTTGCGGGTGGCGAGCGCGACCGCACCGCCGCTGACCGGCGTCGACCGGCTGCCGTAGGTGCCCAGCCCGAACGGGGTGTTGTCGGTGTCGCCGTGGACGACCTCGATGTCCTCCGGCGGGATACCGATCTCCTCGGCGACGATCTGCGCGAACGTCGTCTCGTGGCCCTGTCCCTGGGTCTGGACGGAGAGACGCACGACGGCCTTACCGGTCGGGTGCACCCGCACCTCGGCGCCGTCGGCCATGCCGAGACCGAGGATGTCCATGTGGCGGCGAGGGCCGGCGCCGACGGTCTCGGTGAAGAACGAGATGCCGATGCCCATCAACTCGCCGCGCTCGCGCTTCTCGGCCTGCTCCCGGCGCAGGTCGTCGTAGCCCGCCCGCTCCAGCGCGACCTGCATCGTCTTCTCGTAGTCGCCGGAGTCGTACTCCCACCCGGTCTTGTTCGCGTAGGGGAACTGCTCGGGCCGGATGAAGTTCTTCCGCCGCAGCTGAGCCGGGTCCATCTGCAGCTTCGCGGCGAGCACGTCGACCATGCGCTCGATCAGGTACACCGCCTCGGTAACCCGGAACGAACACGCGTAGGCGACGCCGCCCGGCGCCTTGTTCGTGTAGACGCCGGTGACCTTGCAGTACGCGGCCTGCAGGTCGTAGCTGCCGGTGAAGATGTGGAAGAACCCGGCGGGGTACTTGGTCGGGTTCGCGCTGGCGTTGAACGCGCCGTGGTCGGCGATGACGTTCGTGCGGACCGCGAGGATCTTGCCGTCCTTCGTCGCCGCCACGTCGGCCTGCATGATGTAGTCCCGGGCGAAGCTGGTCGACATCAGGTTCTCCGACCGGTCCTCGACCCACTTCACCGGCTTGCCGGTGACGATCGAGCCGACGACGGCCAGGATGTAGCCGGGGTAGATGCCGACCTTGTTGCCGAAGCCCCCGCCGATGTCCGGGCTGATCACCCGGATCTTGTGCTCGGGCAACCCGGCGACGAGCGCGAACAGCGTCCGGTGGGCGTGCGGCGCCTGGGTGGTCTCGTAGAGCGTCAGCTTGCCGTCGATCTGGTCGTAGTCGGCGATCGCGCCGCAGGTCTCCATCGGCGCCGGGTGCACGCGCGGGTAGACGACCTCTTCGCTGACGACGACGTCGGCGTTCGCGAAGACCGCGGCGGTCTCGTCCTGGTCGCCCGCTTCCCAGTCGAAGATGTGGTTGTTCGTCTTGTTCTCGAGGTCGTCGCGGATCACCGGCGCGTCGGCGTCCAGCGCCTTCCGGACGTCGACGACCGGCTCCAGCACGTCGTAGTCGACGTCGATCAGCTCGAGCGCGTCGCGGGCGGCGTACCGGTCCTCGGCGATGACGAACGCGACCTCCTGGCCCTGGAAGCGCACCTTGTCGGTGGCGAGCACGGCCTGGACGTCGTAGGAGAGCGTCGGCGCCCAGGCCAGGTTGAGTCCTTCGAGGTCGGTGCCGGTGATCACCGCCAGCACCTTCGGGTGGGCCAGCGCCTCGGTGGTGTCGATCGAGAGGATCTTCGCGTGCGCGACCGGCGAGCGCAGGATCGCGCCGTGCAGCATTCCGGGCAGCACGATGTCGTCCAGGTAGCGGCCCTTGCCCCGGATGAACCGGGGGTCCTCCTTGCGCTGGAGGCGGCCGAAGCCGATCGGGCGGCTCTCGTCCCCGGCGGCGGGGTTGGTCTCGCGGGGCTGTTCCAGGATCGTCATGCCTGCGCGCCTTCCTGGTTCTTGGCCGCCCACTGCACCGACCGGACGATCGTCGAGTAACCCGTGCAGCGGCAGATCTGACCGGAGATCGCGCTCCGGATCTCGGTCTCGTCCGGGTCGGGGTTGCGGTCGAGCAGCGCGCGGGCGGTCATCATCATGCCGGGGGTGCAGAACCCGCACTGCAGGCCGTGCTCGGCCATGAAGCCCTGCTGGACGGGGTCGAGCGTGCCGTTCTGCGCCAGGCCCTCGACCGTCCGGATCTCCCGTCCGGCGGCCATCGCGGCGAGCACCGTGCAGGACTTCACCGGCTCGCCGTCCATCAGCAGGACGCAGGTGCCGCAGTTGCTGGTGTCGCAGCCCCAGTGCGTGCCGGTCAGCCGGAGGGTGTCGCGGACGAAGTGCACCAGCAGCGTGCGGGGCTCGCACTCGGCGGTGACCTCGGTGCCGTTGACGGTCAGTGTGATCTGCATGTCAGCCCTCCTCGCCCGCGGCGCGCTCGGTGGCCCGGCGGAGCACCCGCCGGGTCAGTTCCGCGGCGAGGTGCCGCTTGTAGTCGACGGGGCCGCGCTGGTCGGCGACCGGGTTGCAGTCCTCGGCGGCGATCGCGGCCGCCGCGTCGAACAGCTCGTCGGCCGGGCGCTGCCCGAGCAGGCGTTCCTCGGCGCGGGTGGCGGTACGACCGTCCAGGCCGACCGAGGTCAGGCCGATCGCGGCGTGCGTGATCGTCCCCTCGGGGCTCAGCGTGATCGACGCTCCGGCGGCGGCGATCGCCCAGTCACCGACCCGCCGTTCGACCTTCTCGTACGCGCTGCCCGACCGGGGGAGCACCGGGAAGCGGATCTCGGTCAGCAGCTCGTCCTGGGCGACCGCGGTCTCGTACGGGCCGCGGTGCATCTCGGGCATCGTCAGCACCCGTTCGCCGTCGAGTCCGCGGATCACGACCTCGGCGCGGAGCACCTCGCAGACGGTGGAGAGGTCCTCGGCGGGGTCGGCCTGGCAGAGCGAGCCGCCGATCGTGCCGCGGTTGCGGACGATCGGATCGGCGATCACCTTCTCGGCGTCGGTCACGATCGGGAAGAGCCGCGCGATCAGGTCGGAGGCCAGGAGGGTGGCGTGCCGGGTCAGTGCTCCGATCCGGACGGTGCCCCCGTCCTCGACCAGGTAGTCCAGCTCGAACAGGTCGTTGATGTCGATCAGCCACTCGGGCCTGGCCAGGCGCAGCTTCATCATCGGCAGCAGGCTGTGCCCACCGGCGATCACCCGCGACTCGGGGCCGTGTCTCTGTAACAAGGAGAGGGCGTCCTCGACGCTCTCGGCCCGGGCGTAGTCAAAGGGAGCCGGAACTTGCACCTGGGTGCCTCCACATCGGGGGATGGGGTTTCCGGGGCCGACCTTGTTACCGGCGTTCACGAGTGTCAAGGTCGTCATAAGCGAATGGTTAAGAGGTGTCGCCGATGACCCTGAGCCAGCTGCGTACCTTTGCGTTGGTCGTCCGGCTCGGATCGCTGCGGGCGGCCGCGGCCGAGCTCGGGGTCAGCGAACCGGCCGTTTCAGCAGCGGTGGCAGCACTGCGGCAGGAATTGGGTGATCCGCTGTTCGTCCGGTCCGGCGGCGGTATCGCGTTCACCCCTGGCGGGCGTCGGCTCGCCGCGCACGCGGAGGAGATCGTCGGCCTGGCCGAGCAGGCTCGGCGCGAGGTGGCCGAGACCCGCACCGCGACGACGTCCCTGCGGACGGCGGCGACCAGCGACTTCGCTGAGCACGCCGCGGGCGCGCTGCTCGACGCGTTCAGCCGGCGGCTGCCGGACTGTGCGGTGGACCTGGCGGTGTCCGACGGTGCGGCGCTCGCCGACGCGCTCAACCGACGGGCCGCCGACGTCGTGCTCGGTCCCCGGCCGCGGACCGGTGGGGACGGTGGTCTGGACGCGGTGCCGTTCCTGCGGTACCAGCGGATCCTGGTCGCCGCGCCGGACCATCCACTGCACGACGAGACGCCGTCGCTGGCGGCGGCGCTGCGGCACGTGTGGCTGACCGGGCCGGTCGGCCTGGAGGAGCTGGCCGAGGAGGGGCGCTGGCTGGCTCGCCAGTCGGCCTGGCCGGACCTGGTGCGGTTCCCGACCGAGACCGAGGCGGTGGCGGCCACCCGGGCCGGTGACGGGGTGATGCTCGCGCTCGGGCACGTCGTCCGCGCCGACCTCCGGCAGGGGACGCTCGTGCGGGTGCCCGTCCCCGGAACACCGGTGCAGGGACTCTGGTACGCCACCGTGCTGGGGCGTGGGCGGGCGAGTGCGGCGGCGCGGGCGCTGCAGGAGTTCGTGACGACGCCGGGCGCGACCGCCGCGATGCTCGCGCCGCCGGGAGGGACGCCGTCGGCCCCACGCCGCCCCCCGGTGCACGTCGCGCTCTGGAGCTAGCGGCGAATGAACGCGGATCGGGCGGCCGGTAGCGCGCCCGATCCGCGTTCGTTCCGGGCGTCAGAGCTGGTTGATGATCTTTTCGGCGGTGGCGGTCGCGACGGTCTGGTTGCCGGCGTCGTCGGTCGAGCCCGTCGCGTAGACGTCGATCGACAGCTCGCCGGTGCGGACGAACAGGTGGCCGGAGGACGTGTACGCCTCGTCCCCGATCCCGTCGACGTCGACCGCCTCGGGGTCGCGGATCGCGAAGTCATCGGCGGTGGTGGGCGCGAGGAACACCGCGAGCACGCCCTCCTCCAGCTGCCACTGGCAGGTCCGGGTCGCTCCCGAACCGGCGTTGTCGCGGTCGATCTGGGTGATCTCCCGGGACGTCAGCGCGTTGACGTCGGCCGGAGTCAGCAGCTCGCAGGGGTTCGGGACCTGCCCGTCGTCCGCGGCCGGGGCGGCGCTGGCCGTGGCCTCGCCGGTGGGCTGTGTCGACGAGGTCGTCGGACCGGAGGACGTCGGCCTGGGCGACGGCGGTGCGTCGTCGGTGGAGACGTCGATCGAACCGCACCCGGTGAGCGCGAGCAGTCCGGTGGCGGCAGCGGCGGCGAGCAGAGTGCGGAGGGTCCGGGGGGTCATCGTGCGTACTCCTTCGGAGTATGGATGGCGGCCTCGGAGTGCTGCCGGCCGGTACGCACAGGTTCCCGTTCTGCGCCGCCGGGGACGATTGGCGAAGCGACGTCCGGACTGTTCGTCGGATGACATAACCGCCCATCCGTCTCGGGAGTAACAGCCTCAGGCGGCCTGGAACGACCGTTTGGCCAGGCCCATGAAGTAGCCGTCGACGGTCGTGGTCACCGGCGCCTCCGGGTCGTCGGCCGCGCCCAGCGCGACGAAGAGCGGTGTGAAGTGCTCCGGCGTGGGGTGCGCGTACGGCATCCCCGGCGCACGGTCCCGGAACGCCGACAGCTCCTCGACGTCGCCGCGGCCGAGCGCGTCCGCGGCCCAAGCGTCGAACTCCGCCGACCAGCCGGGCGCCGTGGCGTCCAGGCGGTAGTCGCGGAGGAACCGCAGGCCGTGCGTCATGAACCCGGACCCGATCACCAAGACCCCCTGTTCGCGCAGCGGGCGGAGCCGCTCGCCGAGCGCGATCAGCCGCGCCGGGTCGTGCGTCGGGATGCTCATCTGGAGCACCGGCACGTCCGCGTCCGGGTACATGACCTTGAGCGGAACCCAGGCCCCGTGGTCGAGCCCACGGTCGCGGTGCTCGTGGACGGTCTCGGTGTCGGGTAGTACCGAGAGCAGCCGGGTGGCCAGGTCGCTCGCGTCCGGGGTGTCGTATCGCATGCGGTAGTACCGCGGGTCGAAGCCGCCGAAGTCGTAGACCGGTGTGGTGTGGGCCTGCGTGCTGCTGACCGAGAGCGGCGCCAGCTCCCAGTGCGCCGAGACGATCAGGATGGCCTTCGGCTTCGGCAGCGACCGGGCCCACGTGAACATCTCGTCCATCCACGTGGCGTCCTCGAAGAGCGGTGGTGCGCCGTGGCTGAGGTAGATCGATGGCAGGGCGCCGTCCTCGGGCGTCCACAGCCGGTGCGGCCCGGCCGCTGCGGCGTTCTCCAGGTGAGTCGCGAACGGGTGCATGGCGGGGCCTCCGACAACAGGTAGTTGATCTCTCAACTAAGTTACCGCAGTAAAGTTGAAGCATCAAGTTATGACGTACACTGGGGCCGTGACCAGCTCGCCCGACCCCACCGCGACGCCGCCGTGGCTCGACCCCGACCAGCAGCGCACGTGGCTGCGGCTCGCGGGGCTTCTGATCAAGCTCCCGGCCGCGCTCGACGCGCAGCTCCAGCGCGACGCGGGCCTGAGCCACTTCGACTACATGGTGCTCTCGCAGCTGTCCGAGGCGCCGAATCGCACGCTCCGGATGAGTCAGCTGGCCGAGCTGGCCAACGGGTCGCTGTCCCGGCTGTCGCACGTGGTCAAGCGCTTGGAGCAGCGCGGCTGGGTGCGGCGGCAGCCGTGTCTCGAGGACGGCCGGGCCACGAACGCGATCCTCACCGAGGACGGCTACGAGAAGGTCGTGCAGACCGCGCCCGGGCACGTGGCGACGGTCCGCTCACTGGTCGTCGACCCGCTCACCCCCGACGAGCTGGCGCGGTTCGGCGATCTGGTCGGCACGCTGCTGGCGCGCGTCGATCCGGACGGCGACTGCCCCGGCCAGGACTGAGCGCGACGGGCGTGGTTGTCGGATCCTCGCTCTCCGGGGGTCCACGATGCGACAACCACAAGGCGCTGCGGGCAGCGGCGCTCGGCGTCAGGATCGGACGAGACGCGCGATCGCGTCGGAGGCCTCCCGGACCTTCGCGTCCGCCTCCGGGCCGCCGTTGCGGGCGGCGTCCACCACGCAGTGCGCCAGGTGCTCGTCGAGCAGGCCCAGTGCGACCGACTGCAGCGCTTTGGTCGCCGCCGACACCTGGGTGAGGATGTCGATGCAGTACTCCTCCTGATCGACCATCCGCTGCAATCCGCGGATCTGCCCCTCGATGCGGCGCAGTCGCTTGAGGTAGGCGTCCTTGTCGGCGATGTAGGCGTGTGCCACGGCCGCCGTCCCTTCGTCGTCCGGTTCGATCGCCCCCTACTGTACCCCCCCAGGGTACTGACCGCCCGAGGCCGGCCCGGCCGCGCCCGGCGGGACGTCGAGCAGGTCGACGGCGAGGTTGATCGCGCCCAAGTAGGCGTCGCCGTAGCGGGCGAGCGTCAACAGTGTGGACTGCTCGAACAACGCGTCGGACGCGTTCCGCGTACTGCGGGCGTCGCGGGGCCGGTACGGTGCCGCCGCGTAGACCCGGTCACTCACCGCGTCGTCCAGGAACAGCTGCGTACTGAGCACGGTCCGCCGGTCGCGGTAGACCTTGGCGTGCAGATGCGGCGCCCGCCCGACGTACCAGCCGGGGTAGATCGTCGTGAAGCGCACGACCCCGCTCCGGTCCGCGATCTGGGCGCCACGCAGGTACGTGCTCTCGTCGCCCGGCTGCGCCTCGGCGTCGCCGCGGCTGTAGGACCCGTCCGACGTCCGGTTCGCGTAACCCATCGGATCGGCGGTCGGGTCACCGGCCGGCAGTTCGACCCCGAGCGGATTGGGCCAGCCCAGCGGCGGGCCGGGCGGCGCCGGCCGGGTCGGCGGTGCCGGTCGTCCGGGCCGCGTCTGCCCTTCGACGCTGCGGCCCGCGCCCTCGAACCCCGAGTACCGGCCGGTCGCGTCGCAGTTCCACACCTCCACGACCGCACCCGGCACCGGCCGGGCTCCGCAGCCGGCACCGTCCACGACGCGCAGCGCGAGTTGGAGCGTCGTGCCCTGGCGGCTCTCCCGGATGTCGCTGCGCAGCCGGTCGACGTCGAACCAGTACGGGCCCTGGGCGAGCTGCCGGGACGGGCGGCAGGTCCGCGCGGCGCCCAGCAGCGCGAGCGTCGCCGCCTCCACCGGGATGTCGGTCGGGGGTAGCCGCGTCTCGCCGCGTCCACCGGCACCGCATCCGGCCAGCCCGGCCAACCCCGCCGTGCCGGCGCCGGCCAGCCCGAGCGCACCGACGGTGAGCGCTCGGCGTCTGCTCATCCGGCGACGGAGATCCTGCCCCATGTGAAAACCCCCAGTCTGACGCGTCTCCGGCGAAACGAGATATGCCGGGAGAATTCGGCCGCGCTGGGGGGAGTGTGGCCGAAGTGACCCACTTGGCGCGGCCCCGTGCGGTGTCCCGTTTGCGGACGTTCGCAGGGGGAACCGGAACCGGACCACACGCCCGCCGCCGGAAGAGAGGGTGACCGTTGGACCGCAACGTGCTGTCGGGAGCGCTGCTCGGCTTGGGAGTCGCCGCGTTCGTCGACGAGACGGTGTTCCACCAGCTGCTCCACTGGCACCACTTCTACGACAAGTCCACGGCCGCGGCCGGACTCGTCTCCGACGGCCTGTTCCACGCGGTCAGCTGGTTCGCCACGGTTGCCGCGCTGTTCCTGCTCGCCGACCTCCGGCGGCGCCGGGTGTTCGCCGCGCGGCGCTGGTGGGGGGCTCTGCTCGCCGCCGCCGGAGCGTTCCAGCTCTACGACGGGACGGTCCAGCACAAGCTGCTGAAGCTCCACCAGATCCGGTATCACGTCGACGTGGCGCCGTACGACTGGGCGTGGAACGTGATCGCGGTGCTGCTGCTCGGCGCCGGTGCCTTCCTGCTGGTAACGGCCCGCCGTACCCACTCGACGACGTGACGCACCACGATCCGGCCTCGGTGACCGGCCTGCTGCTGCTCGGCTCCGCGCTGGCGCTACCGCTGCTCTGTTACCGGTTGGCGGTCGGGGAGGCGAATCGCCGCCACGGCCACTGGCCTGGCCGGCGCAGCGGGTGCTGGGCGGCCGGACTCGCGACCCTCGGGCTGGGCGTCGCCGGTACCGGACTGCTGTCGGAGCACGGGTTCGTCCCGCACATGGTGTCCCACCTGCTCGTCGGCATGGTGGCGCCGCTGCTCCTCGCGCTCGCCGCGCCGGTGTCGCTCGCCCTCCGGGCGCTGCCGGTGGCGCGGGCCCGCACGCTGGTGCGCGTGCTGCGCTCGGCCCCGCTGCGGACGCTCGGCCACCCGGTCACGGCGGCGGTGATCAACGCGGGCGGTCTCTGGCTGCTCTACGCGACGCCGCTCTACTCAGCGGTCGGCAACCATCCGCTGCTCCACGTCCACCTGCTGGCCGCCGGTTACCTGTTCGCCGCCGCGATCCTCGGCACGCATCCCCGGCCGGCCGGCTTCCCGCTCCGGGCCGCGGTCCTCGTCGGGTACCTCGCCGCGCACGACATCCTCGCGAAGTACCTGTACGGGCACCCACCGGCCGGAGTGCCGACGGCGGACGCGGAGCTCGGCGCCCAGCTCATGTACTACGGCGGCGACGCGGTCGACCTCGTGCTGATCGTGCTGCTCTGCCGCGCCTGGTTCCGGACGCTCGCCCGCCGCGAGCAGCGGGCGCAGCAGGTTCCCGAGCGGGCTCAGTCGCCGTCGTAACGCTGCTCGCGCCACGGGTCGCCGTAGTCGTGGTAACCGGCGCGCTCCCAGAAGCCCTTCCTCTCGTCCGCGAGCAGCTCGAGCCGGGTCACCCACTTCGCCGACTTCCAGAAGTACAGGTGCGGTACGAGCAGCCGGGCCGGCCCGCCGTGCTCCGGCGTGAGCGGCTTCCCGTCGTAGGAGAACGCCACCCAGGCCTTGCCGTTGCGCAGGTCGGCCAGCGGAAGGTTCGTCGTGTAGCCGCCGTACGAGTGCACGAGGACGTGCGACGCCGACGTCCGCACGCCGTCGAGCAGCGTGTCGAGCGACACGCCTTCCCAGGTCGTGCCGAACTTCGACCACTTCGTGACGCAGTGGATGTCGACCGTCGGGGTGGCCCGCGGAAGTGCCCGGAACTCGTCCCAGGACCAGCGGTGGCGCTCTCCGGACTCGGTGCTGATCGTGAACTGCCAGGTGTCCGTCGACACCCGGGGCGTCGGCCCGGCGGAGAGCACGGGGAAGCCGTCGGTGACGTACTGACCGGGCGGGAGCAGGCCGTTCGCGGGCCGCCGTCGCCCCTGGAAGCCGGGAGAGAAGATCGCCACGCGGAGCTCCTGTCGTAGGCGGGTGGGGGACCTCAGTCTGCTCCTCCGCGTGCGCCACGTCTTCGGTCGGATGACTGCTCAGTTCGCCCGGTCCGCGGTCGACAGGGAGGAAGGCGTCAGACGGGGGAGAGGCAGCACCGCATGACCACGAACGCGAGCACGGTGGCCGGTCTGACCCGCCCCGATGTCGCCGAGGCCCGCCGCGCGGTGGACCGCATCTACGGCTCGCAGGCGGCCGGGATCTGGGCGGAGCTCCTGGTCGCCGCCGGGCTGGACGGCACCGAGACGGATCCGGCCGCGATCGACCGGCTGCTCGACGCGATGCGCTCGGCGGCTCCGGTCACCGCGCTCTGCGGGGAGGCACTGGCCATCCGGGTGGTGAGCTACGACCGGCTCGCTCAGGCGCACGAACTCGAGCGGAGCACCACCTCGTGAAGCAGCTCACCGACGCCGACCTCGACGCGTTCGCGTCCCTCGACCGGCTCCGGGCGCTCGCCGCCTACGACCTCGCCCACCCGGACCTGATCGAGGAGCTGGACGCGATCGCCGCGCACACCGCCGAGCAGATCTGCCAGCCGATCGCGTTGACCAACCTCGTGCTCGACACTGCCACGCTGGTGAAGGGTAGCTACGGGCTCGACGAGTACGGCGGCGCGCCCGGCGCGCCGATCGAGTGGTCGCTCTGCGTCCGCGCGGTACGCCCCGGCGGTGACTGCGTGATCCCGGACCTGACCCTCGACCCGGAGGAGCACGACAACCCGATGATCGCCATGGGGCTGCGCAGTTATGCCGGCACCCCACTGCGCACGCTGGACGGGCACGTGATCGGCGCCCACTGCGTCCTCGGCACCGAGGCTCACGACTTCACCGCGTCCGAGCTCGCGGTGTTGAGGACGGCGGCCGACGAGGTGGTCACCACGCTGGAACGGTACGGCCGGGACTGATTGAGCGCTAAAAGTGCTTTCCGGGCATTTCACTGATTAACTCGAGTGGTGAAGGGTCGAACGATGTCCGGGGCATGGGCCCGGACGCGCGATCTCCTGCTGCCGACCGCCGTGTGGCTGGTGCTCTGCGTGGTCGGTGTGGCGGCGCTGTCCTGGGCGCAGCGGTCGAGCCGGGACGACCTGGTGCAGCGGTTCGACATGCGGACGTCGCTGGGCAGCCAGTTCGTCGCCAGTTACGTCCAGGACGTGCTGGCGCGGGAGCGCACCCAGGCCGAGACCTTCCTGTCCGCGAAGACCGTCAGCGCCGCCGACTTCCGGCGCTCGGTAGCCACGTTCGGCTACCCCGCCGCCGTGCTCGTCGACGCCCAGGGACGGCTGCTGCACGTCGAGCCCCCGAACCCCGCGCTGGTCGGAACCAACGTCCTCGGGAAGTACGCGCACCTCCGGACCGCCACGCTCACCGGCGTTCCCGCGGTCTCCGCCGTGGTTCCGTCGGCCAGCGAGCGCGTCCCGGTGACCGCGTTCGCGATGCCGTTCGAGACCCGGTACGGGCGGCGGGTGTTCTCTGGTGCGGTCGAGGTGGCCCGCAGCCCACTCTCGGCCTACCTCGCGAAGGCGCTCACGATCCCCGACAACCGGGTGTACCTCGTTGACGGCGTCGGCCGGGTTGTCGCCTCGAATCGGGCGGTGACCAGCCAGAACAACAGTTTGGGCCGAGCCGAGCCGGCGCTAGCCCAGGCGCTGGGCCACCACTCGTCGGGGCGGGCCTCCGGCTCCTACCCGAGCGCGGGCGGCCACTGGACGTTCAGCAGCTACCCAGTGAGCGGTACCGGCTGGCGGCTGGTCGCGACCGTGCCGGACGTCTCGCTCTACGCGCCGCTCACCGGCGCGACGACCGGGGGCCGGGCCGGTCTGCTCACCGCGGCGGTCGTCGGCCTGGTGGCGGTCGTGATCGCCGCCCGGGGCGCACGCAGCCGCCGTGAGCTGCGGCTGAGCGAGGAACGTTTCCGGACGGTGTTCGACCGTTCGCTGGTGGGCATGGCGCTCGCCGACCTCACCGGCCGGTTCCGCCAGGCCAACGAGGCGTTCTGCGCCGTGCTCGGCCTCTCCCGGGAGACGATCGGGCAGCTCACCGTCGCCGACGTCACCCACCCGGACGACCTCCCGGCGACCGAGACCGCGATGCGCGAGACGCTGTCCGGGGGAGTACCCGGATTCACCTTGGAGAAGCGGTACCGGCACGCCGACGGCCACGCGGTGCACGCGGCCACGACCGTCACCCTGCTCCGCGACCTCCGGAACCAGCCGGTGCGGTTCGCGGTGCAGGTCGTCGACATCACCGACCGGAAGCGGCTGGAGGACGAGGAGGCCGCCGCCCGCGCCCAGCTGGCCCGCCACGCCGGCGAGCTGGAACGGATGAACGGCAACCTGACCGCCGCCCGCGACCGGATGACCGACTTCGTGGCGATGCTCTCGCACGACGTCCGGCAGCCGATCACCGGCATCCTCGGGTACGCCGAGACCCTCACCGACGACTGGGACCGCCTGCCCGACGCGCGCAAGCAGCAGTACCTGTTCGGGATCGCGGCGGCGGGTCAGCGGCTGAACCGCCTGGTCGAGGACATCCTCACGGTCGCGCAGCTGGACGCGGGTGTGCTCCTGCCGAAGACCACCACCGTCGAGCTGCGCGCGGCCCTGCACGATGCGGTGCTGACGCTCCCGCCCGACCAGGCCCTCGACGTCTCGGTCTCGGTGCCCGAGGGGCTGCTCGTGGAGGTCGACCCCGGCCACCTCCACCAGATCGTCACGAACCTGCTCGGCAACGCGGTCAAGTACGGTGCCCCGCCGTTCGACCTCGCCGCCCGCTCGCTCGGCCGCACGGTCGAACTCGTCGTCTGCGACCACGGCGAGGGCGTGCCCCCGGACTTCGTCCCGCACCTCTTCGACCGGTTCAGCCGGGCCGACACCGGGGTCGCGACGACGAAGCGCGGCACCGGGCTCGGCCTCTACATCGTCCGGACGCTCGCCGAGGCCGGGCAGATCGGGCTCGCGTACCGGCCGAACCGGCCCACCGGCGCCTGCTTCCTGCTGGACCTGCCCGCCGCCGCGACCGTGCGCTCCGGCGTCAGTCCTGCCACCGCCCACGGACGCGGAACGTGATGCCCGCGGCGTCCAGCCGCTCCACCAGCCGGTCACCCATCGCCACCGCGGTGGTGACCTGACCGGCGGTCTCCGGCAGCGTGTCGGTCGCCAGGCAGAGCGTCGCCTCGGCCAGCATGACCGCGGTGGACGCGTACCCCGGGTCACGATCGCCGCGGACCTCGGTGAGCACCCGCTGCCCGCCGCCGACGCCGGTGAACCGGAGCGAGAACCAGCCGGCCTCCCGCTGCTCCTCGGTCGGTCCCTCGCCGGACGTCCAGCGCTCCAGGATTCGCTTGCGCAGCGCCGGAACCTGCGCGGCGGCGACCAGCGCGCCGGTACCGGCGACCACCGCCGCCGCGTGCACCGGGGAGGGGAGCGCCAGGTACTGCGCGTAGCGGAAGTCCGGGCCGTAGCGGTCGAGTGCCGTCGCCGAGCGCGCGACGACCTGCGGGTCGAGTGTCGGCAGCGGCACCGTCCAGACGCTCACCGGGTGCGTGCGGGGCAGCGGACCGGTGAGGTGCACCCGACGGCCGTTCCCCCGGCTCTCGCGGCGTCGTCGTTCGCGGAACGCGCGTTGGGCCGCAGGCAGGTCGCCGACGGCTTCGACCAGCGAGTGCACGGTCCCGGCCGACGGTCGCCCGGATGCCTGCAGGAAGCTCTCCACCTGCAGCGGGACACCCTCCGGTAACTGCCCGACGGTGAAGTACGCACCGAGGTCGGCCGGGATGGAGTCGAACCCGCAGGCGTGCACCAGCCGGGCCCCAGTGCGCAGCGCGGTCTCGTGGTGGCGCAGGTACATCTCGTCGACGAAGCGGGGCTCACCAGTGAGGTCGGTGTAGTCGGTCCCGGCCGCCGCACACGCCGCCACCAGCGGCTCGCCGTACCGGACGTAGGGGCCGACGGTGCTGGCCACCACCCGCGTCGACTCGGCGACCGCGCGCAGCGACGCCGCGTCCGTCACGTCCGCCGGTAGCAGTTCGAGTTCCGCCCCGGCCGGACCGAGCCGGTCGCGCACCGCGGCGAGCTTTGTCATGTTCCGCCCGGCGAGGGCCCACCGGAGGCCCGCGGACGCGGAGGCGGCGAGGTACTCCGCGGTCAGGCCGCCGGTGAAGCCGGTGGCGCCGAACAGGACCAGGTCATACGAGCGTGCCATTGCCGGAGGGTATCCACAGTCCGGTGGTTTCGCACCGCGAAGGCCGACCCCGCGTGCGGGGCCGGCCTTCACTGCTTGCTCTCGACGCCCGGCACGGCACCGGAAGCGTCCGGCGCCGTATCGGCGCCCGGCCCTCCTACGGGCGGTCGTGCTCGGCCTTGCGCCGGGCCCCGCGCCGGGTCGCCTCGTGCCGTCCGGCCTCGTGCCGACCGGGCCGACGAGAGGTCCGCCGCGGAAGCGTGCTCACCGCCGCCGGAGCCGGAGCGGCGGCGACGCCCACGGGTCGCGGCTCGTCGGCGACGATCGGAGCCCGTACCGGCGCCGGGTCCGCCCCGTTCTCGACCTCGCTCGCGGCGGCCGGAGCCGCCGGGGTGGGGGCCGGAACCGGCTCCGCGTTGCTGGTGCGCAGTGCGACCTCCCGGATGAACAGCACCGCGACGAACGCGAGCAGCGCGAACGGGGCGGCGACCAGGAAGACGTCGCCGGCCGCGTGGCCGTAGGCGTCCATCACGACCGTCCGGACCGGGGCCGGCAGCGCGTCCAGGTCGGGCAGGCTGCCGCTGTCCCCGCCGGTCGACGTCACGCCGATCGCCCGGAAGCCCTCGGCCAGGTAGTCGGTGACCTTGTGGCCGAGCACCGCACCGAGTGCCGAGACGCCGACCGCGCCGCCCAGGCTCCGGAAGAACGCCACCGTGGAGCTCGACGTGCCCAGCTCGCTGACCTTCACCGTGTTCTGCACGGCCAGCACCAGGTTCTGCATCGTCATGCCGAGACCGACGCCGATCAGCGCCATGAAGAGCGCCAGGTGCCAGTACGGGGTGTCGGCCCGGGCCGTTCCCATCAGCGCGAAGCCGACGGTGACCAGGAACGCGCCGGCCACCAGGAACCGCTTCCACTTCCCGGTCGCGGTGATGATCTTCCCGGAGAGCGTGGACGCGAGGAACAGCCCGCCGATCATCGGCAGCGTCATCAACCCGGACGCGGTGGGGGAGTTGCCCCGGGCGATCTGGAAGTACTGGCTGAGGAACACGCTCGCGCCGAACATCGCGACGCCGACGAAGAGGCTGGCGACGGTGGCGAGCGTGACCGTGCGGTTCCGGAACAGCGCGAGCGGGATGATCGGCTCACTCGCCCGCGACTCGACCAGGACGAACAGCAGCCCGAGGACGAGGGCGCCGGGCACCATCAGCGCGGTCTGCCAGGAGGCCCAGGCGAACTCGTTGCCGCCGAGCGAGACCCAGATCAGCAGCAGCGAGACCGCCGCCGTGACCAGCGTGGCGCCGAGGTAGTCGATCTTGACCTTCCGCTTGACGACCGGCAGGTGCAGCGTCTTCTGCAGGACGACCAGCGCGAGCGCCGCGACCGGAACACCGACGTAAAAGCACCAGCGCCAGCCGAGCCAGGACGTGTCGACGATGACGCCGCCGATCAGCGGCCCGCTGACCGTGGCGACCGCGAACACCGCACCGAGGTAGCCCGAGTACCGGCCGCGCTCCCGCGGCGCGATCATCGCCGCCATGATGACCTGGGCGAGCGCGGTCAGACCGCCGACTCCGATGCCCTGGATCGTTCGGGCGGCGATCAGCTCGCCGATGTTCTGCGAGAGCCCGGCGAGGGCCGACCCGGCGACGTAGATGACCAGCGCGATCTGCACCAGCGTCTTCTTGCTCGTCAGATCCGCGAGCTTGCCCCAGATCGGGGTGGTGGCGGTGGTGGCGAGCAGCGTGCTGGTGACCACCCAGGTGTAGGCGGACTCGCCGCCGTTCAGGTCGGTGAGGATCGTCGGGAGGGCGTTGGTGACGATCGTCGACGACAGGATCGCCACGAACATGCCCAGCAGGAGACCGGTCAGGGCCTCGAGGATCTCGCGGTGCGACATCGGCCCCGCGGTCGGTGATGCTCCGGCGGCGGGCCTCGCCTCGGTAGCGGTCGTCATGCGTGTCCCCTCAGTTGGAGCGCAGCGCTCCCTCTCCGGGCGGACGGCCCTGCGGCTCGTGTCCGCCAAGCGCGGGCCCCGGTGTCGAGCGGCCCAGCGTTATGTCCTTGACGCATGCAACTTTATCGCAGAAGTTGCTTGCAGCAACTTATAAACCGTGTGACGTGCCCGACCCGGAGGCTCCGCATCACTGTTCGGTGCGGCGGGAAACGCGTGATCAAGGAACGTGCTATACGGGACTTATGCGGCTTAACAGACAGGTCTCGGTCGCGTGACCGCGGGTGACGTCGCGACGGGCCGGCCCCCGACGATGTCGCGCACCCAGATGAACCTGGTCTTCACCACGATCCTGCTCGGCATGCTGCTGGCGGCGCTCGACCAGACGATCGTCTCCTCGGCGCTGCCCACGATCGTCGCCGACCTCGGTGGGGCCGGGCACATGGCCTGGGTGGTCACCGCCTACATGCTCACCGAGGCCGTCGCGTCGGTGCTGGTCGGCAAGTTCGGTGACCTGTTCGGCCGGAAGGTGATCTTCCAGCTCTCCGCGATCCTGTTCGTGCTCGGGTCGGCGGTGGCCGGGGTAGCGCACAACATGACGCTGCTCATCATCGGCCGCGCGATCCAGGGCATCGGTGGCGGCGGCCTGATGGTGACGGCGCAGGCGCTGATCGCCGACGTCATCCCGCTGCGCGACCGCGGCCGGTACCAGGGTGCGCTCGGTGCGGTGTTCGGTCTGACCACGGTGCTGGGCCCGACGCTCGGCGGGCTGTTCACCGACCACCTGTCCTGGCGCTGGTGCTTCTACGTCAACCTGCCGGTGGCGGTCGTGATGGTCGTGATGGCGGCCAGGACGATCCCCTCGGTGACGATCGCGACCAAACCGCTCATCGACTACCTGGGCATCGTGCTGGTGACGCTCGGCGTCGTCTCGCTGATCCTGGCGCTGGAGTGGGGTGGGGACGAGTACGGGTGGACCTCGCCGGTGATCCTCGGCATGTTCGGCTGCGCGGCCGCGTTCCTCGTGTTGTTCGCCTTCGCCGAGAAGAACGCCGCCGAGCCGATGCTGCCGCTGCGGCTCTTCGCTAACCCGGTGTTCACGGTGTGCTCGGTGCTCAGCTTCGTCGTCGGGTTCGCGATGCTCGGCGCGATGACGTTCCTGCCCTCCTACCTGCAGTACGTCGACGGTGTCTCGGCGACCGGCTCCGGCTTCCGCACGCTGCCGCTGATGGCCGGCCTGCTGATCATGTCGATGGTCAGCGGCTCGGTGATCAGCCGAACCGGCAAGTACAAGGCGTTCCCGATCGCCGGTACCGCGGTGATGGCGGTGGGCCTGTTCCTCATGTCGACGATGAACCAGCACACCGGCGTCGCGCTGGAATCGCTCTACATGTTCGTGCTCGGCGCCGGGCTGGGCCTGGCGATGCAGGTGCTCACGATCGCGGTGCAGAACACCGTCGCCTACGGTGACCTCGGGACCGCGACGGCGGGCGTCACGTTCTTCCGGACGGTCGGCAGCGCGGTCGGTACCGCGGTGTTCGGGACGCTCTACTCCAACCAGCTGTCCGCCGAGCTCACCGGTGCGTTCGCGGGGTCGCCGGGGGTGTCGAGCGCTGTGGTCACCGACCCGGCGGCGCTGCACGATCTCCCGGCAGCGCAGGCCGAGCCGTTCGTCACCGCGTACGCCGAGGCGATCAACCACGTCTTCACCTGGGTGGTGCCGATCGCGATCGTCGGGTTCCTGGTCTCGCTCTTCCTCAAGCAGGTGCCGTTGCGGGACACCGCGCGGGCCGGGGCGACCGACGTCGGCGAGGGTTTCGGAACCCCCGACACCGCGGACGCCGACCGGCAGCTGGAGCGCACCGTGGCGCAGCTGATCCGGCGCCTCGCCCCCACCGCGGCGCCGTCGGTCCTCGCTGGGTCGGGGACCGCGCTCAGTCCGGGACAGGCGTGGGTGGTGGGCCAGGTCCACTTGCGCGGACGCCAGGGAAGCCCGCCGACGCTGGAGGAGGTCGCGCTCGCCCACCGGGTTCCGCCCGACGTCATCGCGCCGGTCTTCGCGCAGGCGGTGCAGGACGGGCACCTGCGCGCAGAGGGCGGTGGGCTGGCGCTCACCGAGGCCGGAGCGGACGCGTTCGCGCAGATCACGGCGGCGTGGCGGCGGTGGCTGGACACCCAGCTCGACGACTGGGACACCACCGATCCGGCCGACCGCGCTCGTCTCGATCGGGCGATCGACGCCCTAGCCGACAGGCTATTGGAGGAAGAGACCGCCGCCCGCGCGTGACGCTGTGGCCGGCCGTGCGTCCGCGTCGGCGGCGGTAACGGATCCGTAACGACCTCTTCACGGGCAGCACCCGGCCCCTATATGTTCCCGGCCACAACAAAGTCTGGCGTCGGTGGCCGGCGTCAGTCCCTTCTAGGGGGAAGGCGGGAGAGCTATGCGTATGCGTGGGCTCGGAATGGTCGCCCTCGGTGCCGTCACTGCGCTCGTCCTCGCGGCATGCGGCAGCGACGACTCGTCGTCGGACTCGGCCGACACCGACTCGGCGGTCAAGGGCAAGGTCGGGGTGATCCTTCCGGACACCCAGTCCTCGACCCGCTGGGAAAGCTTCGACAAACCCTTATTGACCAAGGCGTTCGAGGAGGCGGGGGTCGAGGCCGACATCCAGAACGCGCTCGGCGACAAGAGCAAGTTCGTCTCGATCGCGGACGGGATGATCCAGGACGGGGTGTCGATCCTGGCGATCGTCAACCTCGACTCCGCGACCGGCGCCCAGGTCGAGAGCAAGGCCAAGGCCGCCGGTGTGAAGACGATCGACTACGACCGGCTGACGCTCGGCGGCTCCGCCGACTACTACGTCTCGTTCGACAACGTGAAGGTCGGCGAGCTCCAGGGCCAAGGCTTGGTGGACTGCCTGACCGCGGCGAAGAAGACCAACCCGTCGGTCATCGAGCTGAACGGCTCTCCGACGGACAACAACGCGACGCTGTTCAAGCAGGGCTACGACTCGGTGCTGGACCCGAAGTACAAGGAGGGCTGGAAGAAGGTCGGCGACCAGAGCGTGCCGGACTGGGAGGCCGCCAAGGCGGTCACGATCTTCGAGCAGCTGCTCACCGCCGCGGGCGGCAAAGTGGACGGCGTCCTCGCCGCCAACGACACGCTCGGCAACTCGGCGATCACCGTGTTGAAGAAGAACGGCCTCCGGGTGCCGGTCACCGGTCAGGACGCCTCGGTCGGCGGCCTGCAGAACATCCTCGCCGGTGACCAGTGCATGACCGTCTACAAGCCGATCAAGGAAGAGGCCGAGGGGCTCGTCAAGCTCGCGGTCGCGCTGCTGAAGAACGAGAAGGCGGAGACCACCGGCACCGTCCGCGACGACCAGGGCAAGCGGGACGTCCCGTCGCTGCTGCTCACCCCGAAGCCGATCACCAAGGAGACGGTGAAGGACGTCGTCGCCGACGGCTTCGTCACCAAGGCCCAGCTGTGCACCGGCAAGTACGCCGCGCTCTGCACCGAGGCCGGCGTCGTCTGACCCCCTCGCACCGGTGGGTGGAGGACCCACCCACCGGTGCGCCCAGTCGTCCCGCCCGAAGGAGGTCTCGTGGCCGACACCCCCATTCTCGAGTTACGCAAGGTCAACAAGAGCTTCGGCCCGGTCCAAGTCCTGCACGACATCGACCTCTCGGTACACGCCGGCGAGGTGACCGCCCTCGTCGGCGACAACGGGGCTGGCAAGTCGACGATCATCAAGTGCATCGCGGGCATCCACCACGTCGACTCCGGTGAGTTCCGGTTCGAGGGCAACCCGGTGACGCTGAGCAGTCCGCGGGACGCCGCCGCGCTCGGCATCGAGATCGTCTACCAGGATCTGGCGCTCGCCGACAACCTCGACATCGTCCAGAACATGTTCCTCGGACGCGAGTCCAAGACCCGCCTCCGGACGCTCGACGAGGGCGCGATGGAAGCCCAGGCCAGGCGGGTGCTGGCCAGCCTGTCGGTCCGCACGGTGAAGTCCGTGCGCCAGCCGGTGAGCAGCCTCTCCGGCGGGCAGCGGCAGACGGTGGCGATCGCCAAGGCCGTGCTCTGGAACTCCCGGATCGTCATCCTCGACGAGCCGACGGCCGCGCTCGGCGTCGCGCAGACGCGACAGGTCCTCGACCTGGTGCGGCGCCTGGCGGACCGCGGCCTCGGCGTCGTCCTGATCTCGCACAACATGAACGACGTCATCGAGGTCGCCGACCGGATCGACGCGCTCTACCTGGGCCGGATCGCGGCCGAGGTGCGAGCGGCGGACACCTCGGTGGGCCAGGTCGTCGAGCTGATCACCACCGGCCGGTCCGGCGACCTCGGACTCTCCCGCGCCACGGCCGACGCGAACCTGTGAGGCTTCCCATGACCGACACCACGCCCGCGCTTCGCGAGCTTCCGGACGCCGACGCCCAAGCCTTCGCCGCGGACGTCGGCCCCCGCACCCTCCTCGAGGCGTTCCGCGCCTACGTCGCCCGGGTGCGGGGCGGCGAGAGCGGCGCGCTCCCGGCCGTGCTCGGCGCGGCCCTCCTCGTCGTGATCTTCGCCAACACCAGCGACGTCTTCCTCAGCAAGGGCAACTTCGCGAACCTGCTGCAGCAGGCGGCGCAGATCTCGGTCCTCGGCATGGGCATGGTGTTCGTGCTGCTGATCGGGGAGATCGACCTGTCGGCAGGAACCGCGGGTGGGGTGTGCGCCGCGGGAATGGCGCTGGCGCTCAACCAGGACGGCGACCTCCGGCTGGCGCTCGGTACCGGCGTGTTCGTCGTGCTGATGCTGATCATGGCCGCCACCGTGGTGCTGGCCGCGCTGTCCCGGCTGTGGATCCCGGCCGTGATCATCGCGCTCGGGATCGTCGTCGCCGTGGCGCAGCTGGGGTCGACCCAGCTGCTGGCGATGTTCCTGTCGGTGGCGGTGGGCACGTCGATCGGCACCCTGATCGGGTTCCTGGTGGCCCGGATCGGCATCCCGTCGTTCATCGTGACGCTGGCCCTGTTCCTCGCCTGGCAGGGCGCGCTGCTGACGTTCATCGGCACCGGTGCGGCGATCCCGACCCGCAACTACGACCTGGTCAACAACATCGAGAACGGCTACATGCCAGTGGTGTTCGCGTGGGTGGTGTGGGCGCTCGCGATGGTGGCGTACCTCGGCACCACCGCACGCCGCGCGATCACCCGGCGCCGGGCCGGGCTGTCGGCCGAACCGCTGGCTCTGGTGTTGGTCCGGGCGGGCGCGCTCACCGCGGTGACCGGGCTGGCCGTCTTCGTGCTCAACCAGGACCGCTCGCGCACGGTATTCGCGAAGATCCAGGGCGTGCCGTGGTCGGTGCTGCTGGTCGCGGTCGTGTTCGTCTTCTGGACGCTGATCCTGGCCAGGACCCAGTACGGGCGCTTCATCTACGCGGTCGGCGGTAGCAGGGCGGCCGCCCGCCGGGCCGGTATCGACGTCGCTCGGGTGCGGATGTCCTGCTTCATCATCTGCTCGGGCATGGCGGGGCTGGCCGGGATCATCGGCGCGTCGTACCTGGGTGGCGTCCCGTCCGACTTCGGGAAGAATACGGACGTCCTCTACGCTGTGGGAGCCGCCGTGATCGGCGGCACCTCACTGTTCGGCGGACGAGGGAAGATCCGTGACGCGATCATCGGCGCGATCGTCATCGCGATGATTCCGAACGGGTTGAACCTGATCCCGAACATCAGCTCGGCGTACGTCTTCCTCGTGACCGGCCTGGTGCTGCTGGTGGCCGCCGGCGCCGACGCGCTCTCCCGCAGGCGTCCTGCGGAGGACTGACCCCACGGTGCCCCGCTCCACGGTTGTGCGTCCGGACGAGATCCGGCGACACAATCTCAGCCAGGTACTGCAGCAGGTCCATCGACGCGGTGCGTTGACCAGGGCGGAGCTCACCGCGTCGCTCGGGCTCAACCGCAGCACGATCGGTGACCTGGTCGGTGACCTGGTGCGGCGGGGCATGGTGGACGAGCGCGTGCCGGGTGGCGGCGAGAAGGCCGGGCGCCCGTCGCACGTCGTGGCGCCCCGGTCGGACGGGCCGTACGTGCTGGCCGTCGAGGTCGAGGTGGAGCGCATCGTCTCGGCGGCAGTGGGGCTGGGCGGCCGGGTCCACGTTCGGCACGAGACGGTCGTCGCCGAGCCGAGCCCGGCCGCGGTCGTCGCCCAGATCGCGCGGGACGCCGCCCGGCTGGCCGCGCAGATGCCGGCGAGCGCAACGCTGGTCGGCGTCGGGGTGAGTGTTCCCGGCACGATCCAGCGCGCGGACGGGCTGGTGGTCCATGCGCCGAACCTCCGCTGGCGGAACGTGCCGCTCGGGGCGAAGCTGCGGTCGCGGCTCGGGGACGGCCTGGACGTGCGGATCGGGAACAACGCCAACCTCGGCGCGCTCGCCGAGCACCAGCGCGGTGCCGCGCGGCAGCTGCGCGACGTCGTCTACATCGTCGGCTCGGTCGGCGTCGGCGGCGGAGTGATCGTGGACGGCGCCGAGGTGTACGGAGCCGGGGGGTACGCCGGCGAGATCGGCCACATCATGCTGAGCCCGGACGGACCGGAGTGCCACTGCGGGAGCAACGGCTGCGTCGAGACCTATATCGGCGAGCACGCGCTGCTGGCGGAGGCGGGGATCGAAGCCGACGCGTTCGGCCCTGCCGCGGTCGCCGCCGTGCTCGCCGACGCCGAGGCGGGCAGGCAGCCGGCGGCCGGTGCGGTGGCGACCGTGGCGACCGGCCTCGGCCGCACCCTCGCGATCCTGATCAACGTGTTCAACCCGGAGGCGATCGTCGTCGGGGACACGCTGGCCGAGATCCTCCGGATCGAGCGGGAGCGAATCGAGCGTGAGGTGGCGCGGAGGGCGATGGCCGAAGCGCGCGGCGCCGCCGCCCTACTGACGCCGGCCCTGGGCCGCGACGCGTCGTTGATCGGCGCGAGCGAACTCGCTTTCCAGTACGCGCTGACCGCCCTGATCGCCCGGGACCGTGCACACTCTTCGCCCGGATAGGGGAGAAAACTGTGCACGGCCCCACCCGCCCACTACGGGAGGGTGCTGAGGAGCGCCTTGCGGACGATCTTCTGTGCGGCGAGCGCGTCCTGGGCGCTCTGTGCGGCGCGGAGCGCGTCCCGATCGACCAGGTCCAGCGCACGGTGGATCGCGCGCATCACCTCGATGCCGTCCCGCGCCGCCTCCACCTGGTCCTCGCGGAACGGGAACTGGTCGAGCTGCCAGACGCCGTCCCACCCGCAGTCGCGCAGCGTCCAGAAGAACTCGAACGTCTCGGTGAGGTGCACCGACCCGACGACCATGTCGTCGTCCCAGCCGCGGAAGTTGTCGTTGACGTCGATCGCGAACAGTCGGCCGCGGGAGATCGCGAGCCGGGCGGCGTCCGCCGGTGACTCCCCGCCGTAGAGCGAGTGGCCGAAGTCGAGCAGGATGCCGACGTTCGGCAGCCCGATCTCCTCGATGCCGAGCAGCGTCCGCGCGACCCCGGAGAACACCATCCGGTTCCGCGGCTCGCGCGGCTTGTACTCGATCGCGAACTTGAGGTCCGGGAAGTTCGTGGCCAGCTCCCGGACCCCGTCCAGCGACAGCTTCCACAGCTCCGCGTAGTCCGCCTGGAACGGATAGTCCCACCCGTCCTGCCCCGGCCAGAGCTTGACGTAGTCGCAGCCCAGTTCCCGCGCCACCTCGGCACCCGCGGAGATCAGCTCGATCGCTTCCCGCCGCACGGCGGCGTCCGGGTTGGTGAACGCCCCCTTCACGAACTTCCGGGTGTAGATCTCCGGCGTGATCGCGATCGCGCGCAGATTGTTGCGCTTCAACGCGTCCGCGACGTCGGGGACCGGCAGGTCGACGGGGTTGAACGGGTACGTCAGGTCGACGACTGAGAGCGAGCCCACCTGGCCGGCCCGGTCGATCGCCTCCAGCGTGGTGACCGGGGGACCATATCCGTCCGTGGCGTAACGGTCGACGTACTGCCCGAAGTGCCAAATGCCGGCACCGAATAACGGCTCCATCTGAATATCCATTCATAGCCGAATGGGAGTTTCGGTCAACGTAGTTTCCGGCAGATTTCCTGTCAACGGTGGCCTGTGGTGAAGAGATGCTTGACGAATCGCCGAGTCTCGCCTCAGGCTATCGGTATGCACATTCGAACCGGAATAGATATTCACCATGTTAGTGGCTGACCCGCCGCTGGCAGCGGAGTACCGGGACCTTCGTGTGCGGCTCGCCGACGCGACGGTCCAGGAGAAGGTGGCCGAGCTGCAGAAGATCTCGCTCGCCGTGCGTCGGAGTGTGGTCGAGATGATCGCGACCGCCAAGCTTGGACACATCGGCGGCGACTTCTCGGTCACCGACATCCTGGTGACCTGCTTCGCCGGCGTGCTGAACCTGGACCCCACGCGCCCGCTCCGGGAGGACCGCGACCGGTTCGTGCTGTCCAAGGGGCACTGCGCGGCGTCCCTCTACTCGACGCTCGCCTACTGCGGCTTCTTCCCGCGCAGCGAGCTGGCGACGTTCATGGCGCCGCTCTCCGCGCTCAACGGCCACCCCAACCGGGTGAAGGTGCCGGGCGTGGAGACGAACAGCGGCCCGCTCGGGCACGGCTTCCCGGTCGCCACCGGCGCCGCCCTCGCCGCGAAGCTCGACGGCGCGTCCTGGCGCACGGTCGTCGTCCTCGGCGACGGTGAGATGCAGGAGGGCAGCAACTGGGAGGCGGCGATGACCGCCAGCCACTACGAGCTGGCCAACCTCACCGCGATCGTCGACCGCAACCGCCTCCAGCAGGGCGCCCGCACCGAGGACACGAAGTCGCTCGAGCCGTTCGGTGACAAGTGGCGCAGCTTCGGGTGGGAGCTGCGGGAGGTCGACGGGCACGACCACGCCGCGCTGCTGCAGGCGCTGGAGCCGTCGACCACCGGCAAGCCGGTCGCGATCGTCGCCCACACGATCAAGGGCAAGGGCGTCTCGTTCATGGAGGACCGGGTCGAGTGGCATCACAAGGTGCCGTCGCCGGAGCAGGTCCGCGCGGCCCTGGAGGAACTCCGATGAGCATCGTCACCGACGCCACCACGTACGACTGCCGCCAGGCCTTCGCCGACGAGCTGATCCGGCTCGCCGAGGCCGACGAGCGCATCGTCGCGGTCTGCAACGACTCGGTGGGCTCCAGCAACCTCGTCGGTTTCCGCGAGCGCTTCCCGCACCGGCTGATCAACGTCGGCATCGCCGAGCAGGACCTGGTCGGCGTCGGCGCCGGTCTGGCCAACGGCGGCAAGATCCCGTTCGTCTCGGCCGCGGCACCGTTCCTCACCGGGCGTGCGCTGGAGCAGATCAAGGCCGACGCCGCCTACAGCAACACGCACGTCGTCCTCTGCGGGCAGAGCCCGGGCATGGCCTACGGCGAGCTGGGGCCGACGCACCACTCGATCGAGGACCTGTCCTGGATGCGGGCGGTCGCGGACCTGCCGGTCGTCGTCCCGGCCGATCCCGAGCAGACCCGCGCGGCCGTGCGCTGGGCCGCGGCCAACCCCGGCCCGTCGTACCTCCGCATACCCCGGTTCAAGGTCCCCGCCGTGACGCCACCGGACGCCCCGTTCGGACCGGGCATCGCCAACACGCTCACCGACGGCGACGACGTCACGGTGATCGCGGTCGGCACACTGGTCTCCCGGGCGCTGGCCGCCGCCGAGCGGCTGCGCGCCGAGGGCATCGGCGTGCGCGTGATCAACATGCCGTTCGTCGACCCGCTCGACGTCGACGTGGTGCTCGCCGCCGCCCGGGAGACCCGCGGCATCGTCACCGCGGAGGAGGCGACGGTCAGCGGCGGGCTCGGTGCCGCGGTCGCGTCGCTGGTCGTCGCGGAGAGCCCGGTGCGGATGCGCATCCTGGGTGTCCCCGGCGTGTTCGCGCCGACCGGGAGCGCCGAGTTCCTGCTCGAGCACTTCGGGCTGACCACCGACGGCATCGTCGCCGCCGCCAGAGAGCTGCTCGGCCATGGCCTCCACTCCTGATCCCCTGATCCTCGCGATCGACCAGGGCACCAGCGCCACCAAGGCGCTCCTGGTCGATGTCTCCGGCGCCGTCGTCGGCTCGGCGTCCGCGCCGCTCGCCACGGCGCATCCGCGCCCCGGCTGGGTCGAGCAGGACCCGGCCGAGGTCTGGGAGAGCGTGCGCCTCGCGGTCGCGAACTGTGTTCCGGGCGAGGACGCCGGGCGCGTCGTCGCGGTGGGTCTCAGTACCCAGCGCGAGTCGCTCGTGCTCTGGGACCGGGTGACCGGCGATCCGGTCGGCCCACTGCTCGGCTGGCAGGACCGGCGCACCGCGGACCGATGCGCCGAGCTACTGGCCCAGGGCGCCGGGCCGCTGGTCGCCGCCGTCAGCGGCTTACCGCTGGACCCGATGTTCTCCGCGCTCAAGGCGCAGTGGCTGCTCGACACGTACGACCCGGACCGGCGGCGCAGCCGGACGGGGGAGTTGTGCCTCGGGACGGTCGACTCCTGGCTGCTCAGCCGCTTCTCGCCGGAACACCGGACCGAGATCGGCAACGCGTCGCGCACCCAGCTGCTCGACGTCCGGACCGGGGCCTGGGACGACCGGTTGCTGGAGCTCTTCGGGGTGCCGGCCGCCGTGCTGGGCGAGGTCACGCCCTCCGACGGTCCGTTCCCGGCCGCGTGCGGCCTCGCGCCGTTGCCGGACGGTGTGCCGGTCCGGGCGGTGCTCGGCGACTCGCACGCCGCGCTGTTCGCCCACGCCGGCTGGCGTCCGGGCGTCGTGAAAGCCACCTACGGCACCGGATCCTCGGTGATGGCCGTGGTCGACGGGCACTCCGAGATGGAGCACGGCCTGTGCCTGACGGTCGGCTGGCAGCACGGGGGCCAGGCGCCGACGCTCGCGCTGGAGGGCAACATCCGGTCCTCGGGGCGGACGCTCACCTGGCTCGCCGACCTGTTCGAGACGTCGACGACCGAGTTGCTGGCGGCCGCGGGGTCCTCGTCCGACGGGGTCGCGTTCGTCCCGGCGTTCGGCGGGCTCGGCGCGCCCTGGTGGGACGCCGACGCGGTGGCCACCGTCAGCGGCCTGACCCTCGGCACCGGGCGTCCGGCGCTGGCCCGGGCCGCGGTCGAGTCGGTCGCCTTCCAGGTCGAGGACGTCGTCGCGGCCGTCGAGGCGGTCAGCGGCCCGATCGGGACGCTGCTCGCCGACGGCGGGCTGTCCCGCAGCGCCACGGTCATGCAGGCCCAAGCCGATCTGTCCGGGCGGGCGGTCCACCGGGCGGACGAAGCCGACCTGTCCGCGCTCGGCGCCGCGCGGCTCGCCGGAGTCGGCGCCGGGCTCTGGAGCGTCGACGAGCTGGCAGCCCGTCCGCGGAACAGCACCGCGTTCCGCCCCACGACCTCATCCGAGCAGCGTCGGGCCGCGCAGGCCGGCTGGCACGCGGCGCTCGCCAGGGCGCGTGCCCAGCCGCTGGCCGACTTCCCGGCCGACACCCCGCAACCCGCCTCGAGGAGGCTTCCGTGACGCAGTCATCGCCGACCGAGTCACACGCCGAGGCGCCGGCCCCCGCGTCGGAGCAGGCACCCGCCCCGGACGCCGTGGCGCCCCCGCCGCGGGCCTCGGCACACACCCGGGCGTCGGGCGGCCGTGCGGTCCGCACCCGGCCGACCCGCAGGGTGCGGCTCGTCCAGGCCGCGGTGGTCGTCGCCGTGCTCGCCGCGATGGGCCTGGCCACCGAGTGGCGCTCGGCCGACGCTCCGGCGACGAAGGCCGCGGCCGAGCAGCAGTTCGACCCCGCCGCCTACGGCAAGGAGACGTTCGGCAAGGTCGCGCCGCTGATCGAGGAGAACGCGGTGCCGCTCACCGAGCTGGTTCCCGCGCTCCGGGCCGACGCGGACGCCGCCGGCGCGAAGTACGGAAAGCGCGAGGGCAGCAGCCCGTACAGCTTCCCGGCCAGCGCCGAGGGCACCGGCGGCGAGCTGAACGGCAGCCTGCTCTCGCTCACCGTCGAGGGCCTGCCGCCGGGCACCCAGGTCTGGGTCCAGGTCGGCCCGGCGATCACCGGCACGTCGCTGCGGGACGCGACCGGGACGATCAAGTTCGGCGACTTCCTCAACCAGGTCCAGTACGCCGACGCCGGTACCGCGCTGAACAACGAGGTGCGGACGCAGGTTCTGGCCGGCACCACGCCGGCGACCCTTACCGGCAAGAAGATCTCGGTCGTCGGTGCCTTCACCTTCCTCACCCCGGAAGTGGTCACGCTGACCCCGGTGAAGTTCGAGGTCACGCCGTGAGCGCGCCGGTGCTGACCGGGTCGGCGATCACCAAGGTCTTCGGCGGGACGCACGCGCTCAAGGGCGTCGACTTCGCCGCCCGCGCCGGGCGGGTGACCGCACTGTTCGGCGAGAACGGGGCGGGCAAGTCGACGCTGATGAAGATCCTGGCCGGCATCGAGACGCCGACCACCGGCCACATCGCGGTCGACGGCGAACCGGTCGTCTTCACCTCGGCCCGAGCCGCGGCCGACACCGGGATCGTCATCATCCACCAGGAGCTGAGCCTCTGCGCGAACCTGTCCATCGAGGACAACCTGTTCCTCGGGCGGGAGCGCGTGACCGCCGCGGGCGCGGTCGACCGCAAGGAGGAGCGGACGCTCGCCGCGGGCATCCTGCGCCGCCTGGAGGAGGAGATCGACCCCCGGACGCTCGTCGGTGAGCTGCGGCTGGGGCAGCAGCAGCTGGTCGAGATCGCCCGCGCACTGCTGCAGGACGCCCGGGTGCTGATCATGGACGAGCCGACGTCCGCGCTCTCCGAGCCCGAGGTCGAGGTCCTGTTCCGGATGATCCGGGAGCTGACCGCCGACGGCGTCGCGGTCGTCTACATCTCCCACCACCTCGACGAGGCGCTGGAGATCGCCGACGACGTCGTCGTGCTGCGGGACGGCGCGCTGGTGGCCACGGCCGAGGCGGACGACGTCGACCTGGGCTGGATCGTGCGGCAGATGGTCGGCCGGGACTCCGAGTCGCTCTTCCCGGACCGCGACACGGTGCTCGGCGACGAGCTGCTCACGGTCTCCGACCTGGTCGTGCCGGACCCGGCGAACAACGACCGGCTCGCGCTCGATGGCATCTCGCTGCGGGTCAGGGCCGGTGAGATCGTCGGGCTCTACGGGCTGATGGGGGCCGGGCGCACCGAGCTGCTCGAAGCGCTCGCCGGTCGGATCCCGATCCAGTCCGGCTCGGTGGAGCTGGCCGGCGAACCCCTCACCGGCCACCAGAGCATCCGGGATCGGATCGCCCGCGGCGTGATGCTCGTGCCGGAGGACCGCCAGCGCGACGGGCTCGTCCAGACGATGACCGTGGGGGAGAACCTCTCGCTCGCCGGCCTGCTCGCGTTCGTCAAGCGGCTGTTCCTCTCCCGGGAACGCGAGGACACCGCGGTCACCCGCACGATCACCGACGTCACGGTGAAGACGAGCAGCCCGCGCTCGCCGATCGGCGCGCTGTCCGGCGGCAACCAGCAGAAGGTCGTCATCGGCAAGGCGCTGCTCACCGACCCGAGGGTGCTGCTGCTCGACGAACCCAGCCGCGGCGTCGACGTCGGCGCGAAGGCCGACGTGTTCGCGCTCATGGCCGAGCAGGCCCAGCGCGGCCTCGCCGTGCTGTTCACCACCTCCGAGGCGGAGGAGGCCCTGCACATCCCGGACCGGCTGCTGGTCCTGGCGCGGGGCCGGTTCGTCGGCGAGTTCCGCCGCGGCGCGCTCACCCGCGAAGAGCTGATGAGCGCCGCCGGTGGCGTCTTGCCCACGACGTCCGCCGCCCCATCGTCATCGAAGACCGGAGAGGCGTCATGAGTACCGCGACGGTTCCACCTCCCACCAGCGAACGCCGCGAAGCGGCAGCCTCGGCCGCCGCACAGGCCCACCGCCTGCGCCTGCTCAACGTGGCGTTCGAGGCGCGCGCGTTCATCGCGCTCGCGGTGCTGATCATCGTCTTCAGCCTGCTGTCGGACACGTTCCTCACCGTGACGAACGTGATCACGATGACGAAGCACGTCGCGATCAACGGCATCCTGGCGCTCGGCATGCTGCTGGTCATCTTGAAGGGCGGTATCGACCTCTCGGTCGGCTCGATCGTGGGCCTGTCCGGCGTGGTGGCCGGCGAGCTGCTCGGTGGCGTGACGCTCTTCGGCGTCGTCGCCTACCCGCCGGTGTGGGTCGTGATCCTGGTGGCGATCGCGGTCGGAACGCTGGTCGGTGCGATCAACGGCGTACTGGTGACGCGATTCAACGTCGCACCGTTCATCGCGACGCTCGGCATGCTCTACGTAGCCCGCGGCGCAGCGCTGCTGATCTCCGACGGCGAGACGTACCCGAACCTCGGCGGCGACCCGGAGCTCGGTAACACCGGGTTCGACTGGCTCGGCACCGGCAAGCTGCTCGGCATCCCGGTCTCGATCTACCTGCTGGCGCTGCTGGCGATCGTGATCACGGTGCTGATCCGCAAAGCGCCGTTCGGCCGGTGGCTCTACGCGACCGGCGGCAACGAGCGGGCGGCCGAGCTGTCCGGCGTGCCGGTGCGCCGGGTCAAGACGCGCGTCTACATGATCTCCGGGGCGTGCGCGGCGCTCTCCGGGTTGATCATCGCGTCCGAGCTCACGTCGGCCGCCCCGCAGGCCGGCGAGACGTTCGAGCTGAACGCGATCGCCGCGGTCGTCATCGGCGGCGCGGCCCTCTCCGGCGGACGCGGCAACGTGCGCGGGACGCTGGTCGGCGCGTTCGTCATCGGCTTCCTCGCCGACGGCCTGGTGAACCTCGGCATCTCGACGTTCTGGCAGATCCTGATCAAGGGCGCGGTGATCGTGCTGGCCGTCGTCCTCGACCAGGGCCAGCAGCGATTCCAGAAGCGTGGCGCCGCGGCGGCGGCCGCAGCCGAGACCGCCCCGGCGCCCGCCGCGAAGGCTCCGGCCTCCTGATCCGCGAGGCCCCCTCAGACCACCCGTTCGAACCCCCAACCCTCACTGCGGAGGTATCCCCATGTCCCTCAGACTGCGCCGTTTGGCCGCAGCCGGACTCGCTCTCTCGCTCGGCGCGTTCGCGCTCGCCGGGTGCGGCGGCGACGACAGCGACTCGAGCAGCGGCGACGCGAGCAGCGACGCCGGTGGTCTGATCGCGATCATCACGCCGTCCCCGGACAACCCGTTCTTCAAGGCCGAGGCGGACGCCGCCGCCGCGAAGGCCAAGGAGCTCGGCTACGAGACCTCGGTCGCCTCCCACGACGACGACCCGAACAAGCAGAGCGAGCTGATCGACGCCGCGATCTCCCGCAAGGCGAAGGCGATCATCCTCGACAACGCCGGCGCCGACGCCTCCATCGGCCCGGTCACCAAGGCCAAGGACGCCGGAATCCCGGTGTTCCTGATCGACCGGGAGATCAACAAGACCGGCGTCGCCACCGCGCAGATCGTCTCGAACAACGCCCAGGGCGCGCAGCTGGCGGCGCAGGAGTTCGTCAAGGGCATGCAGAGCAAGGGCAACTACGTCGAGCTGACCGGCAAGGAGTCCGACACCAACGCGGGCGTCCGGTCGAAGGGCTACGCCGACGTCATCTCGCAGTACCCGGCGATGAAGCGGGTCGCCCAGGTCAGCGCCAACTGGGACCAGCAGGAGGCGTTCACCAAGATGGAGACGATCATCCAGCGCAACCCGAACATCCAGGGTGTGATCGCCGGTAACGACACGATGGCGCTGGGCGCGGTCGCGGCGCTGAAGGGCGCAGGCCTGATCGACAAGGTCGTGGTGGTCGGCTTCGACGGCAGCCCGGACGCGATCGCGGCGATCAAGGCCGGCGAGATGCTCGCGACCGCTCTCCAGCCGGCGGCGCTCGCCGCGGAGCAGGCCGTGGAGCAGGCCGACAAGACGATCAAGGACGGCAAGTCCGGTCAGCCGGAGAAGCAGTCGATCGACTGCGAGATCGTCACCAAGGCGAACGCGGACCAGTTCGGCGTCTTCGCCCGGAAGTCCTGAGACTCGGGCGGCCCCGCGNGGGGGGCCCCGCCCGCGGCGATGGATACACTCGCGCTGAATAGATATGAGGGGGACTCAGATGCCGGTCACCGGCGTGCGCACCGCGGGCGCCGAGCAGCTGCGGATGCTGGCCAAGGTCGCCCGGATGTACCACGAGCAGGGCATGCGCCAGCCCGAAATCGCCGCCCAGCTGAACATCTCGCAGCCGCGCGTCTCCCGGCTGCTCAAGGAGGCGGCCACCCGCGGCATCGTCCGCACCGTCGTCGTACTGCCGCCGGGCGTCCACATCGAGCTGGAAGAGCAACTGCAGCAGCGCTACGGCCTGCGGGACGCGGTCGTGGTCGACACCGACGGCTCGAACGGGGACGTCATCCCCGCGCTCGGTGCGGCCGCCGCCGTCTACCTGGACGCGACGCTCAAGGGCGGCGACGTCATCGGCATCTCGTCCTGGAGCGAGACGCTGCTCGCCGCGGTCGACGCCATGCACCCGAAGCACACGCAGGTCGCCGACCGGGTCGTGCAGATCGTCGGCGGGGTCGGCAGCCCGGAAGCGCAGGTACAGGCCACCCGGCTGACCGGGCGCCTGGCCGAGCTGACCGGCGCGCGGCCGGTGTTCGTCCCGTCGCCCGGCCTGGTCGGGACGCCCGCGATCCGGCGCGCGCTGACCCAGGACGACGCGGTCGCCGCGGTGATGGCGCAGTGGAAGGAACTGACCGTCGCGCTCGTCGGGATCGGCAGTCTGGAGCCGTCGCCGCTGCTGCTGCAGTCGGGCAACGCGGTGGCCGCGGCCGACCAGGACGAGCTGCGGGCGCTCGGCGCCGTGGGGGACGTGTGCCTGCGGTTCTTCGACGACCACGGACGCCCGGTGAAGTCGCGGCTCGACCAGCGGGTGGTCGGCATCACCAGCGCGGACCTGCGGACGATCGAGCGGCGGGTCGCGGTGGCCGGGGGAGAGCAGAAGCTGTCCGCGATCCGGGCGGCGTTGCTCAACGACTGGGTTAACGTCCTGATCACCGACGTCGACACCGCCGAGCGCCTGATCGGCAAATAGGACGGTCCGATTCGTTTCCGGCGAAGCTGCACCGGATACTCCTGTCGTAGGTGGGGACAGAGAGGCGAGCGGTGGAGGTGGTCCGTCCGATGAGTATCGAGTGCGAGCCGACGGCCCAGCAGCTGGACGAGGCCCACGAACCGACCGCCACGGCGACCGCCGAAGTGCGCGGCTCCGTCCGGGCGCTGCTCGCCCAGTGGCGGATCGCCGGGACCGCGGCCGAGGACATTCTGCTGGTGGTGCACGAGATGGTCGCGAACGTCGTCGACCACGCGCGGACGCCGTTCCGCCTGGCGATCAAGCTGTGTGACTCGTTCGTGCAGGTCTCGGTGCAGGACGCGAGCCGGCGACCGATCGTCGTCCGGCCGCTCGACCCAGAAGCCACCCGTGGGCGCGGTCTCCGGCTGGTCGGCGCGATCGCCGACCGCTGGGGCTGCTCGGAGGAGCGCGACGGCAAAACGGTCTGGGCCGCGATCCCGGTCTGAGTGAGGCTGCTGCTACGGTCGCAAGCCCAACCGGGCTCTGGGATCGGAGCGGACATGGGTGCACCGACGGTCACCGAAGTCGCGAAGGGCGTGCATTTCGTCGAGGGTGATGCGGTCAACTGGGTCGTGCTCGCCGACGGCGACGCGGTGACGCTGATCGACGCGGGCTACCCCGGCGACGTCGACGCCGTCCGGCAGTCGCTGGATCTGATCGGCTACCGGCCCGATCAGATCGCCGCCGTGCTGATCACGCACGGACACATCGACCACATCGGCTCGCTGCCCGCGCTGCTCGGTGGAGTGCCGAACCACATCCCGGTGTACCTGTCGTCCACCGAGGTGCGGCACGTCCACGGCGAGTACCGCGAGCAGGCCACACCGCTCGACGTCGTGCGCAACGTGCACCGCCACGGGTTTTTCGGCTGGTCGATGCACGTGGTGCGGGCCGGTGGGACCAAGCACGTCACGCTCCCCGACGCGATGCCGTTCCCGTCCGGCGGCCTCCTCGGTCTGCCCGGCCGTCCGGTGCCGGTGCCGACGCCGGGCCACACCTCCGGCCACACGTGCTACCTGGTGCCGGACGTGGGCGTGATCGTCACCGGCGACACGCTGGTGACCGGTCATCCGACGTCCCGGCTCGAGGGGCCGCAGCTGCTGCTCCCGCTGTTCCACCACGATCAGCAGCAGACGCTGGAGGCCCTGGACACGCTCGAAGCGCTCGACGCCGAGATACTGCTGCCGGGCCACGGCCCGATGTACCGCGGCTCGCTCCGCGACGCCGCTGCCCGCGCCCGGGAGCAGGGCTTCGCCGGAAGCCACTGAGTCGCCGCGTTGCCTGCGCGGGCCGTCGTGGCCGTCCTCGATCCCCGCACCGCGAGCTCGGAACCACTCGTAGCGGATGAGGCGGAGACGACCCGGATCCGCTGGACTGGGAGACAGGAGATGACTCCACGCGCCGCCGACGTGTTCAGCGGCGATTCCGAAGGGTGTCCATCGTGTTCGATGACAACGGCTCGTTCCTGCTGGCGATGTTCGAGTTCTTCATCTTCTTCGCCTGGTTCATGTGCCTCTTCTGGGTCTTCGGCGACCTCTTCCGCAGCCGGGACCTCGGCGGCTTCGCCAAGACGGCGTGGGCGCTCTTCCTGATCATCCTCCCGATCCTCGGCATGCTGGTCTACATGATCGCCCGTGGCAACGGCATGACCGAACGTGCAGTCGCAGCCCGCGCCGAGGCGCAGAAGCAACAGGCTGCCTACATCAGGTCGGTGGCGGCGCCGAGCGGCGGCACGTCGAGCCCGGCGGACGAGATCGCCTCGGCGAAGGCGCTGCTCGACTCCGGCGCCATCAACGAGAGCGAGTTCCAGACGCTGAAGGCCAAGGTGTTGGCGACGAGCCGACCGCCGGCCGAGGTGTCTTAGACCGCCCGCGTGAGCCGGAGGATCGGGATGACCCGATCGGTCTTGCGCGCGTAGTCGGCGAAGCGTGGTTGGTCGACGAGGATCTGCTGCCACGCTTCGTCCCTGCGGGGACCGTGCAGCTCCTCGACCTGGGCCTGGACGGTCTGGCCGCCGTACTCGAACCAGACCTGGTCGGGGTGGGCTTTGACGTTGTGGTACCAGGCGGGGTGCTGCGACTTCCCGCCGTTCGTGCCGGCGATCAGCCAGGCGTCGTCACCGTCGGCGACGCGCGCCACCGGAGACTGTCGCTTCTCTCCGGACTTCGCACCGACCGTCGTCAGGTACAGCAGATCCATGCCCATGAACCGGTCGCCGCTGCGCCGGTGCAGCTTGATCATCAGGTTCTTGAGGAGTCCCATCGGGCCTTTCTACTCCTCGGCGCGCGACTTCTTCCTGGATCGAGGCGACTAGGCGGAGTTCTTCCGGCGCCGACGGAATGCAGCAGCCCGGGGTAGGCCGCGACGCGTGGACGGCTCGGACGAGAGGCTGCTCCGGATCCGCCAGCCGGCGTCGATGAGCGTCGCGCCGAGGACGGTGGCACTCACCGGGGACGGTTCCCGGGCCACCACCTCCCGGAGGAACTGCTCGGCGCCCGGGAGCCACCGAGCCGCTCCTCCGGCGGAATGCTCGGACGGAGCGCCGAAATGCTTCAGGACGCGGGGTCCTCGCCGATGGGCTGACGAGTGCCGTTCGGGTGCTCTTCGGGAGCGGCTGCACGCCGTTCATCGGACGAGGGGGCAGCGCTGGCTGGCGCGGGGACGGCGTGGACCACCGCGGGTCCGGGCGGAGCGCCGTCCGAACCCCGGCGTTCCGTGTTCACCGTGCCCCGCCTCCGGCTGACCGTCGGCCGCCTGCTCGCGCTCGGCTTCGTGCTCGCGATGGTGGCGCTCGCGGTCATCGGGCTGAGCGCCTCCGTGCGCATCGGGACGCTGCTCCGCGACCGGGAGCCGGTGGACCAGAGCTACGACGTGCTGCACCGGATCGAGACGGTCCGCGAACGCTTCCTGGACGCCGAACGCGGCCACCGGGGGTACGTGATCACCGGCCGGGCGAGCTACCTCTACCCGTACCAGCAGGCGATCAGCCGGGTCCCGACCGACCTGGCGGACCTGCGCACGGCCGTCGCCGAGAACCCGCGCCAGCAGCGGGCACTCGACGCGCTCGACGTTCCGGTGCAGGTCAAGCTCGCGGTGATGGCCGAGATCGTGGAGCTGCGCCGGACCAGCGGATTCGAGGCGGCGCGGAGCTTCACGGTGTCCGGCCAGGGCTCGGCCGCGATGATCCAGATCTTCGCCCGCTTGGACCTGATGCGCGCCGAGGAGCTCCGGCTGCTGGACGAGCGTCAGGCGGCGAGCGAGCAGAGCGCGCTGCGTACCCGGGCGCTGATCCTCTGGGGCTCGACGGCGGCGGTCGTGGTGTTCGGCCTCGGGGCGTGGTGGGTGACGAGACGAGTCACCCGGCCGATCGCGGAGGTGACCGCCGCGGCGAACCGGATCATTGCCGGTGATCTGTCCCGCCCGGCCGAGGTGTCCGGCCCGGTGGAGCTGGAGCGGATGGGCCAGGCCGTCAACACGTCGATCGAGGTGATCTCGCGGGCCCGGGACGAGGCCGTCGCCGCGGCCGCCGCCAAGTCCGCGTTCCTCGCCACGATGAGCCACGAGATCCGCACACCGATGAACGCGGTGATCGGCATGACGGGGCTGCTGATGGATACCGACCTCGACAACGAGCAGCGGGAGTTCGTGAAGACGGTCCGGGACTCCGGTGAGGCGCTGCTCGGGATCATCAACGACATCCTGGACTTCTCCAAGATCGAGTCCGGTGAGCTGGAGCTCGACGACGGCCCCTTCGACCTGCGTGAGTGCATGGACAGCGCGCTCGCGCTGGTCGCCCTGGACGCCGAGCGGAAAGGGTTGGAGCTGGTCGGCAGCCTGGACGCGGGTACGCCGCCGATCCTGCGCGGCGACGTGACCCGGCTGCGGCAGATCATGGTGAACCTGCTCAGCAACGCGGTGAAGTTCACCGCCCAGGGCGAGGTCGTCCTCGCCGTCCGCGGCCGGCGTCTGGACGAATCGCCGGACGGGCCGGTCGAGCTGACCGCCGAGGTGCGGGACACCGGGCCCGGCATCCCGGCCGACCGGATGGACCGGGTGTTCCGGTCGTTCGCGCAGGTCGACTCGTCCACGACCCGGGTCTACGGCGGGACCGGGCTGGGGCTGGCGATCAGCCGTCGGCTGGCGCACGCGATGGGCGGCGACATCGCCGTGGTGAGCGAGGTGGGTGTCGGCTCGACGTTCACGCTCACCGCCCTGCTGACCGGCTGCGCGGACGCCGAGCTGCGTCCACCGGACCATGCGGCGCTCAGCGGGGCCCACGCGCTGATCGTCGACGACAACGCGACGAACCGGCGCGTGCTGCGGCTGCAGCTGACCGGCTGGGGGATGCGCTGCAGCGACGTCAGCTCGGCTGCCGAGGCGCTGGAGCTGCTCCGGGCCTCGGCCCAGTTCGACGTGGCCGTTCTGGACATGCACATGCCGGAGATGGACGGGGCGCAGCTGGCCGCCGCACTCCGCGCCGGGGAGGAGACCGCCGGCCTGCCGCTGATCCTCCTGACCAGCGTCGCGTGGCGGCCCGGCCCGGACCAGCAACGGCTGTTCGACGCGGTGCTGACGAAGCCGGCCCGGGGCGGGGTGCTGCACGCCACGCTGGCTCGCACCCTCGCCAGGGCTCAGCCGGTCCGGGAGGACGTCGGTGCACCGGCCGGCCCGGTCTCGACGCCGCTACGGGTGCTGCTGGCCGAGGACAACCCGGTGAACCAGAAGGTCGCGCAGCTGATGCTGTCGAAGCAGGGGCACCTGGTGGACACCGTCGCCGACGGGCTCGAGGCCGTGCAGGCCGTGCAGCGCGCGCCGTACGACGTCGTCCTGATGGACGTGCAGATGCCGACGATGGACGGGTTGGAAGCGACCCGCCGGATCCGCGCGGGGCTGCCCGCGGACCAGCAGCCGCACATCGTCGCGATGACCGCGAGCGTGCTGGTCGAGGACAAAGCGGCCTGCCGCGCGGCCGGCATGGACAACTACCTGCCGAAACCGGTGCGCGCCGACGACCTGCGACGACTGCTCGACGACCTCGCCCGTGACCGGGTGGAGGCCTTGGCCGGGGACGCCGGGGAGGAGCCCGGACCGCGGGCGACCGACGACCGGGAGCGGCGCATCCGGGAGCGGTTCGCCGAGTTCGCCGGGCCGGACCCGCTCGACGCCGAGAAGATGCTGCTCGTCGAGATGGTCAGCGCGTTCGTCCGGACCGCCCCCGAGACGCTGGCCGATCTCCGCGACGCCCTGCGGGCCGGGGACTCCCGGGCGGTGGCCGAGCGAGCGCACAAGCTCAAGGGTTCCGCGGACAACATCGGGGCCGCGGCGCTGGCGGCCGTCTGCGCGAGCCTCGAGGAGATGGCCACCCTGGGACGGCTGTCGGCCACGACCGACCACGACCCGGCGCTCGCGCAGGCCGCCGACGAACTCGACCTCGCCCAGCGGGTGCTGTCGACGCTGATCGCCGAGATGGCGCCCGCCGGGCCTGCTTAGAACGCGAACGGGCCCTCGGGGGTGTGTTGTCGGAACACCAGCGCCCAGTCCGCACCCTCCCAGGTGTAGAGCGAGGTGATCCAGGCCCGGTAGTTCGACAACCAGCTGCCGTCAGCGGACGCGTGGTACTGGATCAGCACGCTCCCGCCGTCGACGAGAAGCAGACGCGGTTCGGAGAGCTCGTAGGTGAGCGGCTCGTGCTGCTCCCAGCGGACGATCAGCTCGTCGCGGTTCATGACACCGTTGGGGAGCACGACGTAGCCGTCGGCGGTCATGTGGCGGGCGTAGAACCCTCCCGCTCGGCCTTCGCTCAACTCCTCCCAGAAGTGCCGTTCCAGCTTCCAGGCTTGATCCATCGTCGCGCTCCTTCTCCCTCTCCGGCGAGTCTAGACAGCGCTCTGACGAATCGCGGGCGATCGGTCACCAGCCGTCGACGTGCAGAACCTCGTCCAAGGGCTGCCGAGCAGCGGGTTTGAACGTCTCGCCGGTGTAGTACGCGGTGGGGATCAGTGCGCCCTGTGCGATCCCGTCCGGGATGCCGAGCAGCTGGGAGATCGCCTCCTCGTGCCGCAGGTGCAGCGTCGTCCACGCGGAGCCGAGGCCGCGGGCGCGCGCGGCGAGCATGTAGCTCCAGGCGGCAGGCAGGAGCGAACCCCAGAGCCCGGCCTGGTTGCCCGCGCCGAGCGATCCGGCCCGGATGCACGGCAGGACCAGCACCGGCACCTCGGCCATGTGGTCGGCGAGGTACTGCCCGGAGTCGCCGATCCGCCGCTGGACCGCCGCCCGGTCCGGATCGTCGGCGTAGAGCACCCCCGCCGAATGGCCGGACGCGATGTACCGCTCCCAGGAGTCGGCGTAGTAGTCGGCGATCGCCTTGCGCTTGCCGGGCTCGGTGACGACGACCCAGTGCCAGTCCTGGCGGTTGGAGCCGCTCGGCGCCTGGAGAGCGATCTCCAGGCACTCGCGGACGAGCTCCATCGGCACCGGCCGGGTGAGGTCGAGGCGCTTGCGGACGCTGCGGGTGGTGGTCAGCAGCTCATCCGGCGTCAGTGGCAGAACGGTCATGGTCGGAAGGCTAACCGGACCGTACGACCGTCCTGCCGACCGGGAGCTACCGGTCCTCGCCGCGCAGCGCCGCGGCGGCCCGCTCGGGCGCGATGTCGTTGATCCACACCGCGGCGCCGGACTCCGAACCCGCCAGGTACTTGAGCTTGCCCGGCGCGCGCCGGATCGAGAACACCTGCAGGGACAGGTGCCACTGGTCCCGGTCTTGGCGGGTGGGGGCCTGCTGCCAGCCCGCGATGTACGGCGCGGGCGTATCGAAGAGGCCGTCGAACCGGCGCAGCACGGCCGGGTAGAGCTCGGCCAGCTCGGCCCGCTCCGCCTCGTCCAGCGCGGGCAGGTCCGGGACGTGCCGGTGCGGGACGATCATCACCTCGTAGGGCCAGCGCGCGGCGAACGGCACGTACGCGGTGAAGTGCGTCCCCTTCTCCACGACCCGGGCACCGTCGGCGTGCTCGGCGGCGAGCTGGGCGCACTGCAGGCACTCGCCGGTGGTCTCGTGGTAATCCCGCAGCGACTGCCGGATGCGCTCCATCCGGGGCGGCACGAACGGGTACGCGTAGATCTGCCCGTGCGGGTGGGAGAGCGTGACGCCGATCTCCTCGCCCCGGTTCTCGAAGCAGAACACGTACTCGACGCCCTCGATCCGGCCCAGCGCCGCGGTCCGGTCGGCGAGCGCGTCGAGCACCGTGCGGACCCGCGCCGCCGGCAACTGGGAGAACGAGCCGTTGTGGTCGCTGGTGAAGCAGACGACCTCGCAGCGCCCGTGCCCCGGCTCGGTGTGGAACAGCCCTCGACCGGTCAGCGACGACGCCCCGGTCGCCGCGGTGGAGAGCGAGGGGAACCGGTTCTCGAACACGACGACGTCGTAGTCGGACGCCGGGATCTCGGTCTGGTGTCCGTCGCGGGTGGGGCAGAGCGGGCACTGGTCGGTCGGCGGCAGGAACGTGCGGCTCTGCCGATGCCCGGCGATCACCACCCACTCACCGGCCAGCGCGTCCCACCGGCGCTCGGAGGTGCTGGTCACCGCGGGCAGCCCGCGCTCGTCGACGGCGGATCGGTCGGTGCCGGGGGCGTCGTCGAAGTAGAACAGCTCCCGTCCGTCGGAGAGGTTGATCTCGGTGATGTTGCTCATGTGCGGTCCTCGACGACGGTTACTGGACGGCGGGGTGGTCGGCAGCGGCGTCGACGACGATGAGCTCGCCGACGGCCTCGGCCAGGATGTCGTGCGCGGCCGGGGGGAGGCCGCTGTCGGTGATGAGGACGTCGGCGGTGGAGAGCGGTCCGAAGTCGGCGAGCCCGACGATGCCCCACTTGGTGGAGTCGGCGAGCACGACCACCTCGCGCGCGCTGTTGATCAGCGCTCGATTGGTCTGGGCCTCGGCGAGGTTGGGCGTGGTGAGCCCGGCCACCGCGTCCATGCCGTGCATGCCGAGGAACAGCTGGTCGACGTGGAGCGACGCGATCGACTGGTCGGCGACCGGCCCCACCAGCGCCGCGCTGGGCGTCCGTACTCCACCGGTGAGGATGACCGTGAAGCCGGCCCGGGGCGCCTGGGCCTCCAGGATGTCGGCGACCGTCGTCGAGTTCGTCACCACGGTCAGCTCCGGGATCGCGGTGATGTGCCGGGCCAGCGTCCACGTGGTGGTGCCTGCGGAGAGCGCGATCGCGGTGCCCGGCGTGATCAGCTCGGCCGCGCGCGCGGCGATCGCCTCCTTCGCCGGCTGCTGCAGTGCGCTCTTCACCGCGAACCCCGGCTCGTCGGTGCGCCGGGAGTTGGCCAGTACCGCGCCGCCGTGCACTTTGTGGAGCACGCCGGCCTTGGCCAGCACCTCCAGGTCGCGCCGGACCGTCATGTCGGAGACACCGAGCAGCTCGGTGAGGTCGCTGACCCGCACCCCGCCGCCGCGGCGGATCTCCTCGACGATGCGCGCCTGCCGCTGACTAGCCAGCATCGGGCGCCCCCGATGCGTTCGTGTCGACCGGTGGCTGCCGGGGTGGCTCGGCCCCGGAAGGGTCCACGGCGTGCGCACCGGCGGCGGGCGCGGTGACGAAGGTCCGCGGTGCGGCGAAGCCGTGTGCCGCCGCCGCGTCCGCCGCGGCGCGCGCCGCGGCGGCCACCGCGTCGTTGTCGACCAGCGCGATCACGCACCCACCGAAGCCCCCGCCGGTCATCCGGGCGCCGTGGGCGCCTGCGGCCAGCAGCGCCTCGACGAGGACGTCGACCTCCGGCACCGTGATCTCGAAGTCCTCGCGCATCGACGCGTGCGAGGCGGTGAGCAGCGGCCCGATCTCGCGGATCTGCCCCGCGTCCAGCCGCGCTACGACGTCGGTGACCCGGGCGTTCTCGGTGACGATGTGCCGCGCCCGCTTCACCAGGACGTCCCCGTCCGGCTCGGGCGCCAGCTTCGCCAGCGCCTCGTCCAGACCGTCGAGGGTCACGTCCCGCAGGGCGGAGACGCCGAGCACCGACGCCGCCTGCTCACAGGCCTTTCGGCGAGCCGCGTACTCGCCGTCGGCGTGCCGGTGGGGGGCGTTCGAGTCCACCACGAGCAGGGCGAGTCCCGCGTCGTCCAGCGCGAACCGGACCGGCCGCACGTCGAGCGAGCGCATGTCGCAGAAGAGCACGGATCCGGCCTCGCCGAGCATGGAGGCCAGCTGGTCCATGCCGCCGGTCGGCGCGCCGACGAAGCCGTTCTCGGCCTTGCGGGCGACCGCGACCAGCTCGCGCGGGGACAGCCCGAGTTCCAGCAGGTCGTTCGCGGCCGCCGCGACCGAGCAGGTCAGCGCGGCGGAGGAGGACAGCCCGGCACCCAGTGGGACGTCGGAGTCGACCGTGACCGTCAGGCCGGGCAGGTCAACCCCGAGCGCCCACAGGACGCCGGCCGGGTAGGCGGCCCACCCCTGGACACCGTCCGGGGCAAGGCCCTCGACCGGCACCTCGACCGGCTCCGACTCCTGCGCCGAGACGAACCGGAGCAGCCCGTCCGGCCCGGGCGACACCGTCGCTCTGCAGCCGAACTCGATCGCCAGCGGCAGCACGAAGCCGTCGTTGTAGTCGGTGTGCTCGCCGATCAGGTTGACCCGACCCGGCGCCAGCCAGCTGGCTGATTCGCGCATGCCCACTGTCCTTTCCAGACCTCTCAGGGGACCAACGAGATCACGGCCACCGCACCGGCACCGACCTCGTCGGTCTCGGCCCAGTCGAGGCCCGTGAGCAGGTTCTTCCCCCGCACCGGCAGGGCAACCGCGGAGTCGGAGTGGTTGATCGCGAAGAGGTACCGCGCGGCCGGGGTCCCCCCGCCGACCCGCTCCACGACGTCCAGCCCCGCCGGCCACTCGGCCAGCGGCAGCACCGGCTCGACGCGTGCGGTCCGCAGCAACCGGCCGACCAGGGCGGCATGGCTCGCCCCGTCCAGCCGGGTGCCGAGGTACCAGGCCTCGCCGTTGCCGACCGCGTTGCGGGTGAGCACCGGCCGGCCCGCGAGCGGGCCGTCTCCGTAGCTGGCGAGCACCTCCGCCGTGGTGGCGGTCGCGGCCTCGGCCCAGAGCGTGCCGATGCCGGCGGCCTCCAGGCCGTCGATCCGGACGCTGTCCCCGGCGAGCAGCGGGTTGAACTCCTCCACCCGGACGCCGAGCAACTCGCGGAACGCGCCCGGGTAACCACCGAGCCGGACGTGGTCGTTGTGGTCGACGATCCCGGAGAAGTAGGTGACGAGCGCGGTGCCGCCCGCCTCGACGAACTCGGTCAGGTTCGGTCCGGCCTCGCCGCCGGTCAGGTACAGCGTCGGCACGATGACCAGCCGGTACGCCGAGAGGTCGTGGTCGGGGTGGACGAAGTCGCAGGCGACCCCGCGCTCCCACAGCGCCCGGTGGAACCGCCGCAGCTCACCCAGCCCGGTGACCTCGACGCTCGGGTGCGAGTCGAGCTCGATCGCCCACCAGCTCTCCCAGTCCACGGTGATCGCGACCTCGGCGCGCACCGTCGACCCGGCGACCTCGGCGAGGTTCTCCAGGTCAGCGCCGAGCTGCGTGACGTCGCGCCAGAGCTGGGTGTCGGTGCCGGCGTGCGGTACCAGCGCGGAGTGGAACTTCTCGGCACCGGCCTTCGACTGCCGCCACTGGAAGAACAGCGCACCGTCGGCGCCCCGGGCGGTGTGGGTGAGGCTGTCCCGCCGGAGCTGGCCGGGGAGCTTCGCCGGGTTGCGCGGCTGCCAGTTCACCGCCGACGTCGAGTGCTCCATCAGCAGCCAGGGCTGGCCACCGGCGAGCGACCGGATCAGGTCGCCGGACATCGCCAGGTCGTGCGTGGCGTCCGTCTGCGGCGACACCTCGCCGAAGCCCGCGGCGATCCGGTAGTGGTCGTTGGAGATCAGGTCCTGCTCGGCTGCCCAGGCCCAGTAGTCCAGCGGCTTGAAGAACGTCATGAAATTGGTGGTGACCGGCACCGGGTTCCTAGCGGACACCTCGCGGAGGATCTCCGCCTCGGCCCGGAAGCAGTCCAGCAGCTCGTCCGAGGAGAACCGCCAGAAGTCCAGCTGCTGGGTCGGGTTCGCGAACGTGTTGTAGGCCGGGGTGCGCGGCGGGATGACCTCGGCCCAGTCGTAGTAGCGCTGGCTCCAGAACGCGGTTCCCCAAGCCTCGTTGAGAGCGTCCAGGGTGGAGTAGCGCTCGCGCAGCCAGGCGCGGAACGCCTCGGCCGACGCGTCGCAGTAGCAGTGCCAGTTGTGGCAGCCGTACTCGTTGTGGACGTGCCACATGGCCACCGCCGGGTGCTCGGCGTACCGCTCACCGATCGTCCGGGTCAGCCGGGCGGTCGCCGTGCGGTAGTCCGACGACGACGGGCAGAACGCCTGCCGCGCCCCGTACCAGCGCCGCTGGCCGTCCGCGTCGACCGGGAGCGAGTCCGGGTACCGGCGGGAGAACCACGGCGGCGGCGTGGCCGACGCGTTGGCCAGGTCGACCGCGATGCCGTTGTCGTGCAGCAGGTCCAGGACGCGGTCGAGCCAGCCGAAGTCGTACTCCTTCTCGGCGGGCTCGAGCTTGGCCCACGAGAAGATGCCGACCGAGACCAGGTTGACCTTGGCCTCCCTCATCAGCGCGACGTCCTCGAGCCACACCGACTCCGGCCACTGCTCGGGGTTGTAGTCGCCGCCGTAGGCCAGCTTGCCGCCGAGGCGGGCGGTGACCGCCCGCAGGCCCGCGTTACGCATTGAATTCTTTTCGACCGACTCGAACGGAGATTGTTCAGCCTGTGGCGATACCTGAGGTTGAAAAGAGTTCATCGTTTATCAACCCTTGTTGGAGCCGAGAGTGAGACCGGCGACGAACTGGCGCTGGAGCGCCACGTAGATGGCGAGTACCGGAATGGCGGTGAGCAGCGCGCCGGCCGCGATCAGGTTGTCGTTCTGCGCGTACTGGCCGAACAGGTTGTTGATACCGGTCGTGACCGGTAGCCGGTCGCCGGTTTGGATGAACAGCAGGGCCCAGAAGAAGTCGTTGTAGACCCAGATCACCTCGAGCGTGGCGAGCGCGGCCAAGGCCGGGCGGCACAGCGGGAGGATGATCTTCCAGAACTGCTTCCAGACGCCGGCGCCGTCGACCATCGCGGCCTCGGTGAGCTCGCCGGGCAGCGCCTTCATGTAGTTGCTCAGGACGAACGTGCAGAAGCCGACCTGGAACGCGATGTTCGCCGCGATCACGCCGTAGTACGTGTTGAGCAGCGACCCGGAGTCGCTCACCGAGTACGGCAGCTCGAAGTGCTTGTAGAGCTGGAACAGCGGTGCGGCGAGGATCTGCTGCGGCAGCAGGTTTCCGGCGGTGAACAGGATCAGCAGCGTGATGTTGAACCGCCACCGGAACCGGGAGACCGCGAACGCCACCATCGAGGCGAACACGAGCGTGAGGACGACCGCCGGGATCGTGATGATCGCCGAGTTCAGGAAGTAGTTCGAGAACCCGCCCTGGTTCCACGCCTGGGCGTAGTTGTCGAAGTTGAACGACCCGCCGGTGCTCAGGTAGCCGTACTTCTGGGTGTCCTTCTCCGGGCGCAGCGACGTGTAGATCGTCCAGACCAGCGGGATCATCCAGAGCACCGCGGTGATCGTCAGGAACGAGTAGCTGAAGATCCGTCCGCCGCGGCTCACCTTCGGGCCGCTGTGAGTGGACTTCGACGGGGCGATCGGCGTTGTGGTCTCCCCGGTCGGCTCGGTGAGCACGGTCATCGCTCCTCCTCCTTCCGGAAGGTCTGCCAGAGGTAGGTGACGATCGGTACCAGGGAGATCACCAGCAGCACGGTCGCGATCGCGGCGCCGACGCCGATCTGGGTGCCCTCACCGACCAGGTTCTGGACGACGAGCGCGGAGAGCAGTTCGAGGCCGTTCGTGCCGCGGTTGATCACGTAGACGATGTCGAACGCGCGGAGCGCCTCGATGACCGTGATGACGACGACCACGATGTTGATCGGGCGCATCGCCGGGAAGACCACGCGGAAGAACGTCTGGACCGCGTTGGCGCCGTCGATCTGAGCGGCTTCGCGCAGCGACGGATCGACGCCCTTCAAGCCGGCCAGGTACAGGATCATGATGTAGCCGACGTGTTTCCAGGACGCCGCGACGAGCGCCGCCCAGAGGTTGATGCTCGAATCGCCGAACCAGTCGATCTGGTCTTCGGTGCCCGCGGTGCCGAGCACGCTGTTCAGCAGACCGCCGTCCGGGCTGTAGATCAGGTGCCAGATGATGCCGACGAGCGCGAGCGAGAGCATCACCGGGACGAAGAAGATGCTCTGGTAGACCCGGGACCCGCGGAGGTTCTGGTCGAGCAGCACCGCGATGAACAGGCCGAGCGGAGTGGCGAGCACGGCCAGGAAGACCAGCCAGATGACGTTGTGCCAGACCGCGGGCCAGAACGGCGGGTACTCCCCGGTGATGAACTCGTAGTTGTCCAGCCCGGCCCAGTTGACTCCGCCTGGCTGGTCGATGTCGGTCCGCGCGTCGGTGAACCCGAGCAGGACCGAGAACAGCGCCGGCCCCCAGACCAGCAGCAGCTCGATCAGCGTCGGGATACCGACCATCAGCCCGAGGACGAGCTTGTCCCGCCCGGTGAGACGGCGAAGCTTCTTCCGTTTCCCGCCGGTCGTGGAGCGCTGGGCCGGTGTGCTGGGTGTGGCCACTGTGGCCTGGGGGGTCGTCGTCATGCCGATCAGCTGCCGTAGATCTGCTTGGCCTGCGCCTCGAGACCCTTGGTCACGGCGTTGACGTCACCGTCCTTGAGGAACTCCTGGAAGGCCGGGAGCGCGGCGTTGTTCGCGAACGCGGGCTCGGCGTCCCGGTCGAGGAACTGCGAGATGTTCTTCGCCGAACCGATCACCTCGGCCGACTTCTTCTGCAGCGCGGTGTACTTGTCCGTGCTGGCTTCCTTGGACGCGGCGACGTTGTTGGGGTCCTCGGACTGGTAGACGTCCTGGGCCTCACCGGACGCGAGGAACTCCATGAGCTTGCGGGCGCTGTCGTTCTCGCCGCCCTTCTTGCTCAGGATGAAGCCGTCGATCGGGGCCTCGACCGCGTCCGCGCCGACGTTGCTGTCGAGCTCCGGGAACGGGAAGAAGTCGATGTCGGTGTCGCCCTTGGGCCACTGCTGGCCGACGAACGTGCCGAGCAGGTACATGCCGGACTTCTTCTGGACGACGGTCTGCGCCGCCTCCTGCCAGGTGCGGCCGAGCGCGCCGGCGGCCTGGTAGGGGAAGAGCTCCTTCCAGGTCGTGAAGACCTGCTTGACCTTCGCGTCCTCCCAGCTCTCCTTGTGACCCATCAGGTCGATGTGGAACTGGTAGCCGTTGAGGCGCATGTTCAGGTAGTCGAACGTGCCGAACGCCGGCCAGCCGTCCTTGTCGCCGAACGCGATCGGGGTGAGCCCGTCGGCCTTCATCTTCTTGGTCAGCGCGATGAGCTCGTCCCAGGTCTTGGGCTCGGTGTAGCCCTTCTCCTTCCAGACGCTCGGCCGGTAGAACCAGCCCCAGGGGTAGTTGTAGTTCGGAATGAAGTACTTCTTGCCGTCGTCGGCGGTGGAGGCCGTCTTGAACGCGTCGGAGAAGTTGCCGCCGACCTTCTCCCAGACGTCGTCGATGTCGGCGAGCAGGCCCTGCTTCGCGTACGACTTCATGCGGTAGCCGGCGAACCACGTGAAGACGTCGTCCGGGCTGCCCTTGAGGTAGTTGTTGATGTTGTTCTGGAAGTCGTTGTGGGGAACCGTGTTGATCTTGACTTCGAGATCAACGGAGTCCTTCGCGGTCTTCATCATGGCCGCGAACGCCCGCTTCGGCACCTCGTCGGAGCCGTTCGAGCCGAACGTGACGGTGCCGGTACCACTGCCCGAGCCGCTGTCCGCGCCGGTGCACGCCGCCAGGAGCGGGGACGCCGCGATCCCGACAGCGCCGAGCCCGAACGCGCGGAGAACGGAGCGACGGTTCATGCCGCTCTGGTTGACCAGGGAGTCAAGCGAAGGGGTGGGCATCAGTGCGCCTCCTTGCCGTGTGGATCACGACGGGATCCAACATTAGTGCGCACACTTCACCAGAACCCATCGGGGCCGTCAACGGGCGCCGGTAACGTTTGCGCAACACGCGACAACTCTTCGTAAACAGTTAGTGACCAGCTGAAGGTTTGAAGGGTGAACTGCCTCACTGGAACGAGCAACGTCGGATTTGTCCCTTGTCGATTTTTGGGTGGATGTTGTTGCGCTCACAGTGACCGTCGGTAAGGCAACACGGTGCGACGAGTCGGCGCGGTCCGATGACGTCCAGGGCGGACACCGCGGTTCCGCTTGCGCTGTGCCGAGCGGCGCGCGAGCCTGGCGCTACGCACCGGGCTGGGCCCGATCGGGCGGCCGCCGGAGCGGAGCGCAACGGTGGGCTCGATGTCGCGGAGGTGGTCGGTGTTCTATCCGCTCAACGTGAAGGACTTCCTCGACCGGGCCGAGACGGTGTACCCGGACCGAATCGGCTTCGTCGACGAGCCGAACCAGCCGGCGCCGTCGCTGGGCAGCGTGACCTACGGCCGGCTCGCCGCGATGGCCCGCCACCAGGCGGCCTGGCTGGACGGGCTCGGTGTGCCGGTGGGCGGTCGGGTGGCGATCGTCTCCCACAACGCCGGCCGGATGCTCACCTCGCTGTTCGGCGTCTCCGGATGGGGCCGCATCCTGGTGCCGATCAACTTCCGCCTGGGCGCCGACGAGATCTCCTACATCGTCGGGCACTGCGACGCGGACGTGCTCCTCGTCGACCCGGAGCTGCGCGGGTTGTTGGACAGCGTGACCGCGAAGCACACGGTCGTGCTGGGTGAGAACGACGCGGAGATGTTCGGCCACGGGTCCGACGTCTCTCCTCGCCCCTGGGAGGGCGACGAGAACGCGACCTGCACGCTGAACTACACGTCCGGCACCACCGCCCGGCCGAAGGGGGTACAACTCACCCACCGGGCCAACTGGCTGAACGCCACCGTGTTCGCGCTGCACACCGGCGTCACCGACCGGGACGTCTACCTGCACACGCTGCCGATGTTCCACGCCAACGGCTGGGGAATGCCGTACGCGATGACCGGACTGGGCGTGCCCCAGGTGGTGCTGCGCAAAGTGGACGGCGCAGAGATCCTGCGCCGGGTGCGGGACCACGGCGTGACGCTGGCGTGCGCGGCGCCCGCGGTGTTGAACGCGGTGCTGGAAGCTGCGGAGTCGTGGGACGGCGAGATCCCCGGGCGGGACCGGATGCGGGTGGTCCTCGCCGGCGCGCCGCCGCCGACCCGGACGATCGAGCGGATCCGGTCCGACCTCGGCTGGGAGTTCATCCAGATCTACGGCCTGACCGAGACCGCCCCGCTGCTGACGATCAACCGGATGCGGGCGGAGTGGGACGACCTCGACCCGTCCGAGCAGGCCCGGTTGCTCGGCCGCGCGGGCGCGCCCGCGATCGGCGTCCGCCTGGCCGTGGACGCCGGTGGGGAGGTGCTGGCGCAGACCAACCACAACCTGGACGCCTACTGGGAGAACCCGGAGGCGACGGTCGAAGCTCAAGCCGGCAACTGGTTCCACACCGGGGACGGTGGGGAGTTCTCCGACGGCTACCTGACGATCACCGATCGGAAGAAGGACGTGATCATCTCGGGCGGCGAGAACGTGTCGTCGATCGAGGTCGAGGACGTGCTCAACTCGCTCCCGGCGGTGCGCGAGGTGGCGGTGATCGGCATCCCCGACGAGAAGTGGGGCGAGCTGGTGACGGCGCTCATCATCACCGACGGCACGCCGGTGACGGCCGAGGACGTGATCGCGCACTGCCGGGCGCGGCTGGCCGGGTACAAGTGCCCCAAGCGGGTCGAGTTCGTCGACGCGCTGCCGCGTACTGCTACGGGCAAGCTCCAGAAGTTCAAGCTCCGCGAGCCGTTCTGGAAGGGCCACACCCGCCAGGTGCACTAGGGTCGCGCCGACTTCTCGCGACCACCGCCCGCGCGCCCCGGGTGGCGGTGGCGCGCGGGTGGTTTTCGGGAAGGCCGCGTCTGCGGTGGTGCGGCGAGGGCTCGGGACGGCGAATTGTGGCCGTGCGGTGGCGGGCGGCCGAGGCGCGCGCCCTGCATACCCCCAGCCACCGGAGGGTGGGTCAGCAGCCACCTACGGCGGGGCGGGACGTCACGGCCGGTGGCGGGGGACGCCGGTCGCGGAAGGGACCGGCGTTCACCCGGCAGGCGTCGATAGGGATCAGGCCACGTCGACGGGGCGGAACTGGACGCTGACGCGAGGGCCTACGGCGCGGGCGGTTTTCGGGACCGCGTGCTCCCAGGTGCGCTGGCAGGACCCGCCCATCACGATCAGGTCGCCGTGGCCGACCGGGAACCGCAGGCTGGCACCACCGCCGCGCGGGCGCAGCAGCAGGGGTCGCGCCGAGCCGAACGAGACGATCGCGACCATCGTGTCGCTGACCGCGGAGCGCCCCAGCGTGTCGCCGTGCCAGGCGACGCTGTCCCGGCCGTCGCGGTACAGGCACATCCCGGCGGTGACGAACGGCTCGCCCAGTTCGTCGGCGTAGTAGGCGGAGAGCTCCTCGCGCGCTTCGGTGAGCAGCGGGTGCGGCAGCGTCTCGGAGCCGCCGTACCAGCGCAGCAGCCGGGGGACGGCGACCTCGCGGTCGTACATCTCGCGGCGCTCGGCGCGCCAGTCGACGTCGGAGAGCAGCGTCTGGAACACCGCGTCGGAACCGCGGACCCAGCCCGGCAGATGGTCGACCCAGGCGCCCGCGGAGAGCGGATGACGGCGGATGCGGCCGGCCAGCGGGCCGAGCCGAGCGTCCGTGTCGGCGAGCTCCAAGATCGACGGCTGGTACGCAATGAACTCTTTTCGATCGGCCACTGCTGAGGTCGCGCGACCTCCAGGAAGAGCGGAGATCGAAAAGGGTTCATTTGCAGTCATGTGATCACCCTACTGCATTCTTCGAACGCGCGTGCGAACGACGCGGTCTCGGAAACATCGCTCGTGCGCGTATGGCACGGTGCTCGGTGTGACGGACATCGACGACTACCGCGAACTGAACCGAGCGAGCTGGGACGACCGGGCGGCGGCCCACGCGGCCTCCCAGGACTACGCGGTCGACCGCTTCCGGGTCGACCCGACGTTCCTCAGCGACGTCGTGCAGTTCGACCTGCCACGCCTCGGCGACATCACCGGTCTGGACGGTTTGCACCTGCAGTGCCACATCGGCACCGACACGCTGTCGCTGTCCCGGCTGGGCGCCCGGATGACCGGCCTCGACTTCTCCGGGGAGTCGCTGGCGCAGGCCCGGGAACTCGCCGCGGCGACCGGCGCGCCGATCGAGTACGTGCAGTCGGACGTGTACGAGGCGGTGGAGGTGCTCGGCGCGGAGCGGTTCGACCTGGTGTTCACCGGGGTCGGCGCGCTCTGCTGGCTGCCGGACGTGCGGCGCTGGGCCGGGGTGGTCGCGCGGTTGCTCCGGCCGGGCGGTCGGCTGTTCATGCGGGAGGGGCATCCGGTGCTCTGGGCGCTGGACGACGCCCGCACCGACGAGCAGCTGGTGCTGGAGTACCCGTACTTCGAGCGGGACGAGCCGCTGGTCTGGCACGACGAGGGCTCCTACGTACAGACCGACGCCCACTTCACGAACAACAAGGTGCACAACTGGAACCACGGGCTCGGTCAGGTGGTCACCGCACTCCTGGACGAAGGGCTGACGCTGACCCAGCTGGTCGAGCACGACTCGGTTCCGTGGGAGCCGTTCCCCGGCCGGATGGAGAAGGTCGACGGCGAGTACCGGCTGACCGACCGGCGCTGGCGGGCGCCGCTGACCTACACGGTGCAGGCCACGAAGCCACGGTGAGCACGGCGTCGTCCGAGGACGCCTCGGCCGGGCGGGTCGTGCGGCTGGCGGCGTCCGCGTTCGTCGTGCTCGCGGCCGAGCCGCTGTTCCTGCTGGTCGACACCGCGGTCGTCGGTCACCTCGGCCGGGTCGCGCTGGCCGGTCTCGGCGCCGGCGGCACGCTGATGGGCCTGCTGGCGATCGTCGGCACGACGCTCGCCTACGGCACCACCGGCCGTGCAGCCCGGTGGTTCGGCGCCGGGCAGCGGGACGCCGCGGTCGGCGAGGGGGTCCAGGCCTCCTGGTTGGCGCTGCGGCTCGGCGGTCTCGGGGTGGTCGCCGGTCAGCTGTCGGCCGGGTGGGCGACGAGAGCGATCGCGGGGGAGGGGGAGGTCGCCGCGGCCGCCGAGTCGTGGCTGCGGATCGCGATCCTCGGCCTCCCCGGGATCCTGCTGGTGTTCGCCGGGAACGGCTGGCTGCGCGGCGTCCAGGACACCCGGACGCCGGTCGTCGTCGTGGTGGTCGCCAACATCGTGTCGGCGGTGGTCTCGCCGGTGCTCGTGTACCCGGTCGGGCTGGGGCTGGAGGGGTCGGCCTGGGCGAACGTCCTGGCGCAGTGGCTCGGCGGCGGCTTCTGCCTGTGGGCGCTGGCGCGGGAGCGGGTGCCGCTGCGACCCCAGTGGTCGGTGATGCGGCGGCAGCTGGCGGTCAGCCGCGACCTGGTGGTGCGGTCGGCGGCGTTCCAAATCGCGTTCCTCACCGCGGCCGCGGTCGCCGGGCGTGCGGGTGCGGCACAACTCGCCGCGCACCAGGTCGGCCTGCAGCTGTGGAACCTCGCCGCGCTGCTGCTGGACTCGTTCGCGATCGCCGCTCAGTCGCTGGTGGGAGCGGCGCTCGGCAGCGGGGACGTGCGGTCGGCGAAGAGCACGGCCTGGCGGGTGAGCCGCTTCGGTGTGGTGGCGGGGTTGGCCTTCGCGGTGGTGTTCGCGCTCGGATGGTTCGTGGTGCCCTACGTGTTCACCGACGATCCGGCGGTGCGGACGCAGCTCGGGGTGCTGTGGCCGTTCCTGGTCGCGATGGTGCCGGTCGGCGGCGTGGTGTTCGCGCTGGACGGCGTCCTGCTCGGGGCGGGGGACAACGCGTTCATCCGAAACGTGACCGTGGGCTCAGCCTTGCTCGGGTTCGTCCCGGTGACGCTGGCGACGGCCGCGCTCGGCTGGGGCCTGGCCGGGGTCTGGGCGGGGCTCGCCGTGTTCATCGTGGTGCGGTTCGTCGGCATGGTGTGGCGGATCCGCTCGGGTGCGTGGGCGCGGGTGGGCGCGTCGCTCTGATGCGGGGGCCGCGGGCGGGGCGGCCACATTTCTAGAGGGGCCAGACGCGGGCGGTGGTGTCGTGGCTGCCGGTGATCAGGTGGTGGGCGTCGGGGGTGAACGCCAGGGAGGTGAGTGCCGCCTCGTGGCCCTTGACCGGCGGTGCCAGGACGCGGCCGGTGCTCGTGCTCCACAGCCGCGCGGTGCTGTCGGCGCTCCCGGTCGCCAGCGCCCGCCCGTCCGGGCTGAACGCGACCGCGGTGACCGCACCGGCGTGCCCGGCCAGGCGCTCGGAGACCGGCCGGCCGGTGTCGGCGCCCCAGAGCCGGGCGGTGCCGTCGACGCCGCCCGTCGCCAGGAGCCGACCGTCCGGACTGAACGCGACCGCGTGCACCAGGCCGTGCCCGGTGAGCGACGCCAGCTGACGGCCGGTGGTGACGTCCCAGATCCGGACGGTCTCGTCGAAGCTGCCGGTGGCGATCCGGCGGCCGTCCGGGTGGAACGCGACGGCCCGGACGACGTCCGTGTGCCCCCGCAGCGTGCCGACGGTCTCGCCGGAGCGGACGTCCCAGATCCGGACGGTGGAGTCGAAACTGCCGGTGGCGAGACGGCGGCCGTCGGGGTGGAACGCGACGGCCCGCACCATGTCGGTGTGGCCGGTCAGGGTGGCCAGCTCGGTGCCGGCGGCCGGGTCCCAGATCCGGACCGTCCGGTCGTCGGCGACGCTGGCCAGCCGCGAGCCGTCCGAGCTGGCCGCGATGCCGTTGATCCGTCCGGAGTGGCCGGTCAGGTTGACGATCCGGCGTCCGGTGGGCAGCTCCCAGATCCGGACGGTGCTGTCCGCGCTGGCGGTGGCCAGGCGGGTGCCGTCCGGGCTGATCGCCAGCGCGGACACGGCCTCGTCGTGGCCGCGGAGCTCGATCGGGTCGCCGGGCTCGAACGTCGACCGGATCTGCGGTGGCGCGAACGCCGGAGGCTGCCCACTCACCGGCGCAGTGCCGCTCACGGGGGCGGCGCTGACGGGCGTGGCGCTCACCGGGACCGCACTGACGGGGGCCGCGCTGACCGGGGCCGCACTGACCGGGGCGGCACTGACCGGGGCGGCGCTGACCGGGATCGGCGCGGGTGGGGCGCCCGGTGCCGACGGCGCGGACGGGCTGGGCGCCGACGGCGCGGACGGGCTGGGCGCCGACGGCGCGACCGGGCCCGCCGGGCCGCTCGGCAGCGGAACGACGATCGGGGCGGGAGCGGTGAACGGGGCCGGCGCGGCCTCCGCGGCGCGGACGTCACGCTCGCCGCGCGCGATCCCGGGTGCCGCCTGCGGCTCCGGCGCACGGTGCTCCGGCGCACGGTGCTGTGGCGGTTGCCACGGCCCCGGGTGCTGGGGCGGGCGACCGTGCGCCGGCTGCGGCGGGAACGGCGGACCGGACCGCGGCACCGGCTGCGGGTACGCCGGGGGAGCGGCGTGCTGCCCCGGGTACGGCGGGGAAGGCGCGTGCCGCGCCGCGTGCGGTGGTGCGGAGTGGGGTGCCCCGTGCGGCGGTGCCCCGTGCGGCGGTGCCCCGTGCGGCGGTGCCCCGTGCGGCGGTGCCGACTGCGGCGGTGCCGAGTGCGGCGGTGCCGAGTGCGGGCCGGGGTACTGCGGTCCCGGGTAGGGCGGCGCGGACTGCGGCCCGGGGTACGGCGGCGCGGACTGCGGCCCGGGGTACGGCGGCGCGGACTGCGGCCCGGGGTACGGCGGCGCGGACTGCGGCCCGCGGTACGCCGGCGGGGCGGAGTGCGGCGGTGCGACCGAGGACGGTGGCGCGTCGAACGCCCGAACCCGCAGCGCCCCCTCGGCCACGATCAGCTCCGGCTGCTCCAGGACGGTCGCCGGCACCCCCAGCGTCCGGTGCAGCAACGTCGCCACCAGCGGAATACGGGTCGACCCACCGACCAGGAACACCGCCGAGAGGTCACCGGGCGTGATCCCGGCCTCCCGCAGCACACCCTGCACCGACACGAGGGTGCGCTCCAGCAACGGCCGCACCAACTGGTCCAGCTCCGCGCGGGTCAGCGGCACCTCGTCGTCGATCAGCGGCACCGGGATCAGCGTCGACGCCGCCGAGGAGAGCAGCTCCTTCGCGGCCCGCACGTCGTCCTGCAGCAGCCAGCGCGCCCGACGCTCGGCGGGGGTCTGCGGCGACGTCAGCGCCCGCCACGCGTCCGGGTTGCGCTTCTCGACCACCGACCCCAGGTACTCGAGGATCGTGTGGTCGATGTCGAGGCCGCCCGCGTCCACCAAACCGTCGGTCGCCCGGACGTCGTACCCGGTCGAGGTCCGGCGCAGCACCGTCGCGTCGAACGTGCCGCCGCCCAAGTCGTAGACGAGCGCGTTGCCGCCGACCGGTAACCGCGCGCCGTGGACCTCGGCGAACGCAGCCGCGGCCGCGACCGGTTCGGGCACCAGCCCGACCGCGTGCGCCGGCCAACCGGCACCGGCCGCGGACCGACGGAGCAGGTCGCGCCGTGCGCTGCCCCAGACCGCCGGGTGGGTGATGCGGATCTCGCCGGGTGCCGCCTCGCCGGTGACCCGCCGGGTCTCGTCCGCGACGCGGCGCAGCACGGCCGAGAAAAGGTCGGTGACGCCGAACTCGCCGGCGCCGAGCAGCACGACCCCGTCGTCGATCCGGCGCTTGGGGTTGGGCTCGAAGCCTTCGGGGTGCAGTCGTGCGGTGTGTAGTGCGGCCCGCCCGACCAGCAGCTCCTGGGCCGGCGTCGCGCACACCGCGGACGGCAGCTGCGGCTGACCGTCGACGAGCAGCGGGTTGACCCGGCCGTCCGCCCTGGCGAGCACCGCCACCGTGTTCGAAGTGCCGAAGTCGATCCCGAGCCGAGTCCCTGCTGCCGCCACGCCGACACCATAGGCCGCCGTTCCGGTGCCCGGAGCCCTACCCGGTGTCCGGTACTCGACTGTTCCACCGCGCGCGGAACCCGATTGGCCAACGCCGTTTCGTCACTTACCGTGGCGTCTTTCACGAGGGAGGTCGCTGTGTCCCGGCGAGGGTGGTTGCTGTTCGTCATCATGAGCGTCCTGTGGGGCGTCCCCTACCTGATGATCAAGGTTGCGGTAGAGGGCGTTTCGGTCCCGATGGTGGTGTTCGCGCGCACGGCGATCGGCGGCTTGCTGCTGCTGCCGCTCGCGTTGCGCGGCGGGGGGATCCGCCGGGTGCTCAAGCACTGGCGTCCAGTGGTCGCGTTCACCGCGCTGGAGATGATCGGTCCCTGGTTCTTCCTCACCGACGCCGAGCGGACGCTGCCCAGTTCGCTGTGCGGGCTGATCATCGCGACGGTTCCGGTCATCGGCGCGATCGCGGTTCGGGCGACCGGTGGCACCGAGCGGCTCGGACGGGCGCGGTGGATCGGCCTCGCGGTGGGCCTGGTCGGCGTCGCGATCCTGGTGGGTCCGAACCTCAGCGGCGGGGACGCCTGGCCGACCATCGAGGTGCTGTTCACCGCGCTGGGGTATGCGATCGCGCCGCTCATCGTGGCCCGCTACCTGAACGACGTCCCCGGGCTGCCGCTCACCGCGGTCTCGCTCAGTCTCGCGGCGATCGTCTATGCCCCGGCGGCGATCGTGACGTGGCCCGACGAGCGTCCGGAGCCGCAGGTTCTCTGGGCGCTGGCGGGTCTGGGGCTGCTCTGCACCGCGGTCGCGTTCGTGGTCTTCTTCGCGTTGATCCGGGAGGTCGGCCCGGCCAGGGCGACGGTCTTCACCTACGTCAATCCGGCGGTGGCGGTGCTGGTCGGCGTCCTGGTGCTGGACGAGCCGCTCACCGCGCTGATCGTGGTCGCGTTCGGTGCGATTCTGCTCGGCTCGGTGCTGGCGACGTCGCGCGACGCACCCGCTCCGGTGGCCCCCGTGGCGGAGCCGCTCGATGCACCCGAGCCGCACCGGGGCGAGAGCCAGGGCGAAACCCGGGTGGGGTAGTTTCACGAACGTGGCGAAGTTTGGGTGATGCAAGTAACTGGGCGGCACGGAATAGCCACCAAAAACTCGCGGTTGCTTCACTCCGGTATCGGTCGCCGGACGAGTTGTGCGGTTAATTCCATTTCTGTTCAGTGCATCGATGCAGTAGACACGGAAACAGGCTGTCCTGCGCCCACTGCGGATCAGCACGAGAGACCAGATTTTTGTGAGGGGTACGGGCTCATGGCAGACGTGACCGCGGCGGCCAACGACGACAAGATCACTCCGGACATACTCAAGGTCGCCGGGGTAGTCGTCCTCGGCGCCATCATGTCGATCCTCGACATCACGGTTGTCAACGTCGCGCTACCGACGTTCCAGGTCGAGTTCGGCGAGCCAGGCGCGCCGCTCGACTACGCCCAGGTGGCGTGGACGGTCACTGCCTACACCCTGGCGCTCGCCACGGTGATCCCGCTCACCGGGTGGGCGGCCGACCGGTTCGGAACCAAGCGGCTCTACATGGCCGCGGTCGCTTTGTTCACGCTCGGCTCCGCGCTCTGTGCCGCCGCATGGAGCATCGAAGCGCTGATCGGCTTCCGGGTGCTCCAGGGCCTCGGTGGCGGCATGCTCATGCCGCTCGGCATGACGATCATGACGAAGGCGGCCGGCCCGAAGCGCATGGGCCGTCTGATGGCGATCCTCGGCGTTCCCATGCTGCTCGGTCCGATCGGCGGCCCGATCCTCGGCGGCTGGCTGATCGACGCCGCGAGCTGGCACTGGATCTTCCTGATCAACCTGCCGATCGGTGTCGGTGCCCTGATCTACGCCTGGGTGGTGCTGCCGGCCGACACGGCGCAGCCGTCCGAGTCGTTCGACTTCGTCGGCATGCTGATGATGTCGCCGGGCCTCGCGCTGTTCCTCTACGGCGTCTCCTCGATCCCGGAGGCGGGCACGGTCACCGCGAACAAGGTCTGGATCCCGGCGCTGATCGGCATCCTGCTGGTCCTCGCGTTCGTCGTCTACTCGTTCAAGCCGAAGCACCCGCTGCTCGACCTGCGGCTGTTCCGCAACCGGAACCTGACGGTCAGCGTCATCACGATGTTCCTGTTCGCGGTGGCGTTCTTCGGTGGCCTGCTGCTGGTGCCGACGTACTTCCAGCAGATCCGCGGTGAGTCGGTGCTGTGGGCCGGTCTGCTGGTGGCTCCGCAGGGGCTCGGCGCGATGTGCACGATGCCGATCGCCGGTGCGCTGTCGGACAAGATGCCGGTCGGGCGCATCGTGCCGATCGGTCTGATCGCGATCATCATCGGTATGGCCGGCCTGACCCAGATCACCGCGACCACCTCGTACACCATCCTGATCGCGTGGCTGTTCGTTCTCGGTCTCGGTATGGGCCTGACGATGATGCCGATCATGACGACCGCCCTGCGGACGCTGACGAACCACGAAGTCGCGCGCGGCTCGACCCTGCTCAACATCACCCAGCAGATCGCCAGCTCGGTCGGTGTCGCGCTGATGTCGGTGCTGCTCACCAACGGGCTCAAGGACGCGGAGCTGGCGCTGCTGGCGATCGCCGCCCAGAAGGACCCGCAGCTCGAGCAGCAGCTCGGTGGGCCGGAGGTCGTCGCAACGGGTCTGGAGCAGGCCGCGGCCGCGTTCGCGGACACCTACTGGGTGGCGTTGGCGCTCTGCGTGGTCACGCTCGTGTCCTCCCTCTTCCTGCCGCGGAAGAAGGAGGAGACGCACCTCCTCGACGACGAGGCAGAGGGCGCCCCGCCCGTCATGATGCACTGAGTGGGCCGCCCGCCCAGAACGACGCTGACAGGCGAGCGCGAGACCTTGAGTATGAACCAATACGAGGCGGTCTCGCGCTCGACTGCCACCGTCGCCCTGGACGGGCTCCAGGTCCGGGCAACGACACGCGCCTGGCGGCGCTTGATGAGCAAGTACTGGTTGCGGACGTTGTGCGCGTGATCGCCCCTCCACGGGAACCGTGGAGGGGCGATTTGCGTCCGGGTGGGCGAGAAGGCGGTAGCTGCACGAGAAGCGTCTGTTAACTTCGGCGCACGGGTAGTGATCTGCCCGGCATCGGGAGAGGAGACGCTGATGTCCCCCGAGGAGCTCACCGCCGCGATCGACACGCTGATACGCGACCATCCCCCCACCACCACCGACCCGCACGACTTCCTCGGCGCCCGCTTCGACGCGGGCCTGGCATGGGTCTGGGTCGACCGGTCCGACGGTGGAAGCAAGGCCGCCCCCGCGTTACAGGCGCTGGTCGAGCAGCGGCTCACCGCGGCCGGCGCACCCCACCCCGGCGCTTACAACCCGATCGGCATCGGGATGTGCGGCCCGACCCTGCTCGCCCACGGAACCCCGGAGCAGCGCGCGAAATACCTGCGGCCGCTGTTCACCGGCGAGGAGGTCTGGAGCCAGCTGTTCAGCGAGCCCTCCGCCGGTTCGGACGTCGCCGGGCTCGCGACCCGCGCCCGGCGCGACGGCGACGAGTGGATCCTCGACGGCCAGAAGGTCTGGACGTCCTACGCACACCTGGCCCGCCGTGGTCTCATCCTCGCGCGCACCGATCCCGACCTGCCGAAACACCAGGGCATCACGGCGTTCGTCGTCGACCTGCACGCCCCCGGCGTCGAGGTCCGACCGCTGCGTCAGATGACCGGCGCGGCCGAGTTCAACGAGGTGTTCTTCGACGGCGTGCGCGTTCCCGACAGTGACCGGGTGGGCGACCCCGGCGCCGGCTGGCGGGTCGGCACGACGACGCTGATGAACGAGCGGGTCTCGCTCGGCGGCGCGCTGGCCGTACGCGCCGAACCCGGCAGCGACATCCTCGACGGCTACCGAGTCGCCGCGTCCAAGGGCGAGGGCAACCCGGTGCGCCGCGACGAGGCGGTGCGGCTCTGGATCGAGGCGAACGTCAACCACCTCACCGCGATCCGTGCCGCCGCCGGCGGCAACCGCGGCAAACCCGGGCCGGAGGGCTCGGTCCTGAAACTCACCACCGCCGAGTACAACCGGCGGGCGGCGGAGTTCCAGGTGGACCTGCTCGGCGCCGCCGGTGCGCTGGTGCCCGGCTACGAGGTGCGCCAGCCGACGCTGCCCTACGGCAGCAGCGGCATACCGGCCACCACGACCTGGTTCCTGCGGACCCGGGCCAACACGATCGAGGGCGGGACGTCCGAGATCCTCCGCAACATCCTCGGTGAACGAGTGCTCGGCCTGCCCGGCGACGTCCGGGTCGACAAGGGCGTCGCCTGGAAGGACGTACCGCGATGAGCGCTCGCGCGACGATCGGAAACTCGGCGAGCGCCGGGGTCTTCTCCGAAGAGCAGGAAGAGCTGCGCCGTACGGTCCGGACGTTCCTCGAGCGGACGTCGCCGGAGGCCGCGGTCCGCCGGCTGATGGAGACCGACGAGGGTTACGACCCGGCGGTGTGGAAGCAGATGGGGGAGCAGCTCGGTCTCCAGGGGATCCACGTCCCGGAGGAGTACGGCGGCGCCGGGTTCGGCTTCGTGGAGCTCTGTTTGGTGCTCGAAGAGATGGGCGCCACCCTGCTCCCGGCCCCGTTCTTCGCCTCCGCGGTGCTCGCGGCCGAGACGCTGCTGCTCTCCGACGACGAGGACGCGAAGAAGGAGCTGCTGCCCGGCATCGCGAGCGGCCAGACGATCGCGACGCTGGCGTACGCGAACGACACCGGGCGGCCGGACGGTGCGGTGGAGGCCACCAGCACCCCGTCCGGGTACACGCTGACCGGCACCCGCCACTTCGTGCTGGACGGTGCGCTGGCCGACCTGATCCTGGTCGTCGCGTGCGCCGACGCCGGTCCGTCGGTGTTCGCGGTCGAGAAGGGCGCGGCCGGGCTGTCGGCGGTTCCGCTGTCCACCATGGATCTCACCCGCAAGCAGGCCGACCTCTCGTTCGACGGCACCCCGGCTCGGCTGATCGGCGCGGAGGGCGCGGCGGACGGCGTCCTGGACCGGGTGCTGTGGATGGCCTGCGTCGCGCTGGTGAACGAGAGCGTCGGCGGCGCCAGGGCGGTGCTGGCACAGGCGACGCGGTACGCGACCGAGCGCCTGCAGTTCGGCCGCCCGATCGGGTCGTTCCAGGCGATCAAGCACCGGTGCGCGGACATGCTGGTCGCGGTCGAGGGCTCGCGTTCGGCCGCCTACCACGCCGCGGCGATGGCGCAGGCCGACGATCCGTCGCTGCCGGTCGTCGCGTCGATGGCGAAGTCGTACGTGGGTGAGGCGTACTTCTCGGTCGCGGCCGAGAACATCCAGGTGCACGGTGGGATCGGGTTCACCTGGGAGCACCCCGCTCACCTCTACTTCAAGCGCGCCAAGGCGTCCCAGCTCCTCTTCGGCGATCCCCTTCACCACCGTTCCGTGCTAGCCGAGAGGTTCGGCCTGTAGTGCACGGTCCGCTGAGAGCGACGGATGACAGGCGAGCGCGAGGCCTTGAGACCACAGCCGAGGTCGCGGCGGCCTCCCGCTCGACTGTCCCCGACGCTCTCAGCGGGCTCAAAGTTCAAGCAGTTGCACGCGCCCGAGGCGCGTCAGGGATAGATGTGCTCGAAGACGGTGGTGCCGTCGAATCCGAGTCGGACGCTCAACGAGCGGGCGATCTCGGGGAGGAGCGGGGCGTCGCGCTCCACCCCGCGGCGTAACAGCGCTCCCGCGGCGCGCAGCGCGGTCACCCGGCCCTCCACTTCGTCCAGCCGGCGTCCGTCCAGCCGGGCGTCGACCAGCGCGGCGAGCAGCGAGGTGCGTGACTCCCGGAACAGCCGGTCGGCGCGCCGCGGCCCGTGTCGAGCGACCAACGCGGCCGGGTCGGTACCCGGCGGCAGCACGACCGCGTCCACCGGCCCGTCCCAGTCCCGGAGCAGGTGGTAGCCGCGGTCGGCGGCGCGCCGCCCGGCGTCGTCCGGATCGAAGCAGAGCACCACCGGCGTGCCGGGAGCCACCGTGGCGGCGAGCAGCGCGACCTGGCCGGTGGCGAGGGCCGTCCCGCACGTGGACACCGCCGCCAGGCGTCGTCCGTCCGGGCCGGCCGGGAGCCGCGCCAGCGCGACCGCGTCGGCCGGCCCCTCGACGATCACCACCGCGCCCGGAGGCCGCCAGGCCGACGCGAGCACCTCGGCGAGGGCGTAGAGGTGGTTGCTCTTGGTGTAGATCGGGGTCGTGGCGCTGTTGCGGTAGCGCGGGACGCGGGGGTTACCCGACAGGTCGCGGCCGACGAACGCGCGGACCTGGCCGTTCCGGTCGCGGACCGGGAACATCACCCGGTCGCGGAACGCGTCGAGCAGGCGACCCCGGGGTGCGATCGCCAGCCCGGCGGTGACCAGCTCGTCGTCGGTGAAGCCGAGCCGGCGCAGGTGGTCGCGCAGCCCGGTGCGGGCCGGCGGCGCGTACCCCAGTCGCCACGGACGGGCACGCGCGAGTGCGCGCGGGATGCCCCGGCTGCACAGGTAGTCCACCGCCGGGCCGCCGGGCAGTCGGGCGAGCTGACCGGCGTAGTAGGCGGCCGCGCGCTGGTGCGCCTCGACCAGGCGGTTCATGCGCACATTGTCGCCGGACACACGTACCCGCTCGTAGCCATTCGGAGCGGGACACATAGGGTGGGGCGGGCGGAAGAGGAGATCAGTGGCGACCATCCATGAGGTCCTGGAGATCGAGCGGATCGAGGACGACATCTTCCGGGGAAGTACCCCGGACACGTTCCTCCAGCGGACGTTCGGTGGCCAGGTCGCGGCGCAGGCGCTGGTGGCGGCTGTGCGGACGGTTGCCGAGGGGTACACCGTGCATTCGCTGCACGGCTATTTCATCCGCCCCGGTAAGCCGGAGATCCCCACCGTCTACCTGGTCGACCGCATCCGCGACGGACGGTCGTTCGCCACCCGCCGGGTCACCGGGGTGCAGGGCGGCAAGGCCATCTTCTTCATGTCGGCGTCGTTCCACGTCCAGGACGAGGGGCCGGAGCATCAGGACACGATGCCGGACGTCCCGTTCCCGGAGGACCTGCCCGACCCGACCGGCCTGCAGGGTCAGATCGCGGCCTGGCATGCCCGGGAGTGGCCGGACTGGGATCTGCGGCAGGTGCCCGCCGACTCGGTGGAGCGGGTGCCCGGCGTGGCCGCGCAGCAGCAGGTGTGGATCCGCTACCGGCACAAGCTGCCCGCCGACCCGGTGTTCCACGTCTGCGTGCTCACGTACCTCAGCGACATGACGCTGCTCGGGTCGGCGCGGGTGCCCCATCCGGACGCGAACACCCAGGGGGCGTCGCTCGATCACGCGCTCTGGTTCCTGCAGCCGTTCCGCGCCGACGACTGGCTGCTCTACGACCAGACCTCGCCGGCCGCCGGCTTCGGCCGGGCCCTGACCCAGGGCCGGATCTTCGACCGGCAGGGTCGGCTGGTGGCGGCGGTGACGCAGGAGGGCCTGATGCGGTACGAGCGCGAATCGGACGCTCGCGGCGCGGTCGACGTCGGCCAAGCCTGACGCCGCCCACCTGATCGACCGCATGTGGACGCTACGACCGCGCGCGTAGCGTCCATATGGCGTTGTGGACGCCCGGCGAGAACAGGCCGATCTTTACGCGGCGCAGGGGCGGGTACTCCGTATCTCGACAGAGCAGATATCGAGACACACGGAGGCCGACAATGTCGACCGGGCTGATCATCACGCTCGTCGTGATCGTGCTCCTCGCGCTCATCGTGGCCGCGGTCGTCCTGCCGCGCCAGCGCCGTGCGAAGGCCAGGAAAGCAGAGCAGCGTCGTCTGAAGGCGCAGGAGCACCTCGAGGAGTCGAAGGCCAAGGCCGCCCGCGCCGAGGCCGAGCGGGCCGCCGCGCAGCAGCAGGCCGCGCAGGCGCAGGCTCGTCGCGCCGAGGTGGAGCAGGAGCTGGCCCGCGAGGAGCGGGAGGCCGCCGAGCGGCGCCGTCGCGCGGACCAGGAGCACGCCGAGGCCGAGCGCCTCGCCCAGGAAGCCCGGCGGCTGTCGCCCGACGTCGACGTCGTCGGCGCTCCCGGTGACCACCGCATCCAGGACCAGGACGCCGCCCTCGACGAGGCCCGCCGTGAGGACACCGTTCACGCCGACCGCGCTAGCCGCCGCGAGGACGTCCGTGACGACCACCGTGACGACCGCGTCGTGACCAACGACGCCGACGTCCGCCAGGACCCGGACCGCGAGGTCATCGTGGAGGACGCCGAGACCCGGGAGCCGATCGGCCGGAGCAAGCTCGGCAAGCTCGGACGGTTCCGCCGCGAGCACACCACGCACTGACGCCCCGTTTCATCCGGCCCGGGAGCCCTCGTGGCTCCCGGGCCGTTCGCTGTCCACTCGGAACACCGCGACCTGGTCCGCGGCCGCTGCGAACTCGTCCGGGTCGGCGCCGCGCACGAGCCCGATGCGGACGAAGAACGGCACACCGTGCGGTACCTCGGACGGGAACGCGTGCATCACCGCACGGCGGAGGTCGGGGTCGGTGACCTCGGTCAGCCGCACCGGCTCGGTGCGGCGTCCGTGGGCCAGCGTGCCGACGCCGGCCGCGCGGACGTTGCGTGCCCACTGGGCGTCGACGAGGCCGGCGATCACGTAGCGGTGACCGTTCACCCGCAGCGGGGAGATCGGGGTGGCGCGCGGCTTGCCGGAGACGCGGCCCGGAACCGTGAGCACGTGGATCGTGCCGAGCCGCAGGTTGGCCCGGTTGAGCGCGCGGACGACGCGGTTGGCCGTCGGGAGCCAGCGGGGGAGCGTGGTCATGAGATTCCTTCGGTTCTCGAAACGTTTTGCTCACGGTAGGCTCTTTCGAGTGTCGAAGCAATCGTCGGACGGGCGGCAAGACCTGATCGACCGGGCGGCGCGGGCCGCCGCGGAGTTCGGCGCCGCCGCGGGCGCGGTCGACGAGCAGGCGTGCGCCGTGCTCGGCATCAATCCGACCGACGCCTCGATCCTCGCCACGCTCGCCGTCCGGGAGCGGCTCACGGCGGGGGAGGCGGCGACCGCGGTCCGGCTGAGCCCCGCCGCGACCAGCACCGCGATCCAACGACTGGCCGCCGCCGGCTACCTCACCCGGACGCCCGACCCGGCCGACCGGCGCCGGGCGGTGCTCGTGCTCACCGAGACCGCCCGGGAACTCATCGCCGCGATCTACGAGCCGATCGGCACCGAGGGCACGGCGCTGCTCGCCGAGTACACCGACGAGGAGCTGCGGATCGTGACCCGGTTCCTGGAGCGCGGGCGCGCGCTCCAACTCGCCCACGCCGACCGCGTCCGCGCGATGCGCTAGGTACCCGCGGTCGCCGCGTCGGCGGGGCGGCTTACGTGAGGGCTCGCTCCAGCAGGGGGCGCATCCGGCGGGGGATCAGCTCGCGAGCGGCCAGGCTCGTGCTGGTACGCATCACGCCGTACGCCCCGACGATCTGCCGGGTCACCCGGTGCAGATCCTCGGGGTCGGTCGCCACGACCTGCGCGATCAGGTCGGCGTCGCCGGTCACCGCGTGGAGCTCCAGTACCTCGGGGATCGCCGACAGCGCCTCGACGGTCGGGTCGAGCTCGCCCTGGCTGATCTCGATCGAGACGAACGCGAGCAGCGAGTACCCCATCGCCGCACGGTTGAGCCGGCTGGACGGCGGTGCGAGCGACCCGTCGGCCTCCAGCCGTCGCTGCCGGCTCTGCACCGTGTTCCGGGCGAACCGCAGCTGCTCCGAGAGCGCGGTGGTGGTCGCCAGCGGGTCGGCGTCCAGGGCCAGCAGGATGGCGGCGTCGGTCCGGTCAACGATGCGCGTTTCGCTCAATCTTCGCTCGCCCCCGGCGTCAACATTAAGCATTTTGCTCAGTGAACCGCGTACATCTTGTCGTTCTGCATTCTGAACGGCAACTTGACGAGCATGGGCGTTACACGTGAGGTCACTGTCGCGACGTATCTGGCCGAGCGTTTACGGCAGCACGGGGTGGCGCACCTGTTCGGCGTCCCCGGTGACTTCAACCTGGGGCTGATCGACGGCCTGCTCGCGGGCGGTCAGCAGCGCTGGATCGGCTCCCCGAACGAGCTCAACGCCGGATACGCGGCGGACGCCTACGCCCGCCGCCGAGGACTCGCCGCGCTGGTGACGACGTACGGCGTCGGCGAGCTGAGCTGCCTCAACGCGATCGCCGGCAGCTACGCCGAGCAGGTGCCCGTCGTCCAGATCACCGGCGCTCCGGCCACCAACGCAGGCGGGGCGCTGCTCCACCACACGCTGGCCGACGGCGACCTGGGGCACTTCGCGCGGGCGTACCGCGAGGTCACCGCGGCGACCGAAGTCCTGACGCACGAGAACGCCGCGTCGCAGATCGACGACGTCCTGGCCACCGCCCTGGCGACGTCCCGGCCGGTCTACCTGAGCATCCCGGTCGACGTCGCGGACGCCCTGGTCGACGCGCAGCGGCTCGCGACTCCGGTCTGGTCCGCCCCGGTGGACGCACCGGCGCTCGCCGCGTTCGCCAACGCCGCGCGGGCGCTGCTGCGGGCCAAGGACGGTCAGGTGACGGTGGTCGCCGGCCACGAGGTCGAGCGCCGGGGCGCCGCCCGGGAGCTGCGGGCACTGGTCGAAGCCGGTCCGCTGCCGTTCGTCACGCTGGTGTCCAGCAAGGGATGCCTCGACGAGGACCACCCCTGCTTCGCCGGTGTCTACTGCGGCGACCTGGGCGTCAAATCCGCGCGGCGCGCCGTCGACCAGGCGGCCGTCCTGATCACGGTCGGCACGCTGATGACCGACGTGGTCGCCGGCATGTTCACGGCCCGCGAGGACGTCGCGCACACGATCGACCTCCGCGGAACCACCGCGTACGTCGCGGGGGAGCGGTTCGAAGGCGTGCCGATGCGCGCGGCTCTGGCGGCGCTCACCGGCCTGGCCGGGGAGTACGCGACGCTGCCTGCCGCCGGGCTGCCGGCCTCCGCCGTTCTCGGACGCCGCGCCGAGGACGAGCACGCGCCGGTCACCGATGCGCTGACCCAGATCTCGCTCTGGGAGAGCCTGGAGGAGTGGCTGCCGGCGGGGTCGACGCTGCTGGCCGAGATCGGAACGGCGTTCTGGGGTGCGGTCAGCGTGACGTTCCCGGCCGACACCGCGTTCGTCGCCCAGCCCGTCTGGAGCTCGATCGGTTACACCCTGCCCGCGACGCTCGGCGCCGGGCTGGCCGAGCCGCACCGTCGGCCAGTGCTGGTGATCGGCGACGGCGCGGCGCAGATGACGGTCCAGGAGCTGGGCACGATGGCGGCGAACGGCCTCGCGCCGGTCGTGATCGTCGTGAACAACGCCGGGTACACGATCGAGCGCGCGCTCCGGAACCCGGAGGCGTCCTATCACGACATCACGCCGTGGAACTGGAGTGGCGTGGTGCGCTCGTTCGCGCCGCAGGCCTACACCTACCGCGCGACCAGCAGGCGGGAGCTGCGGTCCGCACTCACGGCGGCGTCGGCGGCGCCGGACCGAATGGTGTTCATCGAGGCCGTGCTGCCCGCGCACGACACGCCGCCGATGCTGGCGCGCCTCGCCGCGGCCGCGCAGGGCTAGNAGCGTTGTGCGTTCCGGCAGGGCATAGGTCGCCGGAACGCACACCGCTCGGCGGAAAAGAGCTGGCGCCGCATGCGACGATCGCGGCATGCGACGACATTGATCCACTGACACGTTCGCGCGGCGCATCCAGGCGCTCGCGTTCCTCGACGAGCTGATCCCCCTCTACCCGGTCTACGCGCTGCTGTTCGCGGACGCCGGGATGACCGGCGGGCAGATCAGCGTGCTGTTCGGCCTCTGGTCGCTGACCGCGTTCGTGCTGGAGGTGCCCTCCGGTGCGCTCGCCGACCGCGTGCCCCGTCGGCACCTGCTGGTCGCCTCCCAGGTGCTGCGTGCCGTCGGGTTCGCGTCCTGGGTGGTGTGGCCGACGTTCGCCGGGTTCGCGCTCGGCTTCGTCCTCTGGGGCGCGGCGGGCGCGACGTGGTCCGGTACCTGGCAGGCGTTCGTCTACGACGAGCTCGCCGCCCACGGCGTCGCCGACCGGTACGTCCGGGTCGTCGGCCGCGCGGAGGCGCTCGCCGCGGGCGGCGCCCTCGTCGGCACCGTGCTCGCCGCACCGCTGATCGCCCTCGGCGGCTACGCGCTGACGGGGTGGGCCTCCGTCGCCGTCTGCCTGGTCGCTGCGGCGATCGCGTCCCGCCTGCCACTGCCACCTGCTTCGGACGCCGAGGACGCCGACGCCGAGGGCGAAGCCGACGAGGGTTACCTCGCGACGCTGCGGGCCGGCGTCCGGGAGGCGCTGCGGGACCGGGCCGTCGGGCGGATCGTGCTCGTGGTCGTCGTGCTCAGCGGCGTCACCGCGGTGGAGGAGTACTTCGGGCTGCTCGCGGTCGACTTCGCCGTACCGCCGGTCGTGCTGCCGTTGCTGCTGCTCGCCCCGGCCGTGGGGTACGCGGTCGGAGCCGAGGTGGGCGGCCGTCTCGGTGGTCTGTCGCCGCGGCGGCTCGCCGGAGTGGTGGCGCTGGGTGGCGTCGTGTTCGCGGCCGGCGCGCTCGTGCCGCACCCGGCCGGGTTCGTCGGGATCGCGGTCGGCTTCGCGCTGCTCGAGTGCGCGATCGTCGTCGCCGGGGCCCGGCTGCAGGAGACACTGACCGGGCCGCGCGCCACCGTGACCTCGGTGTCTTCGGTGGGGGAGGAGGTCGTCGCGATGCTCGTCTTCGGGGTCTTCGGGGTGGCGTCCGGGGTGGTGCCGCTGTCGGCGCTGGTCGCGCTCGCCGTCGTCCCCGTGCTCGCGGTAGCGCTCCGCGTCCCGCGCTGGATCCCGAGCGCGGCACAATAACAAGCCCAACAGAAATAGTCTGCAACAAAACCTTCCGCTTAGGATCTATCCAGGGATAGAGTTCCGGCCATGACAACGACGCTCAGCTCGGACGTCCGGGCACTTTTCGACGCGAAGAACTTCGCAACGCTGGCGACGGTCAACCCCGACGGGTCGCCCCAGACGAGCGTCGTGTGGGTACTCCGGGACGGCGACGCGCTGCTGATCTCGGTGATCAGCGACCGCAAGAAGGCGCGGAACGTCGCCCGCGACCCCCGGGTCAGCGTCGCGATCCACGACGCCGACAACCCGTACACCGCCGCCGAGGTGCGCGGCGTCGCCGAGCTGCTGCCGGATCCGGCGAAGGAGCTACCGGCGGCGCTCTCGCAGAAGTACCTGGGCATCGACCCGCCGAACGAGTCCGCCGACCAGATCCGCCTGACGATCCGGATCACGCCGACCGTCGTGCACTATGCCGCTTTGAGGGGCAGCGCCTAATCATGGGATAGCCGCCGTGCGGGCGTGCTGCTCGACGAACGCGCGCAGCACGGCCGGCGGGTACCGGACGTCGCTGCGGTAGGCCAGGGCCTTGATCTCGTCGGCCTCTTCCGGCTTGAAGTAGCCGGCGTACTTGTACACGTCGACGCGGGTGCAGAGGCCGTCGGCGTCCAGCTCGGGGTGGAACTGGGTGGCGTAGACGTGCCGTCCGATCCGGAACGCCTGCACCGGGCAGCTGGGGGAGCTGGCCAGCAGCACCGCGTGCGGAGGGAGCACGCTGATCGCCTCCTTGTGCCCGACGAACGCCTCGAACACCGGCGGGACGTCGCGGAACAGCGGGTCCGGCTCGACGACCGTGATCTCGACGGCCCCCACCGGCTCGCTGTACGTGCGGTCCACCACCGCGCCCTGCTGGCCGCCGAGCGTCCCGATGCCGTAGCACGCGCCGAGGAACGGGAAGTCGGCCTCGACGATGCGGGCGATCAGCGCGCCGAGTTCCGCCTCGACTCGCTGCTGCACCGGCGTCTTCGTGTCCTCCGGGTCGGAGACGTTGAACGGGCCACCGCCGAGCAGGATGCCCGACCAGTCGTCGAGGGCGACGTCGCCGAGCGGTGTCCGCTCGAGGCGGTGCCGGTGCAGGCTGCGCTCGTCCAGTCCGGAGAAGCGCAGGAACGCCGCGTACTCCTCGTCGGCAGCAGCGTCCTCGGCGCGGGTGGCCAGCAGCAGGAACGGTTTCACCGGCCCACCCTACGGGGCGCTGGCGTGTGCGCGTGGGACCGACGATCGGCGTGATCGGGCCTTGGCTGGGGCCTAGAGGAGGAACCGGAACAGCGGGCTGTCGCTCGCCACGCGCTCGATCCGGGGCGGTGCCTCGTCCATCCGCTTGAGCAGCGGCTCCAGGTCCTCCGGCCGGCCGAGCTCGATGCCGACCAACGCCGGCCCGGTCTCCCGGTTGTTGCGCTTGACGTACTCGAACAACGTGATGTCGTCGTCCGGGCCGAGCACCTCGTCGAGGAACCGCCGCAGGGCGCCCGGCTCCTGCGGGAACTCGACCAGGAAGTAGTGCTTGCGCCCTTCGTGCACCAGCGCCCGCTCGACGACTTCCGCGTACCGGCTCACGTCGTTGTTGCCACCGGAGAGAACGCAGAGCACGGTGGACTCCGGCTCGACGTCGAGCACGGTCCCCAGCACGCTCGGTGCCAGGGCACCGGCGGGCTCGGCGATGATCCCGTCGGACTGGTAGAGCGCCAGCATCTCGACGCACACCTGTCCCTCCGGCACCGTCATCAGCTCGGCTCCGAGCCCGGCGACCAGCGGGTACGTGACGTCGCCGACCCGCCGGACCGCCGCACCGTCGACGAACCCGTCCAGGTCGGTCAGCGGCACCGGCCCGCCCGCCGCCAGCGCCGCCGCCATTCCGGCCGCCCCGGCCGGCTCGACCCCGACCACCCGCACCGACGGGTAGCGCTCCCGGAGCCACGCCAGCGACCCGGCCAGCAGCCCGCCGCCGCCGACCGGGATCACCACCACGTCCGGAACGTCGTCGATCTGCTCGAACGCCTCCTTGAGTACGGTGCCCTGCCCGGCGATCGTCCGCGGGTCGTCGAACGCGGGCGCCAGCGTGGCGCCGGTGCGGGCGGCGTCCTGCGCGGCTGCCGCGGCCGCGTCGTCGTAACTGTCGCCGGCGATCACCAGCTCGATCGCGTCCCCGCCGAGGGCGGCGATCCGGTCCCGCTTCTGCCGCGGGGTCGGCCGGGGGACGAACACCTTTCCGCGGACGCCGAGCGCGGCGCAGGCGTACGCCAGGCCCTGTCCGTGGTTGCCGGCGCTGGCGCAGACCACGCCGCGCGCCCGGCTCTCCTCGTCGAGTTGCGCGATGAGGTTGTAGGCCCCGCGCACCTTGTAGGAGCGCACGACCTGGAGATCCTCGCGCTTGAGCCAGACCGAAGCGCCGACCCGCGCGGAGAGCCGGGCATTGCGCTCCAGCGGCGTCCGCGACACGACCGAGCCCAACCGGACCGAAGCGGCCTCGACGGCCTCCGCGTCAACTGTCGTCACACGTCGATTCTTCCCGTCCGGCGCGCGTCGCGCCGACCCGGGTCAGCCGACGGCCTCCGCGGCGGCGCGCCCGGCGGTCCGGCCGGAGAAGAGGCAGCCGCCGAGGAACGTGCCCTCCAGCGAGCGGTACCCGTGCATGCCGCCACCGCCGAAGCCGGCGATCTCGCCCGCCGCGTACAGCCCGGGCACCGGAGCGCCGTCCGCGCCCAGCACCCGCGAGGACAGGTCGGTCTGCAGGCCACCGAGCGTCTTCCTGGTGAGGACGTGCAGCTTGACGGCGATCAGCGGGCCTGCGCCCGGGTCGAGCATGCGGTGCGGTGACGCGACCCGGATCAGCCGGTCGCCGCGGTAGGCGCGGGCGCCCCGCAACGCGGTGATCTGCAGATCCTTGGTGTACGGGTTGGCCATCTCACGGTCGCGGGCCATCACGATCCGCTCGACGTCGGTCGCGTCCAGCAGCGGGGTGTCGGTCAGCTTGTTCATGCCGGCCACCAGCTCCGGGAGCCGGTCAGCGACCACGAAGTCCACGCCGTGCCGCTTGAACGCCTCCACCGGGCCGGGCGCCCCCGGCCGGACCCGCTGCAGCAGGAGGCGGATGTCCTTGCCGGTGAGGTCCGGGTTCTGCTCGGAGCCCGAGAGTGCGAACTCCTTCTCGATGATCTTCTGGGTGAGCACGAACCAGGAGTGGTCGTACCCGGTCTGGGCGATGTGCGTGAGGGTGCCGAGCGTGTCGAAGCCGGGGAAGAGCGGCACCGGCAGCCGCTTGCCGGTGGCGTCCAGCCACAGCGACGACGGGCCGGGCAGGATCCGGATGCCGTGCCCCGGCCAGATCGGGTCCCAGTTCGTGATGCCCTCGGTGTAGTGCCACATCCGGTCGCGGTTGACGACGCGCCCGCCCGCATCCTCGGTGATCCCGATCATCCGGCCGTCCACGTGCGCGGGGACGCCGGTCAGCATGCTTTTCGGCGGCGTGCCGAGCCGCTCCGGCCAGTTCTGCCGGACCAGGTCGTGGTTGCCGCCGATGCCGCCGGCGGTGACGATCACGATCGGGGCGCGGAGCGCGAAGTCGCCGACGACGTCCCGGCTGCTGGGTTGGCCACGGCGCACGTCGCTCGGGGCGAGGATGCTGCCGGCGACCCCGGTGACCGCCCCGTCGTCGGTGAGCAGCAGGTCGACCCGGTGGCGGAACTTCACGGCGACTCGGCCGGCGGCGCGGACCCGCCGGGCGAACGGCGCGACGATGCCCGGCCCGGTGCCCCAGGTCAGGTGGAAGCGCGGCACCGAGTTGCCGTGGCCGGTCGCGTCGTAACCGCCCCGCTCGGCCCAGTTCACCAGCGGGAAGAGACCGACGCCCTGCTGCCGCAGCCAGGCCCGCTTCTCAGCGGCGGCGAAGTCGACATAGGCCTCGGCCCAGCGGCGGGCCCACAGGTCCTCGTCGTCGTCCCGGTCGAATCCCGCGGTGCCGAGCCAGTCCTGCCACGCCAGCTCGTGCGAGTCGCGGATGCCCATCCGGCGCTGCTCGGGCGAGTTGACGAGGAACAAGCCGCCGAACGACCAGAAGGCCTGGCCGCCGAGCGACGCCTCCGCCTCCTGGTCCACGAGGATGACCTTTCGGCCGGCGTCGGCCAGCTCCGCGGTGGCGACCAGCCCGGCCAGTCCGCCGCCGACCACGATGACGTCCGCGTCCATGTCCCTGCTCCCTCTCGCCTGGTGGACCTACCCTGCGTGGGGCGCGGCCGTAGGTCAACGACCTTGCGCGCGGTCAGCGCAGCACGTTTGTGAGTGGGTGATGAAACGCCGCCCGGTCAGCGCGTCGTGTGTTGTCATCAGCTGCCAATCGGCCGGTTGTCGAGGTGGATATTTACCGGTTCGGGATCCGAGACGGGCCCCGATGCGCACAATCAGGCACAGGGTCGGACCAGGGTGGAGGCAGCGGGTGGTGCGGGATCGGATCGCGGTGCTGGGCGCGGGCCTCGTCGGTCTCTACGTCGGCGGTGCGCTGCACGCCGCCGGTGCCGAGGTGAGCCTGATCGGGCGCGCCCGGATGCGCTCGTACGCCGAGGGCCCGTTGGCCCTCACCGACCTCGACGGCGGCCGCGTCGAGATCCCGGCCGGCGCGCTCGACTACGCGCTGGACGCGACCGCGCTGGCCGACGCCGGGCTGGTGCTGGTCACCGTGAAGAGCGCGGATACCGCGGCGGCCGCCGACGTCATCGCGGCGAATGCTCCGCAGCGGCCGGTCGTGCTGAGCCTCCAGAACGGCGTCGGCAACGTGGACGTGCTCCAGACCCGCCTCCCCGGGTACGAGGTGGTGCCCGGCATGGTGCCGTTCAACGTCGCGAGCCCGGAGCCGGGCCGGCTGCACCGCGCCACCGAGGGCGGGCTGATGGCGGCGCGGACCTCGGCGCTCGATCCGTGGCTGCCCGCGTTCGCGGCGGCGGGACTCCCGGTCACGCTGCAGGCCGACTTCGTACCGGTGCAGTGGGGAAAGCTGCTGCTCAACCTCAACAACGCGGTGAACGCGCTGGCCGGGGTGCCGCTGCGCGCGGAGCTGTCCCGGCGCCCCTACCGGCGGGCTCTCGCGTTGCTGATCGCCGAGGCGCTGCGGGTGCTGCGCGCGGCCGGGATCCAGCCGGCGCGGGTCACGAAGGTGCCGCCGCACGCGCTACCGACGCTGCTCCGGGTGCCGGACGCGGTGTTCGCCCGGCTCGCCGGTGCGATGCTGCGGATCGACCCGGAAGCGCGGTCGTCGATGTGGGAGGACCTGGCGGCGGGCCGTCGCACCGAGGTCGACCACCTCAACGGGGCGGTGGTGCGGCTGGCGCATCAGGCGGGCGTGCCCGCGCCGATCAACCAAGCCGTCGTCGACCTGGTCCACGCCGCGGAGGGTGGCCCGCTCCCGTCGTTCACCGGTGAGGAGCTCTACGCCCGCCTCGCGCGCGCCGACGGCTGACCCCACGCCGCGGCCTGAGCGTGCCCCGCGCGCTGGGCTAGCGCTCGTGCGCCGCCCACCCGCCCGCGCCGTGCGCTGGGCCCGCGCCCGGTGCTTTCCCGAATCTCGCCGCTCCGCGCCGCCTCACGGGCGGTTTCCCGAAAACCGTGCTGCCCACCCCCGGGAGAGGTGGCTTTCCCGAACATCCGCCCACGCGGCGCGGGCGGGTGGGCGCGTGGCGCGGCGGGCGGGTCAGGTGGGGGGGAGGAACGCGTTGGGCCAGGTGGCGGAGTGCTCGTCCGCCGGGAAGTCGCCGGCGTGCAGCCGGACGTCGCGGAGCAGGTCGTAGAGCGTCTTCATCTGCTCCGGGTCCAGCGCCTCGAGCGCGAACCGCACCTCGACCAGCGCCGCGGTGGCCCGCTCGGTGACCTCCCGGCCGGCGTCGGTGATCGCCACCAGCGTCGTCCGCCGGTCGGTCGGGTGAGGCTCGCGCCGGATGAACTGCTGCGTCTGCAGGCGGTCGACGATGTTCGTGATGCTCGTCGGGTGCACCATCAGGCGCTGGCCCATTTTGCTCATCGGGAGGCTGCCGTTCCGGCTGAAGCACAGCAGCACCAGCGCTTCGTAGCGCGCGAACGTCAGCTGCAGCGGACGCAGCGCCGCCTCGATCCGTCCGAGCAGCAACTGCTGCACCCGCATGATCGAGGTGGCGACCGCCATCGCGTCCGCGTCTTCCCAGCGGGCGCTCCACTTGCGGGCGGCCTCCTCGACCGGGTCGAACGGCAGAGAGCTCGGCGCGGCCATGGCTTGCAGGGTAACGGGGACGCCGCGGCCGGGCGGCACGGTGCCTACGGTGGTGATCATGGCGACATGCGTGGACGACCTGGGCGCGACGCTCATCGTGGCGGACGAGGTACGCCGGGTGGTCAGCCTGGTGCCCTCGCTCACCGAGACCGTCGCGGCGAGCCGCCGGGAGCTGCTGGTCGGCGTCACCGACTGGTGCTCGCACCCCCCCGACCTCGACCTGCCGCGGATCCGGGGAACGAAGAACCCGGACGTCGAGGCGGTCGTCGCGCTGCGGCCCGACGTGGTGCTGGCCAACCAGGAGGAGAACCGCGCCCCGGACCTGGATGCGCTGCGTACCGCCGGCGTCCCGGTATACGTCACCGACATCCGGACGGTTCCGGACGCGATCGAATCGCTGGGGCGGGTGCTGGCGCTCCTCGGGCTTCCCCGTCCGACGTGGCTCGAACAGGCAGCGGACGAGTGGGGAGCGCCGCTCCCGTCCGGTGGTGCCGCACCAGCGGTGGTCGTTCCGATCTGGCGGCGGCCGTGGATGGCGCTGGGCTCCGACACGTTCACCGGTGACCTGGTCGAGCGGCTCGGCTACCGCAACGTGCTCGGCGACAGCCCCGAGCGCTACCCACGGTTCGACCCGGCGGCGCTGCCCCCGGTCGACCTGGTACTGCTGCCCGACGAGCCGTACGCGTTCACCCCGGACGACGGGCCCGAGGCGTTCCCCGGGACGCCGTTCGCGTGCGTCGACGGCCGCTCACTGACCTGGTACGGCCCCAGCCTCGCGGGCGCCCGCACCCGCCTGCGCACGGCGATCGAGGCTCAGCGCACCCGCGCGAAGTCGTTGGAGTAGTACGCCGCCGATCGTCAGGGCTCGCCGAACAGCACTGGACAGACACGATTGGAAGTCAGATAGTAGGAAGTCAGAGTATTGGCACTCCGACGGGATGAGCTCATGGGCCCGGTACTGCACACCCCGGAACACCCTGTCCGCTTCGTCACGGCGTCCAGCCTGTTCGACGGCCACGACGCGGCGATCAACATCATGCGGCGGATCCTGCAGTCCCAGGGTGCGGAGGTGATCCACCTCGGGCACAACCGGTCGGTGCGCGAGGTGGTGACCGCCGCGATCGAGGAGGACGCCCAGGGGGTGGCGATCAGCGCCTACCAGGGCGGCCACGTGGAGTACTTCAGCTACCTGGTCGAGCTGCTGAACGAGCGGGGCGCCGGGCACGTCAAGGTCTTCGGCGGCGGTGGGGGAGTGATCGTCCCGGAGGAGATCGCGCTGCTGCACTCGCGCGGCGTCGCCCGGATCTTCTCGCCCGCGGACGGGCAGCGGATGGGGCTCGCCGCGATGATCAACTCGATGATCGCCGCGTGCGACTACTCCCTCGCGAGGCCCGCGGACGGCGCCACCGAAGGGAGCGCGGCGCCGGTGTTCGACCAGGGCGCCGCCCTGGACGGGCTGTTCACCGGCGCGAGCCGCGCCGTGGCCAGGGCGATCACCCTCGCCGAGGCCGGTGCGGTCCCCGACGACCTCGCGGACGAGATCCGCGCTCGCGCGCAGGCCCGCACCGTGCCGGTTCTCGGCATCACCGGCACCGGTGGCTCGGGGAAGTCGTCGCTCACCGACGAACTGGTCCGCCGGTTCCGCCTGGACCAGCAGGACAAACTCCGGATCGCGGTCCTCGCGGTCGACCCGACCCGCCGCCGCGGCGGTGGCGCGCTGCTCGGTGACCGGATCCGGATGACCGCCCTCGACGGCGACGTCGTGTTCTTCCGGTCGCTCGCCACCCGGCACGCGGGCCGGGAGCTCCCGGACGGCCTGGCCGGCGCGATCGAGACCTGCAAGGCCTCCGGGTTCGACCTGGTGATCGTCGAGACGCCCGGCATCGGCCAGGGCGACGCCGCGATCGTCCCGTTCGTCGACTTCTCGCTCTACGTGATGACGCCGGAGTTCGGCGCCGCGTCGCAGCTCGAGAAGATCGACATGCTCGACTACGCCGACGCGGTCGCGATCAACAAGTTCGAGCGGCGCGGCGCCGAGGACGCCCGTCGCGACGTCGCCCGCCAGCTGGTGCGCAACCGGGAAGCGTTCGGCGCGGCCTGGAGCGACATGCCGGTGTTCGGCACCAGCGCCGCGACGTTCAACGACGACGGTGTCACCGCGCTCTACCAGTTCCTCCGCGACGAGCTGGCCGGCCGCGGCTTGGACGTCTCCGACGGCGTCCTCCCCGCGGCGACCGGCAAGACCTCCACGTCCGCCGCGACCGTCGTCCCGCCGACCCGGGTGCGCTACCTCGCCGAGATCGCCGAGGACGTCCGCACCTACCACCACACCACCGCCGAACAGGTCGCCGCCGTCCGGCAGCGGGCCCACCTCGTCGCGGCGAAGGACGCGCTCGCGGCAGCGGGCGCCTCGACCGAGGACCTGCAACGCCTCCTCGACGCGGCGGCCGTCGACCCCGCCGCCGACGACGCGCTGCGCGCCTGGCCGCGGACCGTCGAGCAGTACTCCGGCGACGAACTCGTGGTGCGCGTCCGTGAGCGAGAACTCCACACCGCACTCCGAAAAGAGACGCTCTCCGGCACGAAGGTCCCCCGAGTCGCGCTGCCCCGCTACGTCGACGACGGCGAGCTGCTCCGGTTCCTGCGGGCGGAGAACCTGCCCGGCCGCTTCCCGTTCACCGCCGGCGTGTTCCCGTTCAAGCGCGAGGGCGAGGACCCGGCCCGGATGTTCGCCGGCGAGGGCGACGCGTTCCGCACCAACCGGCGGTTCACATACCTCTCGCAGGGGTCCGAGGCCACCCGCCTGTCGACCGCGTTCGACTCGGTGACGCTCTACGGCCGCGACCCGGACACCCCGCCGGACGTCTACGGCAAGATCGGCACGTCGGGTGTCTCGATCGCCACGCTGGACGACATGAAGGCGCTGTACGCAGGCTTCGACCTCACCGCGCCCACCACGTCGGTGTCGATGACGATCAACGGACCGGCGCCGACGATCCTCGCGTTCTTCCTCAACACGGTGATCGATCAGGAGCTGGCGAAGGCCGGGCCCGACGCCGATGTGGCAGCCGTCAAAGCCCGGGCACTGCAGACCGTCCGGGGCACCGTCCAGGCCGACATCCTCAAGGAGGACCAGGGCCAGAACACCTGCCTGTTCTCCACCGAGTTCAGCCTCAAGATGATGGCCGACATCCAGGAGTGGTTCATCCAGAACCAGGTCCGCAACTTCTACTCGGTGAGCATCTCCGGCTACCACATCGCCGAGGCCGGGGCGAACCCGATCAGCCAGCTCGCGTTCACGCTCGCCAACGGGTTCACCTATGTGGAGTCCTACCTGGCCCGCGGAATGGACATCGACGACTTCGCGCCGAACCTGTCGTTCTTCTTCTCCAACGGCATGGACGCCGAGTACACCGTGCTCGGCCGGGTGGCCCGGCGGATCTGGGCGATCGCGATGCGCAACCGCTACGGCGCGAACGAGCGCAGCCAGAAGCTCAAGTACCACGTCCAGACGTCCGGCCGGTCGCTGCACGCGCAGGAGATGCAGTTCAACGACATCCGGACGACGCTCCAGGCGCTCACCGCGATCTACGACAACTGCAACAGCCTGCACACCAACGCCTACGACGAGGCGGTGACCACCCCGACCGAGGCGTCGGTGCGGCGCGCGCTCGCCATCCAGCTGATCATCAACCGCGAGTGGGGGCTCGCGATGAACGAGAACCCGCTGCAGGGCTCGTACGTCGTCGACGAGCTCACCGACCTGGTCGAGGAGGCCGTGCTCGCGGAGTTCGACCGGATCGCCGAGCGCGGCGGCGTTCTCGGCGCGATGGAGACCGGGTACCAGCGTGGCCGGATCCAGGACGAGTCGATGCTCTACGAGCAGCGCAAGCACGACGGGTCGCTGCCGCTGATCGGCGTCAACACGTTCCTGCCGCCGGATGGCGGAGAGGAGACCGGGCCGGTCGAGCTGGCCCGCGCCACCGAGGACGAGAAGCGCTCCCAGGTCGAGCGGGTGCGCGCCTTCCAGCAGCAGCACCAGGCGGAGGCCCGGGAGGCGCTGCGGCGGCTGAAGGAAGCGGCGATGGCGGGCGAGAACGTGTTCGCGGTGCTGATGGACGCCGCCCGGGTGTGCAGCCTCGGCCAGATCACCGAGGCGTTCTTCGAGGTCGGCGGCGAATACCGCCGCAACGTCTGATCGCGGTCGCTAGTTTGGAGTACGGCGACGACGCACGGTGACGCGATGGCGGTGCTTCATGGGCGACCAGCGAGCGAACCCCTCGGGGTTCGGGGCGCGCTTGCGCCGACGACGCGAGGAGGCCGGGCTCTCGTTGGACGCGTTGAGCCGGATCACCGGTTACAGCAAGGGCTACCTGAGCAAGTTGGAACGAGGGGTGAAGAGGCCCAGCATCGAATGCGCGCGGCGTTGCGATCATCTTCTGAGCGCGCAGGGATCTCTCGCGTCGCTGGGTCCTAGTCGGCGCCCTCCTAGCGCGCTGCCGGAGTCGGCGTCGTCGATCGGGGAAATCTGGCGTCTGGAGTTGCGACCCGACGGCCGTGACTCCGTGATGTTGGTCGACGAGGCGTCGGATTCCACCGCCGAGACGGCGTTGCTCGGCTGGTCCCTCGATTCCGGGGTCGGTCGGTCGTCGGAGCCACCGCTGGCAGAGATCGGTCGTGTGCTCGAGGATCTCCGGACCATCGGGCACGGTTCGCGCCCCGCGCTCGTGATACCAATGCTCGTCGGAGGTCTGCACCTCTTGCGTCAGCTGGCCGGTCGAGCATCGGCACGGAGCAAGCGTGAGGTGCTGAGGCTGGCGACGCGGTTCGCCGATTACACCGGCTGGATGGCTCAAGAGACCGGTGACGAGCGTGCGGCGCTCTGGTGGACGGACTTCGCCATGGCGCTCGCCCGCGCCGCGGAGGACTCGGATTCTGCCGCCTACGCCCTCGTGCGAAAGGCCGAGCTGGCGCTCTACCGCGGCGACTGGTCCACGGCGATCAGCCTGGTGGAGAGCGCGCAACAGCACTCCCGTGACCCGGTAGTCCTCTCTATCGCGGCGCAGCGTGAGGCCCAAGGCCGAGCGCTCAGTGGAGACGAGCGCGGGTGCCGTCGTGCTCTGGAGCGCGCGCGTCGCACCGCTGCGGCGGAAGTGGGCCGGCCACCGCAACGAGCCTCCTACGGCAGTCACTCACTAGCCGATCCAATCGCGTTCGCCGCAGGCTGGAGCCTGTACGACCTCGGGCAGTCCGAAGCGTGCGTCGAGTTGCTCAGTGAGGAGCTGCAACGGTTGCCTGAGCACGCGCATCGGATGCGGGCCCGCTGCGCCGTCCGACTGGCCCGAGCCCTGGCGGGACAACACCGGGTGGCCGAGGCGTGTCTCGTCATCGACCCGGTGCTGGGGGAACTGATCGCAGTCGACTCGGCGACGATCCGAGTTGACCTTCGTGAGCTTTCGGTGACCCTGAATCGGTGGCACTCCCACGGTGCCATCCGCCGGATACAACCAGCATTGGCCCAAGCCCTGACGCACTGAGTGGTTGATCCCGAAAGGCCATGGAATCCGAATCGGCACGATCGCGGGTCGGCTTTTCGGACGGGACGGATCAGATTTCTGGCCGTTTCCCGCCGTTCAACCGGGAAACCTTCTTGTTGCCTCCGTCCAGGGCAGTCATTGTTGTCGCGTCCCGTGCTCTGGGTGCCGATGTCGCTACCCTGCGTTCTGCGGAGGTATGTCCTCGTGGCTGGAATCTTCCTCAACTACCGAACTAACGATGGAGGAATGGCGGCACGGCTACTGGATTCCCGCCTGACTGGCGTCTTCGGTCGCGAAAGCGTCTTCTTGGACAGCGAGTCGCTGCCGGCCGGTGAGGACTTTCGACCCTTTCTCAACCGGCGGCTGCAGACCTGCGACGTCCTCCTGGTCGTCATCGGGCCACATTGGCTCACGTTGCACGCTCCCGACGGGCAGCGGCTAGTCGATCGTCCCGACGACTTCGTCTCCATGGAGATCGCGGTGGCCCTGCAGCGTCCGATCAAGGTCATCCCGATCCTGTTGGACGGTGCACCGGATCTCGGCGCGGCGTCGCTCCCGGCGGAGATCAGTGATCTCGCGCACCGGCAGCGCAAATACCTGCGTGAGCGCACGTATGAGAGCGACCTTGACGACATCGTCCGGGTACTCCGCGGAATCCTCGGTGAGGAACCGGACGTCGAGGCTCGCAGCGGTCGGGGAGATGCGCGGGCCACTAACAGCCACAATCAGGTTTCCGGAAACCACAACTCCTTCGGCGATGTGACCGTCAAGGCTGACCGCAGCGCGGTGGCCCACGGGCGTGGCTCCAACGCCACCTACAACGAGCACCGAAAGAACCGGACGGATCGTCGGTGAGCGTCGAGGAAACGGCGGCATCCAGTGGTTCGCCGCCTGGAGATGACTCGGCACCGGCGCCGGAGGGGGGCGCCGGTGCCGGCGCGAACGGGGCGGGTGGCCCGCAGTCTCCGGCAGGGCCACCGTCTGCCGCCGCGGCGCGACCGGCGTTGGAGGCAGGCGGCGCGAACGCGAAACAGGCGAGTGAGTCGCCCGGGAGTGCCGCGGCCGCGTCTGGCAACGCATCCGGCAAGTCCGATGACGCCGTCCAGAACGACACCCAAATCGACGATTTCGCCCAGGCAGAGGACGCGCGCCGATCCGGCCGCAATCGCTTCGACCGGTCCGCGGCTGCCTTCGGGCCCGACGCGCAGTCGTTCTACTTCGAGAACGTCACCCAACACTTCGTGGACGACCGGCAGATCAACGTCACCACGGCGCGGATTCGTGAGAGTGCGCAGCAAGACTTCCTCGAAAGCTACGTCCGGGTGTCGTCGTGGGACGCGATGACGCGCGCGTTCGGCGGCGACGAGCACTTGGTCGTCGTGTACGGGCCGCCGGGAAGCGGGCGGCACGCCACCGCCGTCAACTTGCTGAACACGGTGCAGGTAGGCGGTTGGCTCGGCCTGCTGGAGACCGAGCCAGACGCGCTGGGTGCGCTCTTCTCGCGCAGCCCGGGAGCGGACGCGCCTGATTCCCCGATCGCTCCGGACGATCGGCTCATCATCGATCTGCAGGGCCGACCCCCGACCGAGAACCAGTGGCGCACGATCGCGAACGAAGCGCGCACCAACAAGGCGTATGTCGTCGTGGTCGCTTCGGAGGCGACGGGCCCTTACCCGCTCGACCTGACGGCCTGTGCGAACGTACCTCCAGCGGTCGAGACGGTGTTCGAGAAGAACCTCGCTTACCGGCTGAAGCAGCACCGCGAGTCGTGCACCCGGGAGACGTGTCCCGCGGATTCGGACGACTTCTTCGCCAAGCAGCACACGAATCCGCAGGCGATCCGGTTGGCGCAGCTCGCCGGGGCGCTGCACGAAATCGGGGAACTCGCCCGTGAGCTGGTCAGGTACGTGCACGAGCCCCCGGAGAAGATTACGGACCTACTGGCGCAGTGGCGGGTACGGCTTCGGCGTAGGGCCGCCGATCTACTCGCGGTCCGCTCACCGGCGGTCGGGGTTGAGGCAGGCGGGGCAGCGCAGCGTGGCGAACGCAGTGATCGTCTTCTGTTGCGGCGACAAGTGTTCCGGCTCTCGTTCGCGGTGTTTCAGGAACATCCGCTCAGCGATGTCTTCGCGGCGGGCAGCAGCTTGCTGGCGCACGTCACCCAGGTGCCGCAACGACGGGTGACGCTCGCTGAGATGCCGCTGCTCATCGTTGACGGGGAGGTCCGCGAGCTCCTCGGCGAGGACATGGCGCCGACCGAGGCGGTAGCCGCTGACACCGGACCGCGGCGAGCTCAGCTCATGGAGAGGGAGTTGGTCAACGCCATCCTGGACGTGGCCTGGCACGACTACAGCACCTTTCGCGAGCCGCTGGTTGCTTGGCTGGACGAGCTGGTCCGCTGGCCCAACGTCCGGGTGCGGGTCCGCGCGGCGCAGACCGCCGGGCTGCTGGCCCAACTCGACTACGACGAGGTCCGCCGACGGCTGATTGCCCGATGGGCAGCCGGCCCGGCGTACACCCGCGCAGCCGCGGCGGATGCGTTGGACATCGCGGCGCGGGAGGAGTCGATCGCACCGCGGGTCCGCGATCGGATCGCCGATTGGGCGCAGACGGGCTCACCCCTGCTGCAGGACACCGCGGCCCGTGCGTACGGCAGTGCGTTCGGGGTGGTCGGCACCACCAAAGCCATCGCCGAGCTGCGCGACCTGGGCTCGCGGCGGGCCCTGATCGGGTGGAACTCGGTTGCGCTCGCGCTGGTGCAGCTGTCCATCGCCGGTGCGTCGGACGAGGTGGTCGGGGCGCTCACCGAGTGGATCGGCTCGACGGAGCCCAATTTGCGCAGCCACGCTGTCCGCGCGTTCTTGATGCTCGTTCACCTAGACCTCGAGCTCGGCCGCGATCGGACGCTCGACGAGCTCGCGCATACCCGGGACGGTCGCGAGACGTTGGTCAAGCTGTGGCGGGGGGCGTTGGTGGACGGGCGCACCTCCCGTCGAGCCTGGCTGGACCTCGGCAAATGGCTGAGCACGGTGGACGAACGGCCGGAGCTCGCGGAGTACACCGAGGCTATCGCCGCGGCGGTACTCGCGGACTCGGGCGGCCGGGCTCGGTTCTGGCTGCGGGTATGGGCCGGCCGACATCCACACGCGTCGATCTTCGGTCGCATCACTCTTCCGCGCTGAGCGTCCGCGAGGGTTGCTCCGGTCAGAAAGGAACGTCCCGTGGCGGACACAGGAGGCTTGCGAGGCTGGCTCCGGTCGATCTGGCGTTCACAGGGGCCCTCCGAACCGGTGACTGACACGGTTTGCGACTCGCCCGATCCACTGATCCCGCTGCTGGTGCCGGCGGGCGGTCAGGTCTTTGACTTCTGCCTCTTCGTCTACCTCAGGTGGTCGAGCCCGACCCACACCTACGGTCAGCTGCAGTCGTTTGGCCATCAGCATGCGGCTACCGCCCGTTCCACCGTCCGGCGGTCGGCCTGGGAGATCGGGCGCCGACACGAGCCCACCTCCATCGCCGATGTGGAGCGGGAGATCAACCGTTGTTTCGCCGGTGGCCTGTGCTACGAGGACGACAGGTACGGCACCGTCCGCTGCGAGCCGACCGTACGAGTCCTGATGGACCAGCGGCTCCGCCAGCATCTGGAGCCGCTGGGCCTGTCCCGCGCCGAGGAGGAGGAACGCCACCGCGGTGAGATGGCGCGGGCGGCGTTGGCCGAGGAGCGCACTCGCTTCTGGCTCGACACCCTTCGAACGTTCGAGGGAGCTCCGCCACTCGCTGAGGAAACCGACGCAGATCCCGTCCGGCGGGCGGAACTGGAGAGGAAGCGGGCCCGAGCTGAGATGAGACGACGGCGCTTCCTGTTGCCGTTCGCGGCCCAGCTCGCCGATGAGCGTCTCGCCCAGGTGGCCGATGCGCTCTCCCAGTTCCGATGGCAGCGCGGCGCGGACCTGGTCACGGTGCTGGGGAGCGCGCGGGACGATCACCGGCGCGTCGGACTCTACGAGTTCGCCCAGGCCTACGACCGGGCCATCGAGCTGTTCTGCGAGGAGTTGGGCCTCAGCGTGGATGACGTCTCGGTGCCCGTGCAGCTCGACGCGGCAGCCGACGGATGACCGCCGCGCGATGGTTGGCGGGCGCTGTGCTGCTGGCGGTTTTCGTCGGGACCACCGGCTGCGGGATCGGTGACCTGTCGAAGCAGTCGGAGACCGACCGATGCCGATGGATGAGCTCGCCGACGCCGGCGGCGGGCCGCACGGTCATTCTCGTGGACGCTTCGAACTCGACGCGGGGAAGCGCAGCGGGCAATCCGGAGACGGGCGGTCCAGCTCCGCACTATCGCCAGGCTTTTCAGAAGGTCGTGCAGGACGCCGTCGGGCGGCGCGACGCCGTGTCGGTGGCAAGCTTCAGCGGCACGTCCCGCGACCTCGCCTGGGTGGTGACCGGCCGGTCGACCGATTGGCAGCGGGACGTGGGGAACGAACACAATCAGCAGCGCAGGCGGTCGGACGCCGTCGACTGCCTCACTCGCGAGGCCACGCCGGCGATTGGGGCGACGCCGCTGGCCGCCGGAACCGACGTGCTCCAAGCGATCCGATTCGGAGCCGGTGCGATCGATCGAGGTTCACGCGGAGGGCACCTGGTGATCTTGACCGATGGCCTCTCCACCGCCGGTTGCGCCGATCTGACCGCGATCGACCGGTGGACGGACGCAGAGATCACCGCCATCGGCGAGAGGTGCGCGAGGAAGAAGTCACTGCAGCCCGGAGACCTCTCCAGGATCGACCTCTCGATCATCGGCGTCGGGCACTCGGGCCCCGGCTATCCGATGTCACCGGACGCACGTACGGACTGGCTGACGACGCTGTGGAAGACGCTGTGCGTACGCGGGACCGCCCGGTCGTGCCGAGTCGAGGATCAGCCGGTGTCCGGGACGGGGTCGACGCCGGCACCGAGCCCGACGGTCGACGATCCCGTCGTTGCGCTGGCCGGTCGGGTGAGGGTTTACCCCGTTCCGGGAGCGGCGCTGTTCGACGGTGACTCGGCCACCCTGCGGCGGGACGGTGAAGCCGAACTGACGAGGATCGCCCGATCGATCCGGGCGGCCGATTGGGTGCAGGTCAACGGCTATGCCGCACCGCACGGGGAGCCAGGGTTCCTCCAGCGACTCTCCCAAGGGCGCGCCGAGCGCGTCGGCGATTTCCTCCGGGGTCATGAGGTACCGGTGGTCTCCAGCCGTGGGCTCGGCGTCACCCGGAGCTGTCCGGATGCGGCGCTGTCTCAGCGACTTAGTCCCGACGAGTGCTCCCGGCGGGTCGACATCGTGGTCGGGACCTCCTGAGAGGCGGACGGATGAGCGAAACGGTTACACAGGACGGCTGGCGCACTCGGACGAACACGACGTGGGCTGCTCCGCTGCCGTGCACGAGCCAGGCCCTGAGTGCGCTGCCACCTGAGCCGACCGTCGAGCAGGTCGATGACGCCGAAGCAGCTGAGCTACTCCGTGCCTTCACTCGCGCGAACTCCTCCCTCGCTCGCGCGCATGAAGGGCTACGCGCCACATCGCAGGCCATGTCGGCGACCTACCAGGACGCCGCGCACGCCATCGACGGCGTCACTCGGTACTCGGCCGACTCGGCGATTCGACGCGCCGTCGCCTTGGATGAAAAGGTCGCCCGGCGGCACGCGGCCGACGGACCGGAGAGCCGGCAGCGCCGACGAGTTCCTTCGTGGCTCGTGTGGCCTGCCTTGATCGCCAGCGCCATCTTCGATGGAGCCTTCGTAGGTCTGGTGGTGCAGCAGATTCTCAACGTCGGGTCCGACGACGCGGTCTACTACCTGGCCTACTTGCCGGGCATCGGCATGGCCCTGGCACTTTTCGTCACCGGCACGATGCTGGCCGAGAACCTCTTCCGCCACCGCGAGCGGGTAATCCGACGACCGTTCCGTGGACGCCTCACGCCCTGGACCGCCACGAAGCGGCTGTTCTGGGAGTGGCGCCCGGAGCGCGAGGAGCGGGCTGATGAGGACCTACCCTGGCCCCGACTGGCCGTGCCCTTCCTGCTGACCATCGGGCTGCTCGGGCTGCTCGGCCTGTTCGGCTACATCCGGGCGGCACTTGCGACGCGCGATTTTCCGGAACTCGGCAGGATTATGCCGATTTTCGTTTTGCTGCTGCTGATTCTTAGCGTGGCGACGGTTGCTCTGAAGGTGCTGGCGCACAATCCGTATGCGGACAGCAGAAGGGAGGCCGAACGCCTCATGCGTCGGGTGCACCGTGAGGCGGCGACAGTTCGGAAACGCGCCAACGACGCGGTGGCCGCTCACACCGTCGAGTGGCATACCTATCGGGCCGCCGTGGTCCAGGCCGAGAATGAGGCGCGGCGCATCTTGGACGAGAGTTGCGCAGGCATGCTGGACGAACGTGGACAGCGCGGCTACCGCGGGACCTTGAGACTGCCGCTGGACGGCCCGGAGTGGCCGCCCGATCACTGGTCGGGCCGGGCCGGCCGCGGGCCGAAGCTCGACCTGACGATTCTGGGCCCTGCCCGGGACCTAGTCCGACGTCGCCATCCCAAGCTGCTCGAGCGGCGACTCGCGAAGGCGATCGCGGCGCAGAACGCCCAGTTTGGCCGAGCCGAACAGCGGGCGGGCGTCAGGGCTGGGCAGCGGTCGTGAGGCGGTCGAGGCCGACCAGGATCTCCCGGGACGCCTGGGACGCCGTGTTCAGCTGACGGGTGACCTCCGCGAGCGCCGCGCCCTGCTCGTCGACCGCGCTGGCGATGTCGTCCTGCAGGGTCTTGACCGTTTCCACGACGGCGGCGGTCGAGGTGAAACTCTGCGCCACGGCTTCGGTCTCACCGACGATCGCGGCGATCACCCGGCTCACCTCGCCTGCCGACGACGCGGTCTCGTTGGCCAGCTGCTTGACCTCGCTGGCGACCACGGCGAAGCCCTTGCCGAGGTCCCCGGCGCGGGCGGCCTCGATCGTGGCGTTCAGCGACAGCAGGTTGGTCTGCCCGGCGAGCTGCGCGATCAGCGCGTTGACCTCCGCGATCTCGCCCACCGACCGCTCCAGGTTCTGGACCCGCTCGCTGGCGGCGGCGGCCGTCTCCTGGCCGGCCGCAGCGGTCCCGGACGCGTCGGCGGAGCGCCGGGCGACGTCGTGGACCGTGCCGGACAACCGCTCCAGCTCGGCGCCCACCGCTCCGAGCGCGTCCAGCGCCAGCTGGGCGCCGGCACCGATCTCCGCGGCGTCCGCGGCGAGACGTTCGGAGAGCGCGACCGCCTCCAGGCCGTGTTGCCGGTCGGCCTCCGCCTGGCGGGCGGCGGACTCCTGCGCGGCCAGGTCGCGGTCGCGGCGCTCCTGGTCGGCGACGGCGGCGATCACTTCGACCTCACGCTCGGCCTGCTCGGCGAAGTGCCAGAAGATCACGATGCCGGCGATCTCCAGCACGGCCAGACCGGCGTGGACACCGACCATCAGGACGGCCTCGCCGGTGTGGGTGTGGGCGCCGAACACCCGTTCCGGTGCGAGCAGGCCCAGCGCGCCGTGGTGGATCAGGATGACCAGGACGGACCAGAGCAGCGGCGTCCACTGCTGGTAGAGCGCGACGAAGATCAGGATCGCGTAGAGGTGGATGTGGGCGGCCATCTCGCCGCCGGTGAGCTCGATCGCGACGAACGTGCAGGCGATGAGCCCGACGCTGGTGAGCGCGGCGCGCGTCTTCGGTGCGTCGGCGCTGCCGCCGCCGACCGCGAGTGCCGCGATCGCTGCGGGGAGCGCGAACGCCTCCCAGGTGGCCATCGGCCCGAGGAGGCCGACCAGTACGAGTACCGGTACGTGGCCCCAGAGCAGGCGGAGCAGGATGCGGTGGCGGGCGGCCCACGACTCGTCGGAGAGGCGTCCTCCTCGCGGGAGTTGTCCCAGCAGCGAGGTCATACCCGTGTGATCGGCGTCACCGGGGTGGTGCTGAGCATCCCTGCGCTCCATTCGCCATGGACTGTTCGACGGCGTGTCATACTACGGCAAATAGGTTGAATTGGGTCGTATTTATCCGTCGCATCTCCGGGTGGAGGAACCTCTCGATGGCCGCGCCGCCGCGATCGTCCGACGGGCACGAGTCTCCCGCGACCTCCTACACTCGCCCCGGCACGCTCTACGGGCGATCCGCGACGGTCTACGGGCGCACGGTCACCGATTCCGATCTGCCCTCTACGACCGACCGCGAGACGTCGGACGAACTTTCCGACGAGTCCGGGTTCCTGGGGTTCACCGGTGTGTCCGACACGTCGTCCGGGCGGCACTTCGCGTCCGGCGAGGAGCCCGAGCGGTGGTCCGGAACGACGCCGGCCGGGCTGCCCGCGGTCGCCCTGGGCCTCGCGGTCCTCGCGCTGCTGATCGGCGGCGTCGCGACCGTCGCCGGGGTCGTCGCCGTCGGGCGGGCGAGCACGGCGCAGGTCGCCGCCGAGCGGGCGGCGAGCGAAGCCGCCAGCGCCGCGGCCGACGCCCGCGCGGCACCGACGTCGGGCGCATCGCAGCAGGCAGTGGTGCCTGCCCCGGCCTCCGCCCCACCGTCCGCTCCCGCGGCCGGGTCGACGCTCGACCCGGACCGCCTGGATCCGCGATCCAACTACGAGCTGGCCTACACCGAGCAGCTCGTGCGGGCGCAGCCGAGCAGCTGCGAGGGCACCGACGTCGATCTGGACGAGCCGCGGGTGCTCCCGCCGACCGGCGCCGACGCCGCCTACCGCAACTGCGCCGACGGGTTCCACCTCGACTTCGACGAGTCGTCGCGGTTCGCGGTGGTGACCGACCCGCAGGCATCGGCCGGTGAGTGCGCGAACGCGATCCGAGCCGACCCGGGGGTCGGCTGGGTCTCGCCGACACCCGGCACGACGGTCTGCGTCCTCACCTCGCGGCTCGCCGCTGAGCCGCAGGGCCTCTCGACGAAACTGGTCCGGCTGCACGTCCAGACCGTCGAGGCCGACGGCACGCTGGCTGCCCAGCTCACCGCCTGGGTCGTCCCTTAGCGGTCCGGCGTGCAGGGCGTCCGGTCAGACGTGCAGCGCGTCCCGGGCGCCGACCATGCCACCGAGCATCGCGGCCGCCTTGTTGCAGGCTTCCAACAGCTCCGGCAACTGGCTGTGGCAGGCCAGCAGATCGCCGGTCTCGGCCGCCGCGCCGATCCGCGTGCAGGCACGCGCCACCCGCACCGCACCGACCGTGATGCTCGCCGACCGCAGTGAGTCGGCGGCCGCGACGGTCTGGCGGGTGTTGGACCGCCGGATCGCCGCCTGCAACCGCAGTCGTCGGCCGGGCAGCTCGGTCAGGTACGCGCGGAGCAGCGTCATCGCCGCGTTCCGGTCCCCCTCCAGCTCCTCGGTCAGCCGGGTGATGACGGCGACGTCGACCTCCAGCTGGGCCGGCAGGGGCGTGTTCGGCAACTCGAGCTCGGCCGGTGCGGCGGAACCCTCCGTCCCGGGGGTGACCGCGGCGAGCGCGGCCCGCAGCCGCTCCAGGTCGACCGGTTTCGGCAGGAAGCCGTCCATGCCCGCGGCCAGGCACTCCTGCTGGGTGTCGGACGAGACGTCCGCGGTCACCGCGATCACCCGGACCCGGCGGGGGACCGCCATCTGGTCCTCGGCCGCGCGGATCCGCCGGGTCGTCTCGATCCCGTCGATGTCGGGCAAGTGCCGATCCATCAGGACGACGTCGTAGTCGCCCTGGATCGCGGCGGCGATCCCGGCCGCACCGGTGGTCACCGTGTCCAGCGCGTGCCCGAGCCGGGCGAACTGCCGCTGCGCGAGGATCCGGTTGACGGTGTTGTCCTCGACCAGCAGCACCCGCAGACCCATCCGGCTGGCCACCGCCCGCACCGCCGCCCCCGGCACGGCGGTGTCGGCCGGCTTCAACGCCACCGAAAGGGTGACCGCGGTGCCGCCGGCCGAGCCCCGGGTGGCGGTGACCCGCCCGCCGAGACGGTCCGCGAGCAGCCGGGCGAGGTACAGCCCGAAGCGGCGGCCGTCCGCGGGCGGCGTCGGCCGGGCCGAGTGCAGCCCCGCCCAGACGTGAGCCGGCAGTCCCGGCCCGGCGTCGGTGACCGAGAACCGCATCGGCAGGCCGTCCGGACCGGCGTGCCCGGCCCGCTCCACCGAGATCGCGATCGGCGACCGGCCGTGCGCCACCGCGTTCGTGACCAGCTCGGACAGCGCGTCCGACAGCGCGTCCCGGTCGCCGGAGAGCGCCGACGGGATCCGCGGGTCGATCTGGATCCCCACCCCCGTGGTCGTGCTGACCGCGGCGGTGACCTCGCCCAGGAGTTCCGGCAGATCGAAGGTCCGGGCGGCCGGTGCGGACGTCCCGCGGCCGGTGGAGAGCACCCCGAGCAGCGCGCCGATGCGGTTGCACGCGGCCAGTACCTCTTCGGCGCCGCTGATCACCTGCTCGGCCAGCTGACGCTGGCTCTCGTCGAGACCCGACATGACCAGCAGCTCACCGAAGCCGAGCAGCGAGTGCAGCGGCGTCCGGATGCCGAACGTGAGGCTGTTGGACAGTAGTCGGGCGATCGAATCCGCGGATGATTCCGCGGACGTGTCGGGGTTCATGGGTCCTCGTTCCGGGTGTCGGGCGCCGAGTGGATCAGGCGGCCTGGGTGGCGATCGCCTCGGTGAGCTGGTTCAAGACGTCCGCCTGGTACTGCTCGGTCGGCTGCAGGTAGACCACGCGACGGCGGGATCGCGCTCCGAACCGTGTCTTCTGCAAGTCGGCGCTCATACCCAGCAGCAGCCGCTTGGCGCCGCGACGCTGCGCGCTCCGGAACGTCTGCCAGAGCGTCTGCTGGTAGCTGCGGTGCGACTTCACGTAGGCGTAGTCGAGGCCGACGAACACCGGCGCGAGGTGCTCCGGTCCGACGTACAGCAGCGCGAACGCCACCGGCCGGTCGGTCGGCCCGTCGGCACCGTCGGTGAAGTGCAGCAGGGCCAGCTCCCAGCACGGCGCGGCCAGCACTTCGTCGAACAGCCGCCGCGGCAGCGGGAACACGTTCAACTCGAGGTTACGGGCGTGGACGTTCCGGTAGAGGCGGTAGAGGTGGTCGCGCTCGGCGGTGGTGAGCGCGGCCGCGGCCTCGGTGCCGCCGACCACGTTCGTCACCCGGTACCGGCCCTCCCAGCCCAGCACCGCGGTGCGCTGGTGGTACCGGGCCTTCTTGGCCAGCCCGGCGAGGAACTGCGTGTCGTCGGCGAAGTCGAGCTCACGCTCCCAGGTCGGCATCGTGGGCAGCCGCAGGAAGCCCTCGCCGACCAGGAAGTCGTGCAGCTCCTGCGCCTCGGGCGAACCGTCGTCCTCCAGATCGCGCAGCGCCAGCGCCGAGGCGGCGTTCTTCTCTTCCTCGGTGCGAGCGGCGGTCAGGATCAGCCGGAGGGCCGCCCGCCAGTCCGCGCGACGGTCGAGCCAGAGGTGGTCACCCTCGGTGATCAGGGTACCCATTCCGACCACGGTAGACGTCAGGTACATGGGGAAGTCCGCGCGCCGCCGCTCGACCTCGGTCGAGACCTCGACGGACGAGAGCATGTCGTCCTTCCAGCACGCCGCGGTGAAGAACGTCGCGGCGACCGGGGCGCCCGAGGAGTCCCGCACGATCCAGTAGGTGAATCGCCAGCCGTGCGGGTCGGACGCCGGGTCGCCGTCGAACGCGCGCTCGTACGTCCGCAGCGCCGCCCAGCCGAACGCGCCGCGCCCGGCGAGCATCCGGTCCCACTCGGCCGCCTCGATCGTCTCGATCGTGTCGTGCCGTTCCAGCCGCAGCTCGGCCTCGTCGGACGGCGCGGGCTCCGCGATCTGGAGCAGGACCGGCGGTGCGGCAGGCACCGACCGGAGCCGCACCGGACGCCCGGCCAGCTGCCGGGAGAACACGCTGACCAGCTCCTCCTGGGAGCTGCCCTCGTCGGCCAGCGCGGCCGGCAGCGCGGCCGCGATCGCGTCGACGAGCGCGACGATGTCGGCGTCGGTGTGGTGGTAGGTCAGCGTGACCCGGGCGCCGGAGCGCTTCGCGGCCACCGCCGGGTAGGACGCGGTGTCGACGAAGAACCCGGCCTCCAGCAGCCGGCCGGTGAGGTTGTAGGCGACCGGCGGCCCGCCGGCCGCGATGTACCGGATCGGCGACTCGTCGACCGAGACGAGCGGGAGCTCCTGCTCCTCGGCCAGCTTGTTGAATAGGCGGATCGACGCGGCCAGGCGCTCCTGCCGCTCGGCGAGGGCGGGCGAGAGGTGCCAGCGGGCGGACGCGATCACGGCGCCCAGCATCGGGGGCTGCACCGGGCCGGCGAAGATCATCGGACCGCCGACCGTGCGTACCCGGCGGAGCAGCTCCTCGTTCGGGAACGTGAGCGCGCCACCGGCGGCGGCGAACGACTTGTTCAGCGACGCGGCGACGAGCGTGCGCTCCGCGGCCGCCGGGGTGAGCCGGTCGAGCACGTGGCCGCTGCCGTTCGTGCCCGTCCAGGACGCGCCGTGCGCGTCGTCGAGGTAGAGCCAGAGCTTGGGGAACTCCTCGACCAGCCGGCACAGCGCCGCGACCGGCGCGAAGTCGGCGTACATGCTGTAGAGCCCGTCGCCGGCGTACCAGATCCGGTCGTGGGTGCGGGACAGCTCGGCGACCCGGGCGGCCAGGACCTCCAGGTCGCTGTGCGGGACCAGCTCGACCAGCGTGCCCTGGGCCTGCGCCAGCTTCGCGGCGGTCTGGACGCTGGCGTGGACCTGGTGGTCCAGCAACAGCGCGTCGTTCGCCCCGATCAGCGTCGGCATCGCCGCCAGGTGCCCGAGCGTCGTGCTCGGCGTGATCAGCGTCGGCCGTCCGAACACCTCGCTGAGCAGCGTCTCCGCCTCGGTGTACGCGGGGGAGGAGAGGTAGGCGCGGGACGACGAGAACTGGGTGCCGTACCGCGTGACCGCGTCGGTCACCGCCTCGGCCAGCGCGGGGTGGGTCTCGAGCCCGAGATAACTGCAGGAGCCGAAGTTGATCAGTCGGCGCCCGCGGACGGTGACGATCCGGCCGTCGAGCCGATCGTCCTCGGCGACGTTGTGCAGCATCCCGCGGCGAACGCCGTCGGAGATGACGTCGTCAACGGCGCGCAATACGTCAGCGGCGGTCGGCATGGCGATCTGGCTCCCTTGTCGTCTCGGTGATTGCTTCGGCGCAGATCGGCGGCCCCATTTGGGGATTGAGGGGTATAACCAGGTCGCAACCCGCTCAGCAACCGTGTGCGCTTGCCGATCGGGTGGATGTGACGAACCGGACAACGGAACCGGCTCCTTCGGCTGCGGCGCACGGCGCCGACGACCGAACGGGCGTCGAGCTACTGGTCGAGGTCGGAACGCTGCTCTCCGCGTCCTCGGTGGCCGCGCTCGACAGCGGGCTGGAGCTGTCGGTGGTGGCGGTGGCCGCCTTCGTCGGCGGCCGGAGGGGTGAGCTGGTCGTCCGCCCGGCGACGAACCCCGGTCCGACGGAGCCGTTTCCCCTCGCCGACGCGGAGCCCGCGCCGGAGCCCGCCAGCCTGGCGGACGCACCGGGGCTCACCCCCGGCCTGCCGCCGGTGCCCGCGTCCGGCGTCCACGCTGCGTCGGTTCCTCCGCCGCTCACACCGGCGGCCGGACCGGCTCCGGTTCCCGATCTGCCGGCCGGCTCACCCGGCATCGGCGCCGCGCCGGGCCTGAGTGACAAGCAGTGGCAGCGCCTGGACGAGGGGCGCCCGATCGTCGACGCGACCAGCCTCGGCGGCCCGGCCGTCCTGGTACCGGTAGCGAACGGAGGACTGGTCGTCGCCGCCCTGCGGATCGGTGGCCTGCTCAACGAGAGCGCGGTCGTCGAGAACCTCAACTCCAGCGAGCGGGGGGACATCGTGGTGGGCGCCGGCGCGCTGATGGGCGCCGCGATCGCCCGCCGCCGTACGCTCGCCACGGACGCGACGGCGGAGAGCCAGGCCCGCGCGATCCTGGACCAGATCGGGTCGGTGGTCGTCCAGGTCGACATGCTGGGCCGGATCTCCTACATCAACCAGGCCTGGAGCAAGCTGACCGGCATCCCGGCCGAGGAGATGATCGGCCGGAACGCGATGGACCGGGTGCACCCGGACGACCACCAGGTCGCCGCAGAGCACCTCGTCGAAGGCATGCGCGACCAGGCTCAGCGCACGATCAAGGACGTCCGGTTCCTCGACAAGGACGGCCGTCCGCGCTGGATGGAGGTGCAGGGAAAGGCGATTCTCAACGCGGCCGGCGAGGTGATCGGCTTCGGCGGGACGCTGCACGACGTCACCGAGCGCCACCAGGAGACGTTGAACGCGAACGCCGCCCGCGACCGCGCCGAGCAGGCCCGCGATCGCGCCGAACGCTCGAACCGGGCGAAGAGCGAGTTCCTCTCCCGGATGAGCCACGAGCTGCGCACCCCGCTCAACGCGATCCTCGGATTCGCCCAGCTCCTCGAACTCGTCGAGCTGGAGGATGAGGACGCCGACAACCTCAACCAGATCGTCCGGGCCGGCCGGCACCTGCTCGCGGTGATCAACGACGCGCTCGACGTCGCCCGGATCGAGACCGGGCGGCTCTCCCTCTCGGTCGAGGACGTCCGGGTCGAGGCGGTCGTCGACGAATGCCTCAACCTGATGCGTCCGCAGGCGGACGAGACCGGCGTCGCGCTGGTCCGGCCGACCACGGCCGACGTCGGCATGATCGCCCGCGCCGACCGGCAGCGGCTCCGTCAGGTGCTGATCAACCTGCTCTCCAACGCGGTGAAGTACAACCGGCCCAACGGCCAGGTCACGGTGGAGTACCACCCGGCCGACGACCGCGGGAACCGGGTCGCGCCCGAGCTCGCCGACTGGCTGCGGATCACCGTCGCCGACAGCGGCATCGGTATCCCGGCGGACCGGCTGAACGAGGTCTTCGTGCCGTTCGAGCGGCTGGGCGCCGAGCGGACCGGCGTCGAGGGCACCGGCCTGGGCCTGTCGCTGGCCAAGAGCCTGATGGACGCGATGGGTGCCCGGATCAGCCTCAGCAGCATCGAGGGTATCGGCACGACGTTCTACCTGGACCTGCCCGCGATGGCGGCGGTTCCGGACGGCGACCAGCCGGTCGTCCTCGACGCCGGCCCGAACGGACCGTCGCTCGCCACCACCACCGTGCTCTACGTCGAGGACAATCCGGCGAACGTCACGCTCGTGCAGCGGGTGCTCAGGAAACGCGAGAAGCTCCACCTGGTCGTCGCGCCCGACGGCGCGTCCGGTGTCCGGCTGGTCGAGGAGCTACGACCGGCGCTGGTCCTGCTCGACGTCCACCTGCCGGAGATGAGCGGCGACGAGGTGCTGGCGGCGGTCCGCAACCACGCGGACCCGGTGCTGCGCCGGACCCCGGTCGTCGTGGTCACCGCCGACGTCTCCGGTGGGGCGGAGCGGCGGCTGAAGGCGGCGGGCGCGGACGCGTTCCTCGCCAAGCCGATCGACGTCCACGCGTTGCTCGGCGAGGTCGACCACCACGTCGGCTGAGGTACGTCAGCCGCCGGAGAGACGGGGCGGGGCTGCCTCGGTGGGGGCGGCGCCGTGGGCGTCGTACCAGTCGAGGAGGCCGCGTACGTCGACCCCGTGCGGTGGTGCGTCGGCGTACGGACGCAAGCGGGCCACTCCCCGGGCGAGTAGCCGGGCCGACCCGTCCCGGTTGCCGCGCTGTGCGTGCGTGAGGCCCACGCAGAACTGCGCCAGGCCCTGCCAGAGCTCGCGCTCCGGTTCCGGCGCGGCCTTCCAGGCCGCCTCCAGCACCTCGTGGGCGGAGAACGCACGCCCACTCGTCAGCAGTCGCTGGGCCTCGGCGAGCGCCTGCGGCGGCGGCAACGGCTCCTCCGACACCGGAGGGACGCCCCGCGGGTCGCCGTAGGGGAGGGGACGCCCCAGCGCGTCCCGCGGCCGGGCCTGCCGCGGTCGCCCCAGGTCGTCGCGATCCCGGTCGTCGCTAGTCATGTCACCATCCTGCCGCGCCGCCGGATCCGGCGTTCGCGCGCTGTCCGCGACGACAGCGCGCTCGCGCCGGCGGCCGGTGCGGAGGGGTGGCGCTACGCCTCGGGCTGGGACGCCGATCGGGGCGGCACCCCCGCCACGCCGGACGCGCCGGTCGCGGAGTCGGAGCGCAGCTTCTCGTAACCGGGTGCGACCCGCGTCGGGTCGAACTCCACCACGGTGTAGTCGGCCAGGCAGTTCTCCGCGAACGGGTCCAGGGCGAGGCGCCGGTTCAGCTCCTCCCGCTCGACGCCGACCGCGAGGATCACGCCGCCGTGGCGCGGCACCCGGCGACCGGACGCGACAAAAACCCCATCGGCGAACTGACTGTCGAGCCATTCCAGGTGGGCGTCCATCTGGGCGTCCACTTCGGAGACATCAGCGACGTACGTAAGTGTCACAACGAACATTCGCGCACCCTATCGGCTGTCCGCCACCCACCCGACCGCGATCGGCGAATCCTGGTCGCCGCTACCCCCGGTTGGGCGGAAGCCGTCATCGTCCGCGGGTGAGCTCGGCGACGCCGAGCAGGAGCCGATCGACGTGGTCCTCGGTGCTGCCGAGACCGACGCTGGCCCGCACCGCGGACGCTCCCAGGCCCGCGCCGACCCGCACGGACGCGTCGGCGAGCAGCCGCTGCGACAGCGGGTGAGCGCAGAACAGCCCGTCCCGGACGCCGATGCCGTGCCGGGTCGCCAGTTGCGCCGAGACGTCGGCGGCCGGCACTCCGGCGACCGCGAAGCTGACGATGCCGACGCGGTCGTGCCCAGCCGGGAACGTCCGCAGCTCGCCCACGCCGGGTAGCGCGTCCAGCCCTTCGCGGAGACGCCGCACCAGCGCGTCCTCGTGGGCGGTCAATGCATCCCGGTCGGCCTCGCCCAGCGCTTCGCAGACCGCGGCGATCGCGACCGCTCCGAGCAGGTTGGGGGTGCCCGCCTCGTGCCGCGCGGGCCCGGTGTTCCAGTCCACGGCGAAGGATCCGTCGGCGTCGGCCGCGACGAACGCGGTGGCGCCGCCCCCGGCGAGGTACGGGTCGGCGGCGTCCAGCCAGTCGGCGCGGCCGACCAGCACACCTGCGCCGAACGGTGCGTACAGCTTGTGGCCGGAGAGTGCCAGGTAGTCGACGCCGGACTCGGCCAGAAGGACGGGGCGGTGCGGTGCGAGCTGGGCGGCGTCCACGGCGATGCGAGCACCGTGCCGGTGCGCCACGTCGGTCAGCTCGGCGAGCGGCCAGACCTCGCCGGTGACGTTCGAGGCGCCGGTCACCGTGACCAGCACCGGACCGGACAGCCCGGTCAGGGCGGCGTCCAGGCCGTCGACCGCCTCGCCGGCCGTCCGCGGCACCGGCAGCGACCGCGCCGTGCCCCGCGCCGTGCCCCACGGCAGCAGGTTCGCGTGGTGCTCGCCCGCCCACCCGACCACCGTCGTCCCGGTCGGCAGCGCGCGAGCCAGCAGGTTCAAGGCGTCGGTGGTGTTGCGGGTGAAGATCACGTGATCGTCCGGGCGGGCGCCGAGAAAGTCGCCGATCGTCTGGCGGGCCCGCTCGTAGGCCAGCGTGCAGCGTTGCGAGGCCGCACCTGCGCCGCGGTGCACGCTCGCGTACCAGGGCAGGAGCTGGTTCACCGCGTCCGCGGCGGCGGCCAGGCAGGGTGCGGTGGCCGCGTAGTCGAGGTTGACGTGCTGGGTGACGGTGCCGTCGGTGAGCGTTACCGGCAGGTCGTCACCCAGGACGCGAAGTGCCTGGGGGTGGGGGGCGAGAGTCACCGTGGCGAGCATAGGCGTCACTCCGAGTACAGGGGACCCCGCAAGGTCCGCGCTTGCCCGCCGCAGGAACGCGGCCGGGCCAGGTCTTCACCCGGGGCACCCCACCGCGAACCGAGGAGGGTTGCCGGCCAGCGAGCCGGGGCTTGGCGCTGGCGCTCATGACCTGCCCGGACTGTACCCGACGGCGATCAGGAGTCCCGCTCCAGCAGGAAGTAGTAGTGCCGGCTCCGGTGGAAGACCAGCGGCGACTTGCCGTTCATGATGCCCATCAGCGTGCGGTCGTCGACCCACTTGAAGTGGTCGAACACCGGCTGGTTGTCGTAGACCATCGTGGCGGTGACCTCGCCGCGGAACTCCACCTCCCACAGCGACGCCTCGCCGCCGCGCCCGAGGGCGGTGTTCGAGTAGAGCCGCCCGTTCTCGTCGCGACACATCAGTGGTTTGGCGTCCATCGGGCTGACGAACGTCTTGCCGTACCAGCGGGCGTCGATCAGGCCCTGGTGCAGGGGGTGCCCGGTGGCGAAGTCGGCGCCCTTCCAGGTGCCGAGGACGTCGTCGACGCGCGCGGTCGGTAGCGCCGCCCAGATCTCGTCGAGGTCGTCCGGCTGGACGCCTTCGGTCTGCCTGCGCAGCGCGGCGAAGCGGGCTCGTGCATCGGTCAGCAGCATGGCCGCGATGTTAACGACGATTCACATTGACAACCAGAGGGCGTCGTACGTACAACGTACGTGGGACGTACACAGTACGTCTGCTGCGGAGAACCGAGGCCCGGGAGGCCCGATGACGCTAACCAGCGACCAGCCCGCGGTGCGGACCGACCGCACGCCCGGACGCGTGCGGTCGGAACTGCTCGCAGCCGGTACGTGGTCGGCGCGGCACGGCGTCGCCCGGGTGGCGATGAAGCGCGCCCGCAAGCAGGGTGACCTGCAGGCCCAGCTGTTCTCCGACCCGGCGGTGCGCGCCGATCCGTTCCCGCTCTACGCTCGGATCCGCGAACGGGGTCCGGTGGTCAAGGGCTCGTTCCTGGCCGCGACCGCCAGCCATGCGGTGGCCGGGGCCACCCTGCGTAGCGACGCGTTCGGCGTGGTGTCGGACCCGGAGGCACTCCCACCGCTGGCCCGCTGGTTGATGACCCGGCCCAACCGGACGATCGGTCCGGTGACGCCGCCCTCGATGCTGGCCGTCGACCCGCCCGACCACACCCGCTACCGGCGGCTGGTCTCGAAGGTGTTCACCGCCAGGGCGATGGCCGCGATGCGCGGGCGGGTCGGCGACCTCGCCGACGAGCTGCTCGACCGGGCCGAGCGGGAGAGCCGTGCCGATCGGGCGCGTGGAGGCGCGCCGGTCGACCTGGTCAGTCGGTACGCGAGCCTGCTGCCGGTGACGATCATCGCCGAGATCCTCGGGGTGCCCACCGAGATGCGATCGACGTTCATCGCGTGGGGTGGCACCGCGGCGCCGGTGCTCGACATCGGGCTGTCCTACCGTGAGTACCGCCGGGTGGACCGGGCGATCCGTGAGCTCAACGAGTGGATGGCCGGCCACTTCACCCGGCTGCGGCGGGACCCCGGCGACGACCTGCTCAGCCAGCTCGTCCGGGCCGAGCACGAACTCACCGAGACCGAACTGCTCGCGATCGCCGGGCTGCTGCTGGCGGCCGGCTTCGAGACCACCGTGAACCTGATCGGAAACGGTGCCGCGCTGTTGCTGAAGCACCCCGACCAGCTGGCCGACCTCCGCGCGGACCCGGCCGGGTGGGGCAACGCGGTGGAGGAGATCCTCCGGTACGAGTCGCCGGTGCAGAACACCGCCCGGCGGGCCCTGCGCGACACCGAGGTCGCCGGGGTCAGGGTGCGGGAGAACACGTTCCTCTCGGTCCTGATCGGCGGCGCCAACCGCGACCCCGAGGTCTTCGACGACCCGGACCGCTTCGACGTCCACCGGGCGAACGCGCGGGAACACCTGGCGTTCTCCAGCGGCGTGCACTACTGCCTGGGTGCAGCGCTGGCCAGGATCGAGGGGGAGGAGGCGCTGCGACGGCTGTTCGAGCGCTATCCGAACCTCGCGGCGGCGGGGACTCCGCGCCGACGTCCCACCCGGACGCTGCGCGGCTACGACGAGCTGCCCGTGCGCCTCGGATAACGTCATCTCCGTGCGGAAGACCCCGGAGCCCGTGGTGCGGCTGGTGCTCACCCGGGAGCGGATCGTGCACGCCGCGGTCGAGCTGATCGAGCGGCACGGCGCCGAAGCGCTGTCGATGCGTGCGGTCGCGGCCGAGCTCGGCGTCGCGGTGATGTCGCTCTACAACCACGTCCCGAACAAGGCCGCGCTGATGGAGGGCGTGGCCGAGTACGTGGTGGCCGGCCTCGACACGGTGCCGTCCGGCACCGGCGACTGGCGGGAGGAGACCCGGGCGCTGGTGCGCGCCTTCCGGGCGGCGGCCCAGGATTACCCCCAGGCCATCCGGGTGGTGCTCACCCACTCGATCGACAGCACCGCCGCCTCCCGGCTCGCCGAGCGGGCCCTGTCGCTCGCGGCGAAGGCCGGGTTCGAGGGAGCCACCGCGGTCCGGATCGTGCACGCGCTGATGGCCTACGCGGTCGGCTCCCAGCTCCAGGCGCTCTGGCTGGGCCAGCTCATCGACCGGGTCTCCGAGGGCTCCGCGCCGGCCCTGGCGCGGGTCGACCCGGCGGAGTTCCCGCACGTGGTGGCTTCGGCGCCGGCGCTGCTCGCGCACGACCCCGAGGCCGACTTCGAGTTCGGCCTCGACCTCCTCGTCGCCGCGATCGACGCGCTGCCCCGTAAGTAGTCCCCGGAACGGCACGCGGACGAGCGTCGCCATACTGGTTGAACCAGTGAACCAGCAGACGTAGTCTGCTCGCATGCTGGAATACGTTCTGGTCTTCGCCGTACCGGTGTTCGTGCTGTTCGTCGCACTGGAGATCGCGTCCTACCGGTTCCTGAGCGACGAGAGCGAACTCGGGTACACCGCCTGGGACACCGTGACCAGCCTGTCGATGGGCCTCGGTTTCCTGATCGTGGAGGCCGGGTGGAAGCTCGTCACGCTCGGCGCGCTCACCGGCGTCTACCTGCTCACCCCGTTACGGCTGGACCCCACCTCGGTCTGGACCTGGGTGCTGCTGTTCTTCGCCGACGACTTCGTCTACTACTGGTATCACCGGTCGCACCACGAGGTCCGGATCCTCTGGGCGTCGCACGTCGTGCACCACTCCAGCCAGCGGTACAACTTCTCGACCGCGCTGCGCCAGCCCTGGACGCCGTTCACCGCGCTGCCGTTCTGGCTGCCGCTGGCCGCGATCGGCATTCCGCCGTGGATGATCTTCTTCCAGCTGTCGGTCAACCTGATCTACCAGTTCTTCCTGCACACCGAGCGGATCGGCACGATGCCGCGGTGGTTCGAAGCGGTGTTCAACACCCCGTCGCACCACCGGGTGCACCACGGCAGCCAGCAGGTGTACCTGGACCGCAACTACGGCGGCATCCTGATCCTCTGGGACCGGCTGTTCGGCACGTTCGAGCCGGAGGGCGAGCGGGTCGTCTACGGCCTGACCAAGAACATCAACACGTACAACCCGGTGAAGGTCGCGTTCGGCGAGTACGTGGCGATCGGACGGGCGCTGCGGACGGCGTCCGGCTGGCGCGACCGGGCCGGTCACCTGCTCCGCGGCCCGGGATGGGTGCCCGCACCGAAGCCGTAGAGTCGGGGCCGTGGCAGAACCGGTGGTCTTCGGTCCGATCGCCCGGAGCGGCGTCTCCGACGCCGTGTACCGGCAGTTGCGCGACGCGATCCTGACCGGCGCCCTGGCGGCCGGGACCTCGTTGCCGGGTGAGCGGGCGTTGGCCGAGCAGTTCGGGGTGGCAAGGCACGGGTTGCGTGAGGCGATCCGCCGGCTCCAGCAGGCTCGGCTGGTCGAGGTCAGCCACGGAGGCGCCACCCGGGTGCTGGACTGGCGGACGCACGCCGGTCTGGAGGTGCTCGGCGACCTCGCGGCCTCGGGTGAGCTGCCGGGCGGGGTGATCCTGCGGTCCGCGCTGGAGATGCGGCTCGCGATCGGGGTGGACGCCGCACGGCTCGCCGCGCTGCGAGCGGGACCCGTGGCCGCCGCCGAGATCGAGGAGTTCGTCACCGGGTCGGTGGGCGTGTCCGATCCGGTGGTCCTCGCCGAGCGCTACGAGCAGTTCTGGCGCTTGATCGTCGTCGCCGGGGAGAACCTCGCCTACCAGCTCGCGTACAACAGCCTGGTCACCGCCATGAACCAGAACGTGGCGGCGACCCGCGAGCTGAGCGCGCCGGAGGCGGCCGACCTGGCGACCCAGCGCGTGCTCGCGTCGGCGATCGCCGCCGCCGACGCCGAGGGTGCGGCATCGGCGGCGCGGCGGCTCACGTCGGTCATGCTCGAACGGCTCGGCGCCGACGGCACCGTCGGCACGGCGGTCGGCTGACGTCGCGTCAGCGGCGGACGCGGTTCGGGTCGGCGAGCGGGACGAGGCGACGCTCGCCGACGCGGGTGAGGAGCGCCAGCGGCGCCGTCGCGGCCTGAACCACGCGGGCGAGCCCCGGCCGGCCCTGTCGCCGGAGCAACAGCGGTCCGATGTCGCCCATCACCCGGGTCAGGGCGGGTAACGGCCGCCCGAACAGGGTGAGCTCGGTGATCCGGCCGTGCGCGTCGAAGCGCAGCAGCTGAGCCTCCTCGAACTGCTCACGCCCGGCGCGGCCGGTGAGGAACAGCGCGCGCGTGTGCTCGTCCCCGACCTCGGTGTGGTAGCGGAGATCGGAGAAGACCGCGGTCGCGGCGATCAGCATCTCGCGGACCTGATCCCGGCCGGTGAAGCGGAACGCCGCGGTGAGCGGGGAGATCGCCACGGCGTCCTCGGCCAGGCAGGCGGCGGCGGCCTCCGCGTCGCCGCGCTCGCCGGCCGCACGCCACGCGGCGGTCGTGGTCTCGGCGTTCGTCGGGACATCGGCGGAACTCGGAGCGTCGGGCTGGATCATCGCTGCCTCCCGGGCGTCGGTTGTGTTCACGGTAACGCTGTCGTCTACGCCGTGTCGACGTTTTGCGACCGATGTCGTCGGCTAGCGTCGGGCGGTGCGGGTATCGGGGCGGCTGCTGGCCGACGTACGTCCACTGCAGATCTCACCGGAGTTCCGCCGGCTCTGGTTCGGCCACGCGGTATCCACGATCGGCACCTGGATGACCGGGGTGGCCGTCGCCGTGCAGGTCTACGACCTCACGTCGTCGTCGTTCGCGGTCGGCGCCGTCGGGCTGGCCACGATGGTGCCCACCCTGCTGATGGGGCTGCTCGGCGGGTCGATCGCCGATGCGGTCGATCGGCGGCGTCTCGTCGTCGGCACCAGCTCCGGTCTCGCGCTGGTCGTGCTGCTGCTGGCCGCCCAGGCCGCTCTCGACCTCCGGCAGCTCTGGCTGCTCTACGCGCTGACCGCCGCGCAGTCGGCGCTGGCCGCGATCGACGCGCCGGCCCGCCGGACGTTCCTGCCCCGCTTGCTGCCCGCAGAGCTCCTCCCCGCGGCCGGCACGCTGATGCACTCCTCCTGGCAGGTCAGCGCCTTCATCGGCCCGCTGCTGGCGGGGGCGCTGGCAGCGTCGGCCGGAGTGTTCGCCGTCTACGCGGTGGATGCGCTGACCTACGTCCTCGCGGCCTGGATGACGACCCGAATCCGGCCGATGCCCCCGGAGGGCGGTGGCACCACCGCCGGCCTGCGGTCGGTGGTGGAGGGGCTGCGGTTCGCCCGGCGGCACCCGCTGGTCGCGGCGGTGCTGCTCGCCGACCTGAACGCCACCGTGCTCGCGATGCCGCACGCGCTCTTCCCCGAGCTGGCCGACACTCGCTTCGGTGGCGGCGCGCTCGCCACCGGCCTGCTCTACGCGGCGCCCGGCATCGGTGGCCTGGTCATCGCGGTCCTGTCCGGGCCGCTCGGCGGCGTCCGCAGGCAGGGTGTGGCGCTGATGCTCGCGGTGGGCTGCTGGGGTGTGGGCATGATCGGCCTCGGACTCAGCCCGACGCTCTGGCTGGCGCTCGGATTCCTGGCCGTGGCCGGGGCCGCCGACGTTGTCACGGTCGTCTACCGGGGTGCGATCCTCCAGCTCACCACCCCGGACGCGTACCGGGGGCGGATCAGCGGCCTGGACTTCGTGGTCGGCTCCGGCGGGCCACAGCTCGGCAACGCGCGGGCCGGCACGGTCGCGTCGGTGTCCGGACCGGCGACCGCCGCCGTGCTGGGCGGCGCCGCATGCGTGCTCGGCGCGTTCGCGCTGGCGGCGGCCGCCCCGGCGCTGGCCCGGTACCACCCGGCCGCCGCTGCCGTTCCGGAATAGCTCCGCGTAACCTGCGGTTGCGCTGAGCGAACCGAAGCGAGAGGGGCATTCGTGGCCGAGATCGATTCGCCGCCCGAGAGCATCGCCGAAGCCGCGCCCGCGCCGACGCCCGAGCGCCGACGCCGGGCCGGCGCCTTCCTCGGCGTCGTCCTGGTGATCTCCCTGCTCCTGTTCGGCGTGCCGTGGTGGACGCTGCTCGGCCCGTCCAACGACTGGCCGCTGCCGGTGGTCGTCGTCGGCTCGCTGGTCTTCCTCGCCGCGCTGGTCGGTCTGCCGCTCGCGATGATCCGGGGGCACGGGCAGCACGACGACCGCCTGTCCCGGATCGGCGACACGCTGCTCGGCGTCGTCTGGGTGCTCTTCGTCTGGTCGTTGATCGGCGACGTGCTGGGGCTCGCGCTCGCGCTGGGCGGCGTCGAGAACCCCGCGCGGTCCCGGATCGTCACCGCGTTCACGCTGGTCGTGAGCGTGGTCCTGCTGCTCTGGGGCCACTACGAGGCGATGCGGGTCTCCCGGGTCCGCGAGCTCGACGTGACGCTGCCGCGGCTCGGCGCCGGGCTGGACGGCACCCGGGTCGTGCTGATCGCCGACACCCACTACGGGCCGATCGACCGGGCCGAGTGGTCACGGAAGGTCACGGCAGTGATCAACACACTCGACGCGGACGTCGTCGCGCACGCCGGCGACATCGCCGACGGCACACCGGTGCAGCGGCGGGAGCAGTCCGCGCCGCTCGGCACGGTGACCGCGCGGTTGGCCAAGGTCTACGTCACCGGTAACCACGAGTACTTCAGCGAGGCGCAAGGCTGGCTCGACCGGATGGCCGAGCTGGGCTGGGAGCCGCTGCACAACCGGCACCTGGTCGTGGAGCGCGGCGGCGACCGGCTGGTGCTCGCCGGCGTCGACGACGTCACCGCCCGGTCGTCCGGACTGCCCGGCCACCGCACGGACCTGGCGGCCGCGCTCGCCGGGTCCGACCCGGACCTGCCGGTGCTGCTGCTGGCGCATCAGCCGAAGTTCATCCGGCGCGCCGCCGAAGCGGGCATCGATCTGCAGGTCTCCGGCCACACCCACGGCGGGCAGATGTGGCCGTTCAACTTCCTCGTGCGGCTGGACCAGCCGGTCGTCCGCGGCCTCTCGCGTCACGGCGAGCGCACCCAGCTCTACACCAGCCGCGGCACCGGCTTCTGGGGCCCGCCGTTCCGGATCTTCGCGCCGAGCGAGATCACGGTGCTGACGCTGCGGAGCGCGGCTTAACGCTGCTCGACGTTGTCCAGGAGCAGGTGCACGGTGAGCTCCAGGCGGGCCGCGACGTCGCTCACCGAGGCCCGGCGGGTCACCCAGGCCACCAGGTTGGAGAGCCAGACGTCGCCGATCACCCGGGCGATCGCGCGGTCGTCGGCGTTCGGCTCGGCGTGCATCGCCCGCCCGAACATCTCTTCCATCAACCGGGCCACGGTGTCGACCTCGGCCGAGACGCTGGCGTCCGCGAACATGAACGCGCGGGTCATCGCCTCGGTGAGCTGCGGGAACCGCTGCAGCTTGCGGGTGACCCGCCCGAGCACGAACAGCACTCGCTCGCTCTGCGTCTCGCCGGGGATCTCGATCCGGTCGAGCTTCTCCAGCGCCTGCTCGAACTCCCGGGCCAGGCCGGTGACCAACAGGTGGTTCTTCGAGGGGAAGTACCGGTAGAGCGTGCCGAGCGCGACGTCGGCGTTCTCCGCGACCGCCCGCATCTGCACGGCCTCGTAGCCGCCCTTGGTCGCGAGTGCGATCGTGGCGTCGAGCATTCGCTTGCGGCGGTCGCGCTGGGCGGCCGAGCCCAGGTCGTCCTCGGTCAGCGAGTTGAGCGCGTTCAGGACGCCCTGGCCGCCACCGCGCGCACGAGATGGGCTCGCCATCGGGTCTACCCCCTGGATCGATCGACCCGGCCGTAGACACGATCGGGGTACTTTCCGTGCGGACGGCGGTTGCCGGCCGCGCACGCCTTAGAGTACCCCGGCCGAAGAGTCACACGTTCTAGTGCCATCGGGTGTTGACGTTCCCGTAACACCCCCATCGTCCGGAGCTGATGGGGCAGAAAACCTCATCTCCACCCAGGAAGCTGACGCGAATCCGATAGAACCTGTTCTAGTATCCGGCCGTGGACTTCACTCCCGACCCGCCGCTGCGGGACGCCGCCGAGCTGGCCGCGCTGGTGGTCGAGCGGTCCGCGCAGGACGAGCTCTGGGCGGCGCTGGTCGACGCCGGCCTGGTCGAGCTGGCGCTGCCCGCCGAGGTCGGCGGCGACGATCTGGGGCCGGCCGGTGCCGCGGTCGTGCTCACCGAGCTGGGGCGTCGGGCGGTCTCCACCCCGCTCTACGCCACGCTGGCCCTGGGCGCGCTGACGCTGTCCCGGTGCGGCGCGGGCGCATCGCTTCTCCGCCGGGTGGTGGACGACGGCGCGGTGCTGAGCGCGGCGTTGCACGAACCGTCGACGCCGTTCCCCGACGAGCCGCGCACGCTGGCCGTTCCCGGCGCGGACGGCTACCGGGTGAGCGGCGTCAAGCTCGGTGTACCGGACGCGGACGCGGCCGAACGGATCCTGGTGCCGGTGACCCGTAGCCCGGGTGGCCCGGCGTTGCTGCTCGTCGATCCGTCCGCGCCGGGGGTCCAGGTGTCCCGGGTGCCGGGAGCCGGGCCGAACGCCCCGTTCCGGCTCGGGCTGGACGCGGTGGCCGTTCCGGCCGACGCTCTGGTCGGCGGCCCGGCCGCGATCGCGGAGCTGTACCGGCTCGCGGTCGCCGGGGCGGTCAGCTACGGCGACGGACTGCTGGCCGGCGCGCTGGCGCTCACCACCGCCCACGTCGCGTCCCGGCAGCAGTTCGGCCGGCCGCTCGCGACGTTCCAGGCGGTCGCCCAGCAGATCGCCGACGTCTACCTGGCCTCCCGGACGATGCACCTGCTCGCCCAGTCCACGGTCTGGCGGCTGCAGACCGGTGCCGATCCGGGCACCGACGCGGAGGTAGCCGCCTACTGGGTCGCGACCGCTCTCCCGGCCGCGCTCGGCACCTGCCACCACCTGCACGGTGGACTCGGCCTCGACCGGGACTACCCGCTGCACCGGTTCTCGGCGGCGGCGAGCGACCTGGCCCGGTTGGTCGGCGGTTCGGACGCCACGCTGGACCTCCTCGGCGCGCGGTACCTGGAGAGCAAATGCTGATCGACCTGACACCGGAGCAGCGCGCGCTGCGCGACGAGTTACGCGCCTACTTCGCCGGCGTGCTGTCGCCCGACGAGCGGGACGCGATGCGGGTCGACCGGCACGGACCGGTCTACCGGGAGCTGATCCGGCGGCTCGGCCGGGACGGCTGGCTGGGGCTGGGCTGGCCGACCGAGTACGGCGGGCGCGGGCTCGGACCGGTCGAGCAGCAGCTGTTCGTGAACGAGGCGGCGCGGGCGGACGTCCCGCTGCCGTCGGTCACCCTGGAGACGGTCGGCCCGACGCTGCAGCGGTACGGCACCGACGAGCAGAAGGCCCGGTTCCTGCCGCTGATCCTGCGCGGTGAAGTCCACTTCGCGATCGGCTACACCGAGCCGGAAGCCGGTACCGACCTGGCGTCGCTGCGCACCAAGGCGGTCCGCGACGGTGACACCTACGTCGTCGACGGCCAGAAGATCTTCACCACCGGCGGCCACGACGCCGACTTCATCTGGCTGGCCTGCCGCACTGACCCGGACGCCCCGAAGCACCGGGGCATCTCGATCCTGATCGTCGACACCACCGACCCCGGGTACTCCTGGACGCCGATCATCACCTCCGACGGCGCCCACCACGTCAACGCGACGTATTACCGCGGCGTCCGGGTGCCGGTGAGCATGCGGGTGGGGGACGAGAACCGCGGGTGGCGGCTGATCACCACCCAGCTCAACCACGAACGCGTGATGCTCGGTCCGGCCGGGCGGATCGCCGGGCTGCTCGACCGCGTGCGGGACTGGGCGGCGACCCGGTCCGGCCCGGACGGTGTGCCGCTGCTCGACCGCCCGGACGTGCGCCGCGTGCTGGCTCGGGCACACGCCACCCAGCGGGCCAACGAGCTGCTGAACTGGCAGGTTGCGGCGTCCGCTGGGCGCGATCTGGGCGCCGCCGAGATCGCCGACGCGTCCGCGACCAAGGTGTTCTCCGCGCAGGCCGCGCAGTGGGTCGGGCGGGAGCTGGAGGACGTGGTGGCCCGGCACGGTGATCCGGCCGACCCGGAGACCGCGGCGCTGCTGCGCTGGCTGGACGTCCAGCGCAAACGCAACACCGTGCTGACGTTCGGCGGCGGCGTCGACGAGATCCAGCGGGAACTGATCGCCACGGCGGGCCTCGGCCTGGAGAGGGTGCCCCGATGAGTGCGACCGACATCCTCGCCGCCGCCGAGCGAATCCGCGCACGAGGGGAGAGCGAGCCGTCCACGGCGCGCGACCCCGTGAACGAAGCGACGCTGCACGCGTGGCTGGACGCCCTGGGCGAGACGAACCCCGTCTACACCGACGACGACGCCGCGCGCGCCGCCGGACACCCCGGCGTCGTCGTGCCGCCGGCGATGATCCAGGTCTGGACGATGCCAGGGCTGGGCCGGGTGCGCCCCGCCGACGACCCGCTCTGGGCGATGCTCAACGTGCTCAGCGACGCCGGGTATCCGTCGATCGTCGCCACCGACTGCGACCAGACCTACCACCGCTACCTGCGCCCCGGTGAGCTGTTGACGGTGCGCTCCCGGCTGGGCGATGTCAGGGGTCCGAAGCAGACCGCGCTCGGCGAGGGCTGGTTCGTGACCACGCACAACACCTGGTACGTCGGGGACGAGCCGGTGGCCGAGATGGAGTGGCGGGTCCTGAAGTTCCGGCCTCGGGAGAAGAAACCGGATCGCTCGGCGGTCCTGCGCCCCGTGGTCAGCCGGGACACCGAGTTCTTCTGGGAGGGGACGTCCGCGCGAGAGCTCCGGATCCAGCGCTGCGAGAAGTGCGGGGCGCTGCGGCACCCGCCGGGGCCGATGTGCGTGGCGTGCGGCGCGGACGCGTCCGGCTACGTGGTGGCATCCGGGCTCGGCACGGTCTTCAGCTACGTCGTCCACCACCACCCTCCGGTGCCCGGTCGGGAGACGCCGTACGTGGTCGCGCTGGTGGAGCTGGACGAGGGGGTCCGGATGCTCGGCGAGGTGCTGGACGTCGACCCGGACGTCGTCCGGATCGGAACACCGGTGGAAGTGACCTGGGACCGGATCGACGACGAACTCACGTTGCCCGCCTGGAGGGTGCGATGAAGATCGGCGAAGCCCTTCCGGAGCTGAGCCTCGACGCCACCCCGACGTTCGTGGTGAGCACCGCACTGGCCACCCGGGACTTCCAGGAGGTGCACCACGACCGTGATCTCGCCGTGGCGCGTGGCTCGCAGGACATCTTCCTCAACATCCTGACGACGACCGGGCTGGTGCAGCGGTACGTCACCGACTGGGCCGGTCCGGCGGCACGGGTCGGGCGGGTCGCAATCCGCCTCGGCGTGCCCTGTTACGCCTACGACCGGCTGACGTTCTCCGGTGAGGTGACCGCGGTGGACGGCTCGGCGCTCACGGTCTCCGTGGTCGGCCGGGTGAGCCGGGGGAACCACGTGACCGGAACCGTGGAGGTGACGGTGTGACCGGGTTGTCCGGGTCGGCCGCGATCGCCGGGATCGGCGCGACCGACTTCTCCAAGGACTCCGGGCGGAGCGAGCTGAAGCTCGCCGTCCAGGCCGTCCGGGCCGCGCTGGACGACGCCGGGCTGTCCCCGGCGGACGTCGACGGAATGGTCAGCTTCACCCAGGACACGAACACCGAGATCGCGGTCGCTCGCGAGTTGGGCGTTCCGGAGCTCTCGTTCTTCAGCCGGATCCACTACGGCGGCGGCGCGGCGTGCGCCACCGTCCAGCAGGCCGCGATGGCGGTGGCGACCGGCGTCGCGGAGGTCGTCGTCTGCTACCGGGCGTTCAACGAGCGCTCCGGGCACCGGTTCGGGCAGGTGCAGCCCGGGCTGGCGGGTGCGCCGACGTCGTCGGGCGTGGACGCCGGCTGGTCGTATCCGTTCGGCCTCGGTACCCCGGCGAGCTGGGTCGCGATGTTCGCCCAGCGGTACCTGCACACCTACGGTGCGTCCTCGCAGGATCTGGGGCGGGTGGCGGTGACGATGCGGGCGCACGCGGCGTCCAACCCGGCCGCGTGGTTCTACGAACGGCCGATCACGCTCGCCGACCACCAGGCCTCCCGCTGGATCTGCGAGCCGCTGCGCTTGTTCGACTGCTGCCAGGAGAGCGACGGGGCGGTGGCGGTCGTCGTGACGTCGGTGTCCCGGGCGCGGGACCTCCGCCGGCCGCCGGCGGTCATCCGGGCCGCGGCGCAGGGGAGCGGCTCCGACCAGTTCGTGATGACCAGCTACTACCGCGACGACCTGACCGGGCTACCCGAGCTGGGCGTCGTCGCCCGGCAGCTGTGGGGACAGGCCGGAATCGGGCCCGCCGACGTGGACGTCGCCGTGCTCTACGACCACTTCACGCCGTTCGTCCTCGTGCAGTTGGAGGAGCTGGGTTTCTGCGGCCGCGGGGAGGCGCCGGGGTTCGTCGCGTCGGGCGCGCTGGGGCTGGACGGTGCGTTGCCGACCAACCCGCACGGCGGACAACTCGGTGAGGCGTACATCCACGGCATGAACGGCATCGCCGAGGCGGTGCGGCAGGTGCGCGGCACCGCGGTGAACCAGGTGGCGGGAGCGTCCACGGTGCTGGTCACCGCCGGCACCGGCGTCCCCACCAGCGGCCTGGTCCTGAGCGGTGCGTGACTACTGCCGGATTGCTCCAGCCATTGCTGCAGTGATCCGGTAGTTCACAGCTTGTGGGCCAGTGCGCCGTAGCAGGACACCTCTTCGGGGGTGGGGCGGGGCGCCGGCTCGCCCTCGGCCCGCCACTCGCTGATCGGAACGATGCCCGGCTCCACGATCTCCAGGCCGGTGAAGAAGCGCGCGATCTCGTCCTTCGACCGCACCTGCGACGGGTTGGGGGTCTTCGCGTCCGCCGCCGCCACCTTGGCTCTGGTCTCGGCGGAGACGAAGTCGGCCGTGCCGTGTGAGATCGTCAGGCAGCTCCCGGGCGCGCACGCGTCGACCAGCGTCGCGACGTGGGCGTACGGGGTGTCCTCGTCCCGGACCAGGTGTAACAGCGCGACCAGCATCAGCCCGACCGGCTGCCGGAAGTCGAGGCTCTTCGCGGCCCGCTCCAGGATGTCCTCGGGCTGCCGGAAGTCCCCGTCCAGGTAGTCCGTGGCGCCCCCGCGCAGCAGCGCGCGGGCGTGCACCAGCACGATCGGGTCGTTGTCGACGTAGACGACGCGCGACTCCGGCGCCACCGACTGCGCGACCTCGTGGGTGTTGTTCGCGCTCGGAATGCCGGTGCCGATGTCGAGGAACTGTCGGATCCCGCACTCCACCGCCAGGAATCGGACGGCCCGGCGGAGGAAGCGGCGGTTCTCGATCGCGAGCGTCCGGATGCTCGGGTACGCCGCGGCGATCGCGTCACCGGCGGCCCGGTCGGCGGCGAAGTTGTCCTTGCCGCCGAGCCAGTAGTCGTACCGACGGGCCGGGTGCGCGACCGACGTGTCGATGCCCGGAGGAGCCACTTCATCGTTCACGGCGTCAGGATACGGGCGATGTCTACAGTGCACCGGCGGCATCGAGTGCCGCGAGGTAGCCGGAGGTCATCGCGGGGCCGAGCGTCGCACCGGGGCCCGCGTACGTGCGCCCCATCACCAGTGCGCTGGTGTTGCCCGCCGCGTACAGGCCCGGGATCACCGAGCCGTCCGCGCGGAGCACGCGGGACCGCTCGTCGGTGACCAGCCCGCCCTTCGTGCCGAGGTCGCCGGGCACGATCTTCACCGCGTGGAACGGCGGCTTCGTCAGCGGCGCCAGGCACGGGTTCGGCTTCACCCGCGGGTCGCCGTAGTACCGGTCGTAGGCCGACTCTCCCCGGCCGAAGTCGAGGTCGCGGCCGTTCTCGGCGAAGCCGTTGAACCGGGCGATGGTCGCCTCGAGCGCCGAGGAGGGCACCCCGATCTTGGTCGCCAGCCCGGCGAGGGTCGACGACTTCGCCGCGACTCCGGCCCGGTACCATGAGCTCGGCAGCGGCTGGCGCGGCCCACGGGCGGTGAACAGGTACCGGTCGCGGTACCGCTGGTCGAACACCAACCAGGTCGGCACCCGCGGCGTCTCGCCGTCGTACATCGCGTGCACGGCGTCGACGTAGGGCGCGGCCTCGTTGACGAACCGCTCGCCGTCGACGTCGACCAGGACGCAGCCCGGCAGCGACCGCTCGGCGAGCAGGAAGTACGGCCCGCGCGGCAGCGGCACCGAGGGCCCCCACCAGGCGTCGTCCATCAGCCGGACCGCGGCGCCGAGATCCTGCGCGGCACGGATGCCGTCGCCGGTGTTCGCTTCGGCGCCGACCGTCCACTCGGTGCCGATCGGCTCCCGCTGGTACCGCTTGCGCAGCGTGTCGTCCCGCTCGAAACCCCCAGCGGTGAGCACGACACCCCGCTCGGCCAGCACCTGCTCCGGTTCGGTACCGCGCAGCGCGACCTCGACCCCGACCACCCGGCCGTCCCGCACCACGAGCTCGATCAGCGGCGTCGACAGCCAGACCGGCACGTCCCGGCGGACCAGGCCCGCTCGCAGCCCGGCGGCGAGCGCCTGGCCCATCGTGAGCAGTTCGCGGCGGCGGAGCCGGCTGACCCACGCCCGGCCACCGACGCGGGCGGCGGTGGTCAGGCCGCGCGGATGGCGGGCGACCAGGTTGAGCCAGCGGAACTCGGCCTGGGTGATCGCCAGCCCGGCCTTGGCCGCCAAGTACGGCGGTTCGAGCGTCGACCGCAGCCCTCCGAGCACCGACGACGGCAGCGGGCGCGGTTCGATCGAGCGCCCGGTCGGCCGGCCGCCTGGTGCCTCGGGGTAGTAGTCGGGATAGCCGCGCACCCACCCCAGGCGGAGCGGCGTCTCCTTCTCGAGGAGCTGCAGCATGTCCGGGCCGTGGCGGAGGAACGCGTCCTGCAACACGGCGGGATCCTCGTCACCGGGGCGGGCCGCGGCCGCGACGATGTGGGCGAGGTAGGTACGCGCCGCCTCCTGGTCGTCGACGACCCCGTCCCGCTGCAGGACGTGGTTGTTCGGTATCCAGACGCCGCCACCGGACCGGGCGGTCGACCCGCCGTAGCGCGACGTCTTCTCCAGCACGATCGCGCGCAGGCCCGACGCGGCGGCGGTGAGTGCCGCGGTCATACCGGCGCCCCCGGCACCGACGACGACCAGGTCGAACTTCTGGGCAGCGGACATCGACGCTCCTCGCGGTCATGGCCAGATCTGTAACACGTTATAGACACAACCGGCCGCACCGCTATGGTGTGAGGAGGCTTCGTTAGAACGCGTTCTAGCTCGGAGGTGCACCGGTGCTCGACCTCTCCACGCTCGCGGCGGCGGCCGACGCGCTCCGCGCCGCCGAACGGGATCGGACGCCGATACCCCCGTTGATCACCACGTACCCCGGCATCGACGTGGGCGACGCGTACCGGATCCAGCTGCGGAACATCGAGCGGCGGCTGTCCGGCGGCGGCCGGGTCGTCGGACACAAGGTGGGGCTCTCGTCCAAGGCCATGCAGCAGATGATGGGCGTGGACGAACCGGACTACGGGCACCTGCTCGCCGACATGGCGCACACCGAGGACGTCCCGGTGGACACCGGGCGCTATCTCCTGCCTCGGGTAGAGCCGGAGGTCGGGTTCATCCTCGGCGACGACCTTCCCGAGGACTGCACGGAGGAACAGGCCCTGGCGGCCACCGAGGCGATCGCGCCGGCGCTGGAGCTGATCGACAGCCGGATCGTCGACTGGAAGATCGCGCTGCCCGACACGATCGCCGACAACGCCTCGTCCGCCGGTTTCGTGCTGGGGTCGACCCGGCTCGACCCGCGGAGCGTCGACCTCACCGCGCTGCCGGTGCGGATGTTCCGCAACGACGAAGAGGTCGGCGTCGGGGCGTCGTCGGCGGTGCTGGGTAACCCGTTGGTCGCGGTCGCCTGGCTGGCCCGCACCGTCGCGCGGTTCGGCGTCCGACTGGAGGCCGGGCACGTCGTGCTGCCCGGCTCCTGCACACGGGCGGTCGACGCTCGCCCCGGCGACGTGTTCCGCGCCGAGTTCGGCGTGCTCGGAGCGGTCCAGCTCGCCTTCCAGCCTGCTGCGGACGAGTCGCAGCTGCGCAACGTCGGACAGATTCCTACCCAGCGAGGTGGTGTGTGAGTACCGCACGAGCAGCGATCGTCGGATCCGGCAACATCGGCACCGACCTGATGTACAAGCTGTTGCGCTCGGAGCACATCGAGCCGCGGTGGATGATCGGGATCGACCCGGCCAGCGAAGGGCTCCGGCTCGCGTCCGAGGCCGGGCTGGAGGTGAGCGCCCAGGGCATCGACTGGCTATTGGCGCAGGACGAGCGGCCGGATCTGGTGTTCGAGGCGACGTCGGCGTACGTGCACCGGGCGAACGCGCCGCGCTACGCCGAGGCGGGTATCACCGCCATCGACCTCACTCCGGCGGCGATCGGCCCGGCCGTCGTCCCGCCGGTGAACCTCGGCGACGAGCTGGGCGCCACGAATGTCAATCTGATCACCTGCGGTGGCCAGGCGACGATTCCGATGGTGGCCGCGGTGTCCCGGGCGACGCCGGTCCACTACGCGGAGATCGTCGCCACGGTGGCGTCGAAATCCGCCGGGCCGGGTACCCGGGCGAACATCGACGAGTTCACCCGGGCGACCAGCCGTGGCCTCGAAGTGATCGGGGGAGCACGAAGGGGCAAGGCGATCATCGTGCTCAACCCGGCCGATCCGCCGATGATCATGCGCGACACGATCTTCTGCGCAGTGGACCTCGACGCCGATACGGACGCGATCGCCGCCTCGGTGAACCAGATGGTCGCCGATGTGGCGACGTACGTGCCCGGATACCGCCTGCTCAACGACGTCCAGTTCGACGAGGCGGATGGGCAGGCACGGGTGAGCATCTTCATCGAGGTGGAGGGCGCAGGTGACTTCCTGCCGCCCTACGCGGGCAACCTCGACATCATGACCGCGGCCGCGGCGCGGGTCGGCGCCGAGCTGGCGACGGCTACTCAGGAGGTGTCGTTGTGACCGACATTCGCATCACCGACACGTCGCTGCGGGACGGCTCGCACGCGAAGCGGCACCAGTTCACGGTCGACGAGGTCCGCGCGGTCGTCGGGGCACTCGATGCGGCAGGCGTCCCGGTGATCGAGGTGACGCACGGCGACGGGCTGGGTGGCTCCTCGTTCACGTACGGATTCAGCCACACGCCCGAGCAGGAGCTGATCCGGACCGCGGTGGCCACCGCACAGCGCGCGAAGATCGCGTTCCTGATGCTGCCCGGCGTCGGGGTGAAGGACGACATCCGTGCGTCGGCTGAGAACGGGGCGTCGATCTGCCGGGTCGCCACGCACTGCACCGAGGCCGACGTCTCGATCCAGCACTTCGGGCTCGCTCGCGACCTCGGCCTGGAGACCGTCGGGTTCCTGATGATGTCCCACTCCCAGCCGCCCGAGGCGCTGGCGAAGCAGGCCCGGATCATGGCCGACGCCGGCTGCCAGTGCGTCTACGTCGTCGACTCCGCCGGAGCGCTGGTGATGGACCAGGTCGGCGACCGGGTGTCCGCGCTCGTCGCCGAGCTGGGCGACGACGCCCAGGTGGGCTTCCACGGCCACGAGAACCTGGGGTTGGGCGTCGCCAACTCGGTGCTGGCCGTCCGCGCCGGTGCGAAACAGATCGACGGCTCGACGCGGCGGTTCGGCGCCGGCGCGGGCAACACGCCGGTCGAGGCGTTCGTCGGCGTCTGCGACAAGCTCGGCATCGAGACCGGGATCGACTTCTTCGCGATCGTCGACGCCGCCGAGGACGTGGTGCTGCCGACGATGCCGGAGGAGTGCAAGCTCGACCGGATGGCGCTGATCATGGGGTACGCCGGGGTGTACTCCAGCTTCCTGAAGCACGCGTTCCGGCAGGCCGAGCGGTACAACGTCTCGGGGGCGGAGATCCTGGTGCGCGCCGGGGCGCGGAAGCTGGTGGGTGGTCAGGAGGACCAGCTGATCGACATCGCGCTGGAACTTCAGCGGGAAGCGGCCGCCGCGACGAACCAGTCCCCGGTCAAGACCGGCTGACCGCCGATCTCGGCGGCGAGCTGGTCGGCGGTGAGGAACCGCTTGAACACGTGGTGCCGGGAGCCGTCGTTGAGGATCCGTTCCTGCTGCTGCTCAGGGGTGCCCCCGGGGCGGAGTGCGGTGTCCACGACGACGAGCTCCCGGGCGACCCGCCGGGCCTCGGCGAGGAATGCGGCACGCTCCGCGGGCGGCAGGTGCCCGTAGAAGTGGCCGGTGAACACCCGGTCGAAGCTGTCGTCGGCGAACGGCAGGTCCAGGGCGTCACCGCGCAGGGCGACGCCGTCCGGCAACCGCCGCTGGGCCAGCGCCACCATCGCCGGACTCTGGTCGACGGCCACCACGTACCCACGCAGATGCTGGGTGAGGAACCCGCTGCCACAGGCGACGTCGAGCGTGCGGGCGGGCGGCAACGCGTGCACGAACCGGCAGAGTTCGTCGACCTCGGCGGCCCACCCCGGCCTCGGCCGGGCGGCGAACCGGCCGAGGCTCGCGTACCACTCGTCGTACTCCGCGGCGCGCTGCTCGTAGTAGGCCGCCGTCCCGGGATCTCGCGCGAACGCTGGCATACGTCCACGATGCCTCAGAACCAGGCCGGCGCGCTGTCGGGATTATGCTCCCGCGGACAACTAGCCGATGAGCTTGTCGACGTCGGCGGCGTACACGACCATCCAGTGCGGCTGCAGCCGGTAGTAGACCACCTCGTTGTCCCAGTCGAAGGCGGTGCTGCCGTAGAAGTCCTTGAAGTAGGCCAACAGGTCCGGCCAGTCCGCGGCGGGCTCACCGTCCGCGGGGTTGAGGATCTCGACCGTGCCGTGGGTGAACACGCCCAGGTCCTCACCGCGCAGGTGCGCGACGCTGGCGGCCGGACGGGCGGCGAGGTGACGGGCCTTCGCGGCGGTGCGCGCCGTACCGAAGTACCACTTGCCGCGGAGGAAGTGTCCGTCCACGCCACTGATCCGCGGCTCACCCTTCGCCGTCACCGTGGACAGCGCGAGGGTGCACATGCCGGTGAGTACCCGGGTGAGCTGCTCGGCGGTGATGGTGCGCTCGGTGACGATCGAGCGCAGGTGCGAGGTGGAGCGGGCGAGGGAGGCGTCCAGGAGGTCCTGGATCGCCCGGAGATCTGCTGGTGTTTCGCGCATCGAGGTCCTTCGCTGGCGGTTGGGCCGGTCACTCTCGTCGATGACATCGACCGGCGAAGCCAGGTTTCCTCCAAACCCTGACACCCTGTGTCGGGGTTTCGGCGCGCTCAGCGGGATTCGAGGACGATCAGTGGGATCTCGCGGGACGCCCAGGATTGGTACGTGTCGAAGTCGGCGTACGCCTCGACCGCCACCTGCCACCGCCGCGCCCGCTCCGCTCCCTCGGCGACCCGGGCGCGCACCGACCGCCGCGAGCCCCGGATCTGCACGGACGTCTCGGGCGACGCGCACAGGTTCAGGTACCACTGCGGGTGCGCCTCCAGCCCACCCTGCGACGCGACCACCAGCAGGTCGTCCCCGTCCACCGCGTAGAGGACCGGGGTCGTGAACGGCCGTCCGGACTTCCGGCCCCGATGATCGAGCAGGAGAACCGGCACCGGCTTGCGGAACCCGGCCCCCACCCGCCACTTCCCGCCGATCCGCCCGCGGGTGCGCCGGTAGAGCCATACCTGGGTCTTCGCCAGGTACTTGAAGATCTTCGGGAGCAGCGGCGAGTCCAGCTGGGACGGCCGGGGCGGGGCGGCCATCAGTCGTAGCTGACCGTGTACGGGCCGCCGCGGGGGAGCGACTGGCACGCCAGCACGAACCCCTCGGCGAGGTCCTGCTCGTCGAGCACCTCGTTGTTCACCATCTCGACCTCGCCGCTGACCAGCCGGCAGGTGCACGCACCGCAGCGCCCCTCGCGGCAGGACGACGGGGCGGCGAGCCCGTGGTCGACGAGAACGTCGAGCATCCGTCGCCCGTCCGGCCACGCCAGCGCGTGCGTCGCCCCGTCGATCTCCACCGACAGCGGTTCGCCCTCGGTCGCCGCCGTCGCGTCGGGAACCTTCCCCGTGACGAACGGATCTTCGGCGAGCGACTGGAACCGCTCCACGTGGACGCGCGCCACGTCCAGGTCGCGTAGCGCGACGTCCGCAGCGGCCATGAACTCGGTCGGCCCGCACAGGAACACCTCGGCGCCGGACGCCCAGGGTGCCAAGATCGCGCCGAGCGCGGACGGCGTCGGCAACCCGCTGACGCTCTCCAGCCAGTGCACCACGGTGAGCCGATCCGGGTACTTCGCGACGAGTTTCCGGAGCGCGTCGGCGAAGATCACCGAACGCTCGTCACGGTTGGCGTAGACCAGGGTGGCGTGCCCGTTGCCGGACGCCAGCACCGTTCGCACGATCCCCAGCACCGGAGTGATCCCGCTGCCGGCGGCGACCAGCAGGAACGAACCGTCCAGCGATCGTGGCGTGAAGCGGCCCGCGGGCGGCAGCACCTCCAGGACGTCGCCCGCCGTGACGTGCGAGCACAGCCAGACCGAGCCGAACCCGTCGGCCGTGCGCTTCACCGTGATCGTCAGCGGGTCCCCCGGCGCGTTGCAGAGCGAGTAGCACCTGGCCACCGCCGCCGGGTCCACCGGCACCCGCACGGTGAGGAACTGGCCGGGCTTGTGCGCGAACACCTCGGCGAGGTCCGGTGGCACGTCGAGGACGAACGACCGCGCGTCGTCGGTCTCGGCGACCACCTCGGCCACCCGCAGCTGGTACGCGGTCATGAGGCGTCCTCTGGAGTGAGCATCGCAGGGAGTCCTGGCGACCGAGGAGCGGAGCGGAGGAGGGCGCCGGGGTACGACGTCACTGAGCCTCCGCGGCCCGGATCGCTGCGGCCAGGCGTCCGCACGCCCGGACCGGCGTCCCGGCGGCGCCCCGGTCGAGCAACTCGGGGCACGCCGCGTCGGCCGGCCACTGGATCGACGTCTGCTGGGCGCTCGCCCGGCGCACCAGCACGGTCGTGGCGCACGAGCCGCAGGTCACCGGGTGGAAGTCGCCGTGCAGCTGCTCCTCCCGGTGACCGTCCCGCATGAGAGAACGGGTCACGAGTCCGCCACCTTTGCGGCCCGCGCCAGGTTGTCCGCCACCTCTTGTTCCCAGCTCTCCACGGCGCGCGTGGTGTCCACCTCGAACTCGAACCGGGCCACCATGTCGCCGCTCACGTCGGCGGCGTCCACGTAGAACTGGTCGTACCAGCGACGCAGCTGGTAGACCGGCCCGTCCTCCTCGCAGAGCAGCGGGTTCTCGATCGGTGCCTTGTTCCGCCAGATCTCGACGTCCTGCAGGAAACCGACGCCGTAGCTCTTCGAGAGTTTCTTCGCGATCTTGTTCGACGTGACCTCGTCGACCCCCGGAATGTTCTTCACCATGAGGCCCCACTGCAGCAGGAACGACGTCGGCGAGACCGGGTAGTGGCAGTTGATCAGCACGGTCTCCAACGTGAAACCGTTGGCCATGTCGTTCCACAGGTAGTCGATCATGTACGACGGCCCGTAGTAGGACGCCTCCGAGCGGAGCATGTCCTCCGGGCTGGCGTTCTGGGCCAGCCCGACGTCCGGCCGGGACCGCGAGTGCAGGTACTGGCTCGCGACGTGGCCCTCGAACACGTTCTTGAAGTACACCGGGAACGCGTGGTGGATGTAGAAGAAGTGGGCCATGTCGACCACGTTGTCGATGATCTCGCGGCAGTTGGAGCCCTCGACCAGGAGGCTGTCCCACACCCAGGCGCTGTACTGGTCGCGATTCGCGATCTCCGGGATGTCGACGCCGGGAGGCGGGGGATTGCCCTCGGGATCGTTGTAGACGAAGAGCTGATCGTTGCGCTCGAGCGTCAGCCACGACTTCGTCCGCGCCCGCGGCGGCACCCGCCTTGCGTACGGAATCGCCGCGCACTTCCCGTTCCCCGACCACCTCCAGTCGTGGAATGGGCAGGCGACCGCGTCGCCCTTGATCGTGCCTTGCGTCAGATCACCGCCCATGTGGCGGCAGTACCCGTCGAGCACGTGCAGGGTGCCTGCGGAGTCGGCGAACACCACGAGCTTGGTGCCGAACGCGTGCACCGCGTGCGGCGCGCCGTCGCGGAACTGCTCCGCCAACCCGAGGCAGTGCCAGCCGCGCGCGTAGCGGGTCTGTGGCTTACCCCAGTCGATCGTGCGAACCGATCCGTGGTCACCGTCGGAGCTCGTCAGCGTCATGCTGAACCTCCCGATCTGTCGGGCCCTGACGTAGAACAGGTTATAGTTTGAGGGCATGGGAGCGCCACCCGGCTCTGACATGGGGCTCCTCGACACAAAAAAGAACGTGTTCTAGGGTAGGCCGCACTTCGAAGGCCAGCAGACCGCCGCGGCCGACGCGCACGGCGTACGCGCCAACTTCAGGGACGGAGAGCGCAGCAATGGAGCAAAGCCTCGAGAGCGTCGGCGAAAAGGTGCTGGATCAGGTCCGCGACCTGTTGCCGGTGCTCCGTGATCGGGCGCCCGAGGCGGAGGCGGAGCGCCGGATACCGGCCGCCTCGATCCAGGCACTGCAGGAGACCGGCGTCCTGCGGCTGTTGCAGCCGCGCCGCTACGGCGGGCACGAGGCGCACCCCACCGTGTTCTACCGGGCGGTCCGGCTGATCGCGAGCGCGTGCGGATCCACCGGCTGGGTGACGTCCGTGCTCGGGGTCCACCCGTGGCACGTCGGGCTGTTCGCCGAGGAGGCGCAGCGCGAGGTCTGGGCCGAGGACCTCGACACCCGTATCTCGTCGTCGTACGCGCCGCAGGGCAAGGCCACTGCGGTCGACGGCGGCTTCCGGTTCAGCGGCAAGTGGAGCTTCTCGTCCGGCTCCGATCACTCGACCTGGGTGCTGCTCGGCGGCCTGGTGATCGGCCCGGACGGCCGGCCGACCGACTTCCGGACGTTCCTACTGCCCCGCACCGACTACACGATCGACGACGTCTGGGACACCGTCGGTCTGCGCGGAACCGGCAGCAACGACATCCTGGTCGACGACGTGTTCGTGCCGGAGCACCGCACGCTCTCGTTCCAGAACACCGCCAAGTGCGTCTGCCCGGGCCAGGAACTCAACGACGGCCCGCTGTTCCGGATGCCGTACGGCACCATCCACCCGTTCGCGATCACCGCGCCGCTGATCGGCATGGCCGACGGCGCCTACGAGGCCTACGCCGGCCACACCAAGGCCCGCGTCCGGGCGTCCTACCTGGGCGAGAAGGCCAAGGACGACCCGTTCGCCCAGGTCCGGGTCGCGCGCGCGGCGGGCGAGATCGACGCTGCGTGGCTGCAGTTGGAGCGCGACGTCAACGAGGAGTACGCGCTCGCGGCCGAGGGCACACGCATCCCGGTCGACCTGCGGCTCCGCGCTCGACGCGACCAGGTGCTCGGCAGCGCGCGAGCGATCGACGCGACCGACCGGCTCTACGAGAGCGCGGGCGGCAAGGCGATCAACGCGCCCTCGGTGATCGCCCGGTTCTGGCGCGACGCCCACGCCGCACGCGTGCACGCCGCGAACGACGTCGAGCGGGCACTGGTGATGTACGGCCGGTCCGAGCTCGGACTCCCGGTCACCGACGGGATGTTCTGATGAGCGCGCCCACCCTCGAGAGCACGAGCCACACGCTGACCGTCGCATCCGGGTTGGAAGTGCACTACCACGACGCAGGCGAGCAGTCGGCCGACAGGCCGCCCGTCGTGCTTCTGCACGGCGGGGGTCCCGGCGCGAACGCCTGGAGCAACTTCGGCGCGAACCTCGCGGTCCTGTCCCGGTCCGCACGGGTCCTCGCCATGGACATGCCAGGCTTTGGACGCTCCGGCAAGCGGTCCGAGCACCCGCAGTACTTCACCTACGCCGCCGGCGTTCTCGCGGAGCTGCTCGACGAACTGGGGATCGACACCGTTGACCTCGTCGGTAATTCGCTCGGCGGCGGCGTGTCGACTCGATTCGCATTGAACTACCCGAATCGGGCGCGGCGGCTCGTACTGATGGCGCCCGGCGGCCTCGGTCTGAACGTGTTCGCACCGGATCCGACCGAGGGCGTGCAGCGGCTGGGGCGGTTCGGCGCGCCACCGGGGCCGACTCCGGAGAAGCTGAAGGCGTTCCTGCGCACGCTCGTGTACGACCAGAAGCTGATCACCGACGAGTTGGTCGCGGAGCGCTTCGCGGCCGCGAGTGCGCCCGATTCGCTGCAGGCCATGGTGGCGATGGGCATGTCGTTCTTCCAGCACGCGGAGGAAGGGCAGCTCTGGCGGGAGGCCCACCGGGTCACGCAGCCGACGTTGATGATCTGGGGCCGCGAGGACCGGGTCAACCCGCTCGACGGCGCGCTGGTCGCGCTCAAGCAACTGCCCGACGTCCAGCTGCACGTGTTCAGCCGGTGTGGGCACTGGGCGCAGGTCGAGAAGTTCGACGAGTTCAACCGGCTGACCGAGGACTTCCTAGGGGGTCACCGATGAGCATCAAATCGCTCGGGTACCTGCGGATCGAGTGCACCGACCTCGACGCCTGGCGGACGTTCGGGCTGAAGGTGCTCGGCATGATCGAGGGCAAGGACGCCCCACCCGGCGAACTGCACCTGCGGATGGACGACTTCCCCGCCCGCGTGGTGATCATCGCCGGTGAGGCCGACCGGCTCTCGGCGACCGGCTGGGAGGCGCCGAACGAGGAGGCGCTGCGGGAGGTCACGGCCCGGCTGGACGCGGCCGGCGTGCCGTGGAAGGAGGGCACACCCGAGCAGAAGGCCGCCCGCAAGGTGACCGGCCTGGTGCTGTTCGAGGACCCGTCCGGGAACACCCAAGAGGTCTTCAGCGGTGTGGCGCTGCAGCACCGCCGGGTGGTCAGCCCGTACGGGCACCGGTTCGTCACCGGCGAGCAGGGGCTCGGGCACGTCGTCCTCTCCACCAGCGACGACGCCGAGGCGCTGCACTTCTACCGGGACGTGCTGGGCTTCAAGCTGCGCGACTCGATGCGGTTCCCGCCGGAGGTGGTCGGGCGTCCGCCGGGCGGCGAGCCGGCCTGGTTGCGGTTCTTCGGCTGCAACCCCCGCCACCACAGCCTGGCGTTCCTGCCGTTCCCTACCGAGTCGGGGATCGTGCACCTGATGGTCGAGGTCGAGGACACCGACGACGTCGGGCTCGCGCTCGACCGCGCGCTCCGCCACAAGGTGCCGATGTCGGCGACGCTGGGGCGGCACGTCAACGACCTGATGCTGTCGTTCTACATGAAGACGCCGGGCGGATTCGACGTCGAGTTCGGCACCGGCGGACGGCAGGTCGACGACGCGGACTGGGTCGCGCGGGAGAGCACCGCGGTGAGCCTCTGGGGACACGACTTCAGCGTGGGCGCGCAGTAGTGTCGGTGCCTCGTAGCGACATCGACCCGGCGACGTTCCGGGCGGTACTCGGGCAGTTCTGCACCGGCGTCACGGTGGTGACCGCCAGTCTGGACGGCGAGCCGGTGGGGTTCGCGTGCCAGTCGTTCTCGGCCCTCTCGCTGGACCCGCCGCTCGTCGTGTTCTGCCCGAGCGCGACGTCGCGGAGCTGGCCGGTGATCTCGCGCGCGGGGACGTTCTGCGTCAACGTGCTCGCCGGTGACCAGGCCGAGGTGAGTGCCGTGTTCGGGGCCCGCCGGGAAGACAAGTTCGACGTCGTGAAGTGGAGCTGGTCGCCGGCGGGCGCCCCGGTACTCGACGGCGTCCTCGCCTGGGTCGACTGCACGGTCGACGCGGTCTACCCCGGCGGCGACCACCACATCGTCGTCGGGCGGGTGGACACGCTGGAAGCACCCGGCGCCGGACGGCCGCCGCTGCTGTTCCACCGCGGCCGGTACACGGCGACGTCCGATCCCGAGCCGTGGTTCGGCTGGTCCCAGCCGGACGACTGGATCTGAACGCTGCCCGCCGGCGGGCGTGTGCATTCACTTGAGTGATGGGTGACGCGAGTGCGCACGCGCCAACGGCCGCGCCGTACGATCGCCGCATCATGGCCGGGATTGCACTGCAAAACGTGTCTTTGCGGTTCGGTCGGCGCGCCCCGTGGGTCCTTCGTGGAGTCAACGGTGTGCTGCCGTCCGGCACCGTCACCGCGGTCACCGGACGGAACGGCGCCGGCAAAACGACGCTGCTCCGGGTGCTGGCGGGCGTACTTCCGGCCAGCCGCGGCACGGTGGTCGGGCGTCCGGCCGTGGTCGGGTGGGTACCGGAGCGGTTCCCGGCCGATCAGATCTGGACCGTGCGCCAGTACCTCGACGCGGTCGGACGCGTCCGCGGGCTGCCGACCGGTGCCGCCGCGATCGCGGCGTGGTCCGAACGCCTGTACCTGACGCCGTTCCTCGACGCCGGGCTGTCGACGCTCTCCAAGGGCACCGCGCAGAAGGTGGGGCTGGTGCAGGCGTTGCTGGTGCGGCCGGGGCTGTTGGTACTGGACGAACCCTGGGAAGGGCTGGACGCGGCGACCAGGGAGGAGCTGCCCGCGCTGGTCGCCGAGGTCACCACCGCGGGCGGCGTCTGCGTGGTCTCCGACCACCGGGGTGAGATCGCGGGCCTGCGGCCGGACGCCGAGTGGCGGCTGGAGCAGGGCCAGCTCTCCGAGGTGGCGGCACCCGTGATCGGGCGGCAGGTGCTCGAAGTGGTGGTGGACGGCACGGAGGTCGCGGACGTCGTGGCGTCGCTGCGCGCGGCCGGGCACGTGGTGCGGTCGGTGCGGCCGGCGGAGGTGCCGCAATGAACACGGCCGCTCCGTCGCACCGCGTCGTCGCGCTGACCCGGGTCCGGGTCCGTGGGTACACCCGGTCACGCCGGGCGCTGGCCCCGCTGATCGCGACGCTCGGCCTGCTCGCGGTCGTGCACGCCGGGGGCGCCGCGCCGATCGTCGAGGCGTACGGGATCTCGGCGTTGGTGTTGCTGCCGGTCCTGGCCTGGCAGGCGAAGCTCGCGCTGGACCTGGAGCCGGACGCGCAGCGGCTGCTGGCGGCCACGGCCGTCGGCGGAGCCGGCCGGGAGGTCGTGGCCGGTTTGGTCGCCGCGGCCGTGCCCGCGACGGTCACCGTGCTCGTCGCGCTCGCCGTGCCCTGGGTGTTCGGGGCGATCGCGCCGCCGGAGTCGGGTGGCGCGCTCGTGGCCGGGCTGGCCTTCGGGCTCTGGGTCCACCTGCTCGCGGTGGCCACCGGGTTGGCGATCGGGGCCTGGGCGTCCCGCGCGGTCGGCCCGGACCTGGGGCGGGCGACGCTGACGCTGGTCGGGGGAGTCGTGCTGGTGCTCGCACTCGGCTCGGGCGCGGCGGATCCGCTCGGCTGGCTGGTGCCCCGGCTGACCGCGACGGTGCGGGCCGCCAGCGCTGCCCGCTCGGCGGACATCGTGCTGCTGAGCGTCCACACCGTGCTCTGGGCGGCCGTAGTACTGGCCGCCTACGCCCGCACCCGGCTCACCCGGCGGCCCTGACCCGGTTGCCGCTCCGGTGCGACCGGGTACACGGTGGGCCCACACCAGCGAGCCGCCCACTACGGCATGGTGTGGGCCCGCATCGACGCGCTACCCGTCGCGAACCTGCGCGGGGTGGAGACCCGGTACAGCGTCGGGGGAAGCACGCGCTGGGTCCGCTCGGACGTCGAGTACGGGGCCGAGGCGGACGGCTGATCAGCGGCGGGCTCAGACCCGGGTGAGGATCGTCGCGGTGGCGAGTGCACCGCCCGCGCACATGGTGACCAGCGCGGTCTCGGCGTCCCGGCGTTCGAGCTCGTGGAGTGCGGTGGTGAGTAGGCGGGCGCCCGTCGACCCGACCGGGTGGCCGAGTGCGATCGCCCCGCCGTTGACGTTCACCCGGTCGGCGTCCGGCTCGTGCACGGCCATCCAGGACAGCGGCACCGAGGCGAACGCCTCGTTGACCTCGAACACGTCGATGTCGCCGATCTTCATCCCGGCGTTCGCCAGCACCCGGGCGGTGGCCTGCACCGGTCCATCGAGGTGGTAGAACGTCTCGGCGCCGACCAGGCACTGCGCGACGATCCGGGCGCGGGGCCGCAGCCCTCGATCGGCCGCGGCGGCGGCGTCCATCAGCAGCAGCGCGGCAGCGCCGTCGGAGATCTGGGACGACGTCCCGGCCGTGTGCACCCCGCCCTCCAGCACCGGTTTCAGGCCCCCCAGCCCGTCGAGCGTGGTGTCGCGGAGGCCCTCGTCCTTACGGATCACGGTGCCGTCGGGCAGCTCCACCGGCACGATCTCGCGCTCGAACCGTCCCTCCGCCCAGGCGGCAGCCGCGAGGGTCTGCGACCGCAGGCCGAACGCGTCGGTCTCGGCACGGGTGAGGCCGCGGCGGACCGCGATCCGCTCGGCCGCGTCGTACTGGTTCGGCAGGTCGATGTCCCACGAGTCGGGCTTCGGTTTCCGGTCGGGTAGCACGTTGCTGCCGAGCGGGGCACGGGACATCGCCTCCACGCCGCACCCGATGCCCGCGGTGATCACGTCGGCGGCGATCAGCGCGGCGATCAGGTGCGTGGCCTGCTGGGCCGACCCGCACTGGGCGTCGATCGTCGTACAGCCGGCGCCTTCGGGCAGACCAGCGTGCAACCACGCCGTCCGGGTGACGTTGCCTGCCTGCTCGCCGGCCTGGGTCACGCACCCGCCGATCACCTGACCCACCTCGTCGGCGGGGACGCCGGCCCGGTCGACGGCCGCACGCTGGGCGATCCCCAGTAACTCGGCCGGGTGCAGCCCGGAGAGCCAGCCGCGACGCCGTCCGATCGGCGTCCGGACCGCCGAGACGATCACCGGACTTCCCATGCTGCTGCTCCCTCGTCGCCGCCGTCCACCGTCAGCACCGATACTAGAACAGGTTTCATTTGAAAGGGCGATGATCCTTTCGAGCGGCAGGCCGCTGTGCTTCAATCCGATGAAACGTGTTCCAAGCGGATCCGCCGCCGGCCACCCACCTCGGAGGTCACCGCAATGACCGCACCCAACATCCCCGCCGGTATCGACTTCACCGATCCCGACCTGTACATGCAGGAGGGGATACCGCTGGAGAAGTTCGCCGAGCTGCGGCGGACCGCGCCGGTCTGGTGGAACTCGCAGCCGCACAACATCGCGGGTTTCGACGACGACGGGTACTGGGTGGTCACCCGGCACGCCGACATGATCGAGATCTCGCGGAACCCCGCGGTGTTCTCCAGCACGACGAACACCGCGATCGTCCGGTTCGGCCCGGACATGACCCGCGACCGCATCGACATGCAGTCGCTGATCCTGCTCAACATGGATCCTCCGAAGCACACGTCGCAGCGGGCGATCGTCTCGCGGATGTTCACGCCCCGGGCGGTGAACAGCCTCCGCGAGGAGCTGACCGCGCGCGCCCGGAAGATCGTCGACGAGGCGGCCGCGAAGGGCGAGGGCGATTTCGTCAACGACATCGCGGTCGAGCTGCCGCTCCAGGCGATCGCCGGGCTCATGGGTGTTCCGCAGGAGGACCGGCACAAGGTCTTCGAGTGGTCGAACCAGATGATCGGCTCCGACGACGACGAGCTCGCGACGGAAAACTCCGACCTGGCGTCCGCGAACATGCTCGGGTACGCGATGGGCATGGCCGAGGAGCGGCGGAAGTGTCCGGCCGACGACCTCGTCACGACGCTGCTCCACGCCCAGGAGGGCGAGAGCGCGCTGAGCGACGACGAGTTCGGCTTCTTCGTCCTGATCCTCGCGGTGGCGGGCAACGAGACGACCCGCAACGCGATCACGCACGGGATGAACGCGTTTCTCGACCACCCCGACCAGTGGGAACTGTTCAAGAAGGAGCGGCCGAAGACCGCGGCGGACGAAATCGTCCGGTGGGCGACGCCGATCATCGCGTTCCAGCGCACGGCGACGCAGGACACGCAGCTCGGCGGCGTGGACATCAAGGCGGGCCAGCGGGTCGCGATGTTCTACAGCTCGGCGAACTGGGACACCGACGTGTTCGACAGCCCGGAGCGGTTCGACATCCTGCGCAGCCCGAACCCGCACCTCGGTTTCGGCGGCACCGGCACGCACTACTGCATCGGTGCGAACCTGGCCCGGCTGGAGATCGACCTCATCTTCAACGCGATCGCCGACGTCATGCCGAACATCCAGAAGCTGGGGGAGCCCGCCCGCCTGCGCTCGGGCTGGATCAACGGCATCAAGCACCTCCCCGTCCGATACTCCTGACCCACCGACGAAAGCCCCGTCACGCTTCGCGTGGCGGGGCTTTCGTTCGTGTTCTGACTGTCGCGGAGCCCGCCCAGGACGAGGCTGGCAGTCGAGCGCGCCGCCAAGCTCAGTCGTGACCGGTCGCGGACAGGCGCGCGCACGCGGCTGGATCCGTTTGCGTCGTGACATTTGCCTTGCGTCATAGGGAGGCGCGCTCGCCTGTCAGGATCGCTCTGGGCGGGCCGTGCACTACGGCTTCGTGGAGCGGACTACCCACATCGCGAAGAACTGGGAGCCGCCGCCGTACGCGTGGCCGAGCGCGGTGCGCGCGCCGTCCACCTGGTGATCGCCTGCCCGCCCCATCACCTGCATCGCGGCCTCGGCGAAGCGCAGCATGCCGGACGCCCCGATCGGGTTCGACGACAGCACCCCGCCGGACGGGTTGACCGGCAGGCGTCCGCCGATCGCGGTGTCACCGGCCTCGGTCATCTTCCAGCCGTCGCCGACGTCGGCGAACCCGAGATTCTCCAGCCACATCGGTTCGAACCAGGAGAACGGCACGTAGATCTCGGCGGCGTCCACCTCGGCGGCCGGGTCGGTGATCCCGGCCTCCTTCCACAGTGCAGCGGCGGCGTCCCGTCCGGCCTGCGGGTTCACGTGATCGCGCCCGGCGAACATCGTCGGCTCGGTACGCATGGCGGTCGCGTGGATCCACGCGGCGTTCCGCCCGCCCGCCGTCGACGCGTCGCCGATCACCATCGCGCACGCGCCGTCGGACGAAGGGCAGGTCTCGTCGTAGCGCACCGGGTCCCAGAGCATCGCCGAGGCCTGCACCGACTCCAGCGTGATGTCGGACTGACGCAGGTGCGCGTACTGGTTGAGCGCCCCGTTGCGACGGTCTTTCACCGCGACCATCGCACCCACGTGCTCGGGCGCCCCGGACCGCCGGATGTACGAGCGGATGTGCGGGGCGAAGTAGCCGCCCGCGCCGGCGTGCACCGGCATGCTGAACGGGATCCCGATCGAGAGCGCCCACATCGCGTTCGACTCGGACTGCTTCTCGAACGCCACCGCGAGGACGCGGCGGTGGACGCCCGCCTGCACCAGCGACGCGGCGACCAGCGCGGTCGAGCCGCCGACCGATCCGGCGGTGTGCACCCGCAGCAACGGCTTGCCGGTCGCGCCGAGCGCGTCGGCCAGGGCCAGTTCGGGCATCATCACGCCCTCGAACAGGTCCGGCGCCTTGCCCAGCACCACCGCGTCGATGTCGGACCAGTCGACCTCGGCGTCCGCGAGTGCCCGATCGATCGCCTCCCGGCACAGGCCACCCATCGAGACGTCGAGCCGCTTGCTGCGGTGGTGCGTCTGCCCGGTCCCCAACACTGCCGCAGGCTGCTTCACCGCGCACCCTCCAGGACGCAGACGAGGTTGTGTTGCAAGAGCGGGCCGCTGGTGGCGTGCGCGAGCACTCGTCCCGCGGAGCCATCGAAGACCCGACCGGCGGCCTCCCCGATCCGCACCAACCCGGCCGCGAACATCGGGTTACCGGTGAGCACCCCACCGGACGGGTTGATCCGGACGGAGGAGCCCAGCCCCAGCGCCTGGCGCAACAGCAGCTCCTGGTGGGTGAAGGGCGCGTGCAACTCGGCGACCTCCACGCCGTCGACGCCGCCCGCCGCCTCCGCCGACGCCGTCGTCGACACCGACGTGGTGAGGTCGCGGACGCCGAGCGACCCGGACTCGACCCGGTGGGCGATGCCGGAGATCCACGCCGGCCGCCCCACCAGCTCCCGGGCCCGGTCGCCGGCGGCGAGAACCACCGCGGCGGCGCCGTCGGTCACCGGTGCGCAGTCGTGGACGCGGAGCGGATCGGCCACGTACTCGGTGCCGAGCAGCTCCTCGACGTCGACCTTGCCGGAGAGCTGCGCCAGCGGGTTCGTGGTCGCGTCCGCGCGGCTGCGGGCGGCCACCTCGGCCATGTCGCGTTCGCTCCAGAGACCGGCGTCCAAGCCGAGCCGGGCCTGCAGCGCGGCGAGGCTCACCGCGTCCGGCCAGAGCGGCGCGACCGTGTAGGGATCGGTCTGCAGGGCCAGCACCCGGCGCAGTTCGCCGGCGGACGACTTGCCGAAGCCGTAGACCAGCGCGGTGTCGGCCTCGCCGGTGCGCAGCTTGAGCCAGGCTTCGTAGAGCGCCCAGGCAGCGTCACCCTCGATGTGGGACTCGTGGATCGGCGGGAACGCGCCGATCGCGTCGACCGCGGCGACGAACGAGAACGCTCGTCCGGCCAGGTAGTCCGAGGAGCCGGAGCACCAGAAGCCGACGTCGGACTTGGGCAGACCGGCCTGGGCCAGCGCTCGTTCGAAGACCGGCACCAGCATCTCGACCCCGTTCGTGGTGCCGTCGGTGACCGGTACGGACGGCGACTGCGCGAACCCGATGACCGCGACGTCGTTAACCATCGGACCTTCCCTCACAGGTGCTGCGCATAGACGTCGTAGGGGGCGTCGGGCTCCCCGGTGGGGCGGAAGTGGTCGATGTTCTCCAGCGTCGGCCCCCACTCCTCGCGGGGACGCCAGACCGCCTCCACCCGCATGCCCATCCGCACCTCGTCGGCGGGGCACTCCAGGATCAGGTGCTGGAACGCGATGTCCGCCCCGTCGAGGAGCACGTACGCGGCGACGTAGGGCGGTGTCAGCCGCTGGCCCAGATACGGGACGTTGACCACGCAGAACGTCGTTACCGTGCCCCGGTCGGGCAGCGCGACCTCGTCGGTGGTGGGAACGCCGTCGACGGGGCAGGCGCCGCGCGGCGGGATGTAGACCTTGCCGCAGACCGGGCAGCGCTGTCCGAGCAGCCTGCCCTCGGTGATGCCGCGCAGGAAGCGGCTCTCCTCCGGTGACGCGGTGTGCCAGTACGCCAGCTCGATCGGCGTGGTGATCATCGTGACCTCGGCCGGGTCCGGCGTCGGCGACGCACCGGCGGACTCCTCCGGTTCGAAGCAGGCGATGTCGCGGATGCCGCCGGTCGGCTCGGGTGACCAGCGCACCCGGACCCGCATGCCGGTGCGCATCGCCTCGCGGGGGGCGTCGACCGCGTGCAGCATCGGGGTGTCGGCACCGTCCAGCCGGATCAGCGCCCAGGCGAACGGACGGGTCAGCGGCTGACCGTCCAGCGGCTTCGGCTGCCACGACCACGTCACGACCTCACCGCCCGGCCCGACGTCCACGAAGTCGGTCAGCAGCGCTGCGGTCACCGGGTCGTACTCCGGCGGCGGCGTGTGCACCCGCCCGTCGGAGCCACGCACCCCGAGCACGCGGTGCTCACGCAGAGCGGTAGCGAATCGGCTGAGGGACGGGCCGAGGGAGCGCGTGTAGTCGAACGCGATTCGAAGCGGGGCACCCAACGGCTCGGTGTCGGAAACCTGGGTCACTCGCGAAGTAGAACACGTTCTGGAATAGTGCGGCAAGAGGTGCTCAAACGCCACGGAGGTTCGCATGCAACTCGGTCTCCAACTCGGCTACTGGGGCGCCGCTCCGCCCGCCGACGCACCGGCATTGGTCGCCGCCGCGGAGGAATCCGGCTTCGCGGCCGTGTACACCGCCGAGGCCTGGGGATCGGACGCGTTCACCCCGCTGGCCTGGTGGGGCGCGGCGACGGAACGGGTTCGCCTGGGCACCGCGGTCGTCCAGATCTCGGCCCGGACGCCGGCCGCGTGCGCGATGCACGCGCTGACGCTCGACCATCTGTCCGGCGGTCGGTTCGCGCTCGGGCTCGGGGTGTCCGGGCCGCAGGTGGTCGAGGGCTGGTACGGCGAGCCGTTCGCCAAGCCGCTGGCCCGGACCAGGGAGTACGTCCGCATCGTGCGGCAGGTGCTGGCCAGGGAGGCGCCGGTCGTCAACGACGGGCCGCACCACCCGCTGCCCTACCGCGGGCCCGGCGCGCTCGGGCTGGGCAAGCCGCTCCGCCCGATCACTCATCCGCTCCGCGCTGACCTGCCGATTCTGCTCGGCGCCGAGGGGCCGAAGAACGTCGCGCTGGCGGGGGAGATCGCCGATGGGTGGATCGCGGTGTTCTACTCGCCCCGGGTCGGACCGGTTTACGCCGAGTGGCTCGCCGAAGGGCTCGCCCGACCGGGGGCGCGCCGGACCCAGGAGACGTTCGAGGTCGTGGCGAACTGCCAGATCGTGCTCACCGACGACCGTCGTCCCGCGCTCGACGCGCTCAAGCCCAGCCTCGCGCACTACATCGGTGGCATGGGCGCGCCCGGCATGAACTTCCACGCCGACCTGTTCACCCGCGCCGGGTTCGGTGACGCGGTCGCCGAGATCGGCGCGCTGTTCCAGTCCGGACAGCGCGCCGAGGCGGTGGCTGCCGTCCCGGACGCGCTGGTCGACGAGGTGTCGATCGTCGGCGACGCGGACCACGTGCGAGCCGAGGTCGCACGCCGCGAGGAGGCGGGCGTCACGATGCTGCTGACCGGCTGCCGGACGGTGGCCGAGGTCCGTGCGCTCGGTTCCCTCCTCGGTGCGGACGCCAGGGTGTAACGCGTTCTCACTGCCGCAGCGTTCGCGGCGGGGCCGTGGGGCTTGCTCGCGCGATCGAACGGCACCTCGCGGAGGCGGCTTAGGGCGGAGGCGGCTTAGGGCGGAGGCGGCTTAGGAGTACTGGCGGCGCAGTTCACGCTTGAGCACCTTGCCGGTGGGGCCGAGCGGTAACGCGTCGACGAACTCCACCGACTTCGGCAGCTTGTAGCCGGCCAGCCGTTCCCGGGCGAACCCGATCAGGTCGGCGGCGTCCGGGGCACTGCCCGGGCGGGGCACCACGATCGCGGCCACGGCCTCGCCCCAGGTCGGGTCCGGCCGTCCGACCACGGCGACCCCCGCCACGTCCGGGTGGTCGGCGAGCACGGCCTCGACCTCGGCCGGGAAGACGTTCTCCCCGCCGGTGATGATCATGTCCTTCAGTCGGTCGCTGATCGTCAGGTAGCCCTCCTCGTCCAGGCTGCCGATGTCGCCGGTGTGCAGCCAGCCCTCGGCGTCGAGCAGCGCGGCCGTCGTCTCCGGCTGGTTGTGGTAGCCGGGGGTGTTCACCACGCTGCGGCAGAGGATCTCGCCCGGCGTCCCGGCGGGCACCGGCTCGCCGGTGACCGGGTCGGCGATCTTCAGCTCCACCCAGGGATAGGGCTTGCCTGCCGCCCGCAGCAGATGCGCCCGCGGGCCGTCCGGGTCGTGGTCGCCGGCGTCCAACTGGACGATCGCGCCCTGGGTTTCGGTGAGCCCGTAGAGCTGGAACAGCGGGCGGCCGAACGTCGTGAGTGCCTGGCGGAGCAGTGCCGGGGTGATCGGGGACGCGCCGTACGCGATCGAGCGCAGCGCCGAGTAGTCCCGCTCCGCCGCGCCGGGCAGCGCGACGAGCATGCCGATCACCGACGGGACGAGGAAGACGTTGGTGACCCGCTTCTCGACGACCAGGTCGAGCAACTGCGGTGGCACCAGCTCGCGGACGATCACGTTGTGAGCGCCGAAGACGAGCCCCACCAGCAGGTAGCCCAGGCCTCCGATGTGGAACATCGGCATCGCGACCAGGCTCACCGAGTCGGCGTCGATGCCCCACGACTCGGCGGGCCCGCTCTCCGCGACCGACAGCGTGCGGTTGGTGGTCAGCACGCCCTTCGGCCGGCCGGTGGTGCCGGACGTGTAGAGCTGGAAGACCACCGTGTCGAGATCACCGCGGAACCCGTCGTCCTCGGCGTCGGCCGCACCCAGCCACTTCTCGTAATCGTCCCCGAGCTGCACGGTCTTGGTGACCGTGCCGACCGACACCGCAACCTGTTCGGCGGTGGGGCCGAACTCCGGGTGGGCGAACAGCACGGTCGCGCCGGCGTCGGTGAGGACGGCGGACAGCTCCGGCGCGGTCAGCCGCCAGTTCAGCGGGATCAGCACGGCGCCTGCCTTGACCGCGCCGAGGAACAGCTCCGCGATCTCCACCGAATTCTTGTCCAGCACCGCGATCCGGTCGCCGGGTTGCACCCCGTCGGCGCGCAGCGCGTTCGCGATCCGCGTGCTACGTGCGTCGAGCTCGGCGTAGGTGACGGTTCGGTCGCCGGCGCTGAGGGCCGGATGGTCGCCGCGTTCGTGCGCGTGTCGTCGGGGAAGGTCCGCTACCCGGAACTCGAGATCCATCGGGCCACCTCACTGTCGCCGCGTCCGGAGTTCCACGGTACGGGCGCGAGGTTCCGGCGATCAACGATCGATGGAAATCGCCGTTCACTTTTGTCCCCCGGCGGAGTGGCGCGCCACCGGGTCGAGGCTCGGTGGCGCGGAAACGACGCCCGATCGAGCATTGTGGCGAACGATAACATGTTCTAATTTGGCTCCATGGTCCTCACCGTGGCAGACCTCGTCGAACATGCCGTCGATCTCGTGCCCGACCGCGTCGCCCTGGTGTTCGGGGGCCGTCGGGTCACCTACGCCCAGTTCGAGGCACGGGCCAACCAATTAGCCCACCACCTGGCCCGACATGGCGTCGGGCCGGGTGACCACGTTGCTCTCTACGCGTCCAACGCGATGGAGGCCGCCGAGACGATGTTCGCCGTGTGCAAGCTCCGCGCCGCGACCATCAACGTCAACTTCCGGAGCACCGAGAACGAGTTACGGTACGTCCTCCGCGACTCGGACGCGGTAGCGCTCGTCCACCAGCGTGGCCTGTCGGCGAACGTCGAAGCGGTACGCGGTGACTGCCCCGATCTCCGGCACGTCGTGGCGTTCGAGGGTTCGCCGCCCGGCATCGACTTGCCGGCACCGGCCACCACCGGGAACACCGCCGACTACGAGGAAGGGTTGGCCGCCGAGTCGCCCGACCGGGACTTCCCCGAGCGCGACCCGAACGACATCTTCATCATCTACACCGGAGGGACGACCGGTCGTCCCAAGGGCGTGATGTGGCGGCACGAGGACATCTGGCGGGTGCTCGGGGGCGGCGTCGACTTCATGACCGGCGAGCCCATCGAGGACGAGTGGCAGCAAGCCCGCTCGGGTGTCGACTCGCCGCTGATCCGGCTCGTCGCGGCGCCGCTCATCCACGGCCAGGCGCAGTGGGTGATGTTCGGCGGCTTCTTCATGGGCGGCACGATCGTGCTGATGCCGAAGTTCGACGCGCACGACATCTGGCGCGCGATCACCGAAGAGCGGGTCAACGTGCTCGCGATCGTCGGCGACGCGATGGCGCGGCCACTGATCGAGGCCTACCGGGAGGGCCCGCCGGACGGCGGCAAGTACGACGCGTCGTCGCTGTTCGCGATCTCGAGCACCGCGGCCCTCATGTCGCCGGCGGTCAAGCGGGAGTACCTCGAGGAGTTCCCGAACGCTCTGCTGACCGAGGCCGTCGGGTCGTCGGAGACCGGCTTCAGCGGGATCGGCATCATCAGCAAGGACGCGATCGAGCCGCGCGGTCCCCGGGTGAACTCCGCCCGCGAGGCGATCGTCATCGACGAGTACAACCGGCCGATCACGCCGGGCTCCGGCCAGGTCGGCCGGCTCGCCCGTGGCGGCTACCTCCCGCGCGGCTACTACAAGGACCCGGAGAAGACCGCGCAGCTGTTCGTCGACGTCGAGGGGAAGCGGTACACGGTCCCCGGCGACTTCGCGATCCCCGAGGCGGACGGCACGTTCCTCCTGCTGGGCCGCGGCAACACCTGCATCAACACCGGCGGGGAGAAGGTCTACCCGGAAGAGGTGGAGGGTGTGCTGAAGTCGCATCCGGGGGTCTTCGACGCGCTGGTCGTCGGTGTTCCGGACGAGCGGCTCGGATCCCGCGTCGGCGCGATCGTGCAGTGGCGTGAGGGCCACCAGCCCGACATCGCGGCGCTGGACACCCTGGGCCGCACCGAGCTGGCCGGTTACAAGATGCCGCGGTCCTACTGGTGGGTCGACCAGATGCCGCGGCTGGCGACCGGCAAGGCCGACTACACCGGAGCCCGACGCCACACCGAGGAGCACTCGCCGTCGGCGCAGCTGCCGACGACCGCGAGTCGTTGAACTCCACGAAGGAGAACCCGCTTGCGTACCGACCTCTGCGACCGGCTCGGCATCGAGCACCCGATCGTCGGCTTCACGCCCTCCGAGCACGTGGCGGCGGCGATCAGCCGAGCCGGTGGCCTGGGGGTCCTCGGCGCTGTCCGCTACAACGACCCGAACGACCTCGCGGCGGCGCTGGACTGGATGGACAAGAACACCGACGGCCGCCCGTACGGGGTCGACGTGGTGATGCCGATGAAGGCGCCGACCGAGGGGTCGATCGGCGACCTGTCCGCCCTGGTCCCGCCGGCGCACCGGGACTTCGTCGAGAAGACTCTGCACGAGCTCGGCGTCCCGCCGCTGCCGGCGAGCGAGGACGATCAGGACGGGGTGCTGGGGTGGCTGCACTCGGTGGCCCGGGCGCACGTCGAGATCGCGCTGGAGCACCGTCCCGCGCTGATCGCGAACGCGCTCGGATCCCCGCCGGCCGACGTGATCGCCCAGGCCCACGACCGCGGCATCCTGGTCGCGGCGCTCGCCGGCCGGGTCGACCACGCCCGGCGCCAGGTCGCCGACGGCGTCGACATCGTGGTGGCGCAGGGGTCGGAGGCCGGTGGGCACACCGGAGAGATCGGCAGCATGGTGCTGCTGCCGGAGATCGTGGACGCGGTCGGCGACCAGGTGCCGGTGCTCGGAGCCGGCGGCATCGGGTCCGGGCGGCAGTTGGTCGCGGCGCTCGCGCTCGGGGCGTCCGGGGTCTGGATGGGATCGACCTGGCTGCTGACCGAGGAGTACGCGCAGGGGATGCCCGGCCAGACCGCGGTGAGCCAGGCGCTGCTCAAGGCGTCCTCGGCCGACACGGTCCGGGCGCGGATCTACTCGGGCAAGATGGCCCGGCTGGTGAAGAGCCGGTGGACGGAGGCGTGGGCCGCGCCGGACGCGCCCGACCCGCTGCCGATGCCGCTGCAGAACCTGCTGGTCGGTGAGGCACACCGCCGGATCGCCGCGGCGAACGACCCGGACGTGGTGGCGATGCCGGCCGGCCAGATCATCGGCCGGTTCGACCACCTGCGCCCGGTCGCCGAGGTCATCGAGGAGATGGTGGCCGAGGCCGACGCGACGGTGAGCCGCCTCGGGACCACCCGGAGCTGAAGGGCGCGACGATGAATCGGGGTCCGAGCGGCGCTTGGACCCCGCTTCGTTGCGTCCTCACAACAGCGCGGCGGGGGTATCGGTGACGAAGCGGAGGAGGGCGTCGCGGTCGCGGCGGACGCGGCCGGGCGGCGACACGATGAGCCGGTCGACTCCGGCGTCGGCGTAGGCGGCGACCAGCGACGCGTCCAGTGCCCGGCCGGCCGGCGTCACCGAGATCTCCAGGCGGCCGAGCTCGGCCGGCCGGTCGAGGTTGTCGGCCAGCTCCGCGAGCTGGGCGTCGACGGCCGCGGTCTGCTCCGGGGTCACCGCCCAGCCGTACCAGCCGTGGGCTCTGGTCACGGCCCGGCGCAGCGCCGCCGGGGACGCGCCTCCGACGTGTACCGGCCGGGCGCCGAGCCGGATCGGACGCGGCCCGGCGGTCACCCCGACGATCGACACCCGCGGCCCGACGACGCGCACCGACGACGTCGTCCAGAGCGCCTGCAGGGCCTCGAGGTACTCGTCGGTGCGGACTCCCCGGTCGGACAGCGGGACGCCCAGCGCGCGGAACTCCGGCTCCAGGTACCCGACGCCGATCCCGAACAGGAACCGGCCGCCGCTGATCCGGTCGACGGTCACCACCTGCTTGGCGAGGAGGACCGGCGGGTGCACCGGCACGACCGTGACGCCGGTGCCGAGCAACAGCGTGCGGGTGACGCCGGCGAGGTGGCCGAGGGTGACGAACGGATCCAGGAACGGCGTGTCGGGTCTGGTCGGCGACGACGGCACCGCGGGGTCGGGGAGGACGTAGTGCTCGCCGGTCCAGACGCTCTCCCAGCCCGCGTCCTCGGCCGCGAGCGCGGTCTCGGCAGCCACCTGCGGGTCCAGCGCGCAGAGGTCGGTGTTGATGCCGAACAGCCCCAGTCGCATGCGGACGGACCTTACCCCGCGCACGGGCGCAAGAGGCCGGATAAGTCACTCCGCGGCGATCACCGCACCCAGATCCAGCAGCTGGGCGGTGGCGCCGCCGCCGTCGAACTCGGTGCGCTTGGCGGCGAGGAAGTAGCGGTGCGCCGGGTGCTCGACGTCGATGCCGGTACCGCCGTGGACGTGAACCAGCGTGTGCGCGACCCGGTGACCGGCCTCGGCCGTCCAGAACTGTGCCGTGGCCACGGCCGCCGCGGGGGATTCGTCCCCGTCGGTCAGCGCGCAGGCCGCGTTCCACAGCGTCAGCTCGAGCGCGCGGACGTCGACGTACGCGTTCGCCAGCCGCTGGCTCACGGCCTGGAACGCGCCGATCGGCCGCCCGAACTGCACCCGGGTCCTGGCGTGCTCGGCGGTCAGCTCGAGCGCCGCCTCCAACACGCCGAGCTGGTACGCCGACCGCGCCACCGCTGCCCGCCCGCGGATCCAGCCCGCGACGTCGTCCCCGTCCAGCCGGCGGTCGTCGAAGAGCGCGACCCCGTCGAGCACCAGTAGGCCGGCGTCGTCCAGATTCGTGGTCGGTTGCCGCTCGATCCGCACCCCGGCGTCGTCCGGCCGGACGAGGAACACCCCGGCGACGGTCTCGACCAGCAGGGCGTCGGCGATCGGGCCGGCCGGTACCGCGCTCACCTCGCCGGACAGCTCCCAGCCCCCACCGGACCGGCCCGCGGCGGCCGGCGGCCGGACGTCGGGATGAGCCAGTGCGGCCGTGAGCACGGTCTGTCCGGCGAGCGCGGGCGCGAGCCACCGGAGACGGGTCTCGGCGGAGCCGAACCGGGCCAGGGCCGGGCCGGCGACCGCGACCGTCTCCAGGTAGGGCACGGGAGCCAGGCCGCGACCCAGCTCGATCAGGACCGAGCACTGGTCGAGAAGGTCGTCGACGCCGAGCAGTCCGGTCTCGCCGAAGGTCTGCCAGAGCGACCGGTCGAAGCGCGATCCGGCCTGCTCGGCGGCGCGCAGGGAGTCCCGGGTGACCCGGTCACCGACGATCCGTCGAGTGAGCGCGGCGAGTTCGGTCTGGGTCTCGGTGAGGGAGAAGTCCATCGTCTACCGCCGTCCGACCGGCAGCCGGAGTCCGCCGGCCGCGATGATGTCCCGCTGGATCTCGTTCGTGCCGCCGCCGAACGTGAGGATGAGCGCCGCCCGGTGCGCACGTTCGATCCGGCCCTGCAGCACCGCACCCGGGGAACCCGCCCGCAGCGTCGCCGCCGGGCCGAGCACCTCCATCAGCAGGCGGTAGGCCTCGGTGGCCAGCTCCGTGCCGTACACCTTGGTGGCCGAGGCGGCGGCCGGCGTCAGGTCGTGCTCCCAGGCCGTGCGCAGGTTCATCAGGCGCAGCACCTCGGTGTGGGCGTGGACGCGCGCCAGGTGGATCTGCACCCACTCGGAGTCCAGGAGCCGCCCGCCGCCGCGGCCCGGCGTGGCGGCGGCCCAGGCGCGGACGTCGGCCAGCGCCTTGCGGAGCGGCGCCGCCGAGGTCAGAGCGACGCGCTCGTGGTTGAGCTGGTTGGTGATCAGCGCCCAGCCCTCGTTCTCCCCGCCGATCCGGGCGTCGACCGGGACGCGCACGTTCTCGTAGTAGGTCGCGCTGGTGGTGACGCCCGCCATCGTGCGCACCGGCGTCCACGAGAAGCCGGGGGAGTCGGTCGGCACGACCAGCATCGACAACCCGCGGTGCCGGACGGCGTCCGGGTCGGTGCGGCAGGCGAGCCAGACGTAGTCGGCGTAACCGACCAGGCTGGTCCACATCTTCTGCCCGTTGATCACGTACTCGTCGCCGTCGCGCTCGGCCTTGGTGCGCAGCGAGGCGAGGTCGGTGCCGGCGCCCGGCTCGGAGTAGCCGATCGCGAAGTGCAGCTCCCCGCCCGCGATCCGCGGCAGGTAGTCGCGCTTCTGCGCCTCGCTGCCGTGGCGCATGATCGTCGGCCCGACCGTGTTCAGCGTCAGGAACGGGATCGGGACGCCGGCCACCGCGGCCTCGTCGAGGAAGATCAGCTGATCGAGCTGCGAGCGGCCCTGGCCGCCGTACTCGGTCGGCCAGCCGAGCACCAGCCAGCCGTCCTTGCCCAGCTGTCGGACGATCTCCCGGTAGGCGCTGCCGTCGCCGTAGTCCCCGCCGCCGTCCTCGGAGCCGCCGGTCTCCAGCGCGGCGCGGCGCTCCGGCGTCATCAGCGCCGCGAAGTAGCCGCGCAGCTCTTCGGCCAGGGCCCGCTGCTCCCGCGTGTAACGCAGCCGCATCCGCGCCTCCCTCTCCTCGTCGGAGTTTCCGCGAACGTAACGCGCCGCCCGTCGTGTCCGCTAGCGTAGAACGCGTTCTAGATTCTGCGCGAGCGCTCGCACTGGACGGGTGCGGGCGCTCGGAGAACCAGTTCTAAGACGGAGGGAGTTCCGGTGTCGACCGACCCGCTCGACCTGTCCGGACTGGTGGCGGTGGTCACCGGCGCCGGATCGGGCCTCGGCCGCGCCGAGGCGCTCGCCCTGGCGGCGGCCGGAGCCGACGTGGTGGTGAACGACGTCACCGCCACCGACGTGCTGGACGAGCTACCGGCCGGCCGGGCGGCGTTCGTCCGCGGCGACGTCGGGGACACGGCGGTGGCGCGCGAACTGGTCGGCACCGCGGTGCGCCGGTTCGGCGGGCTCGACATCGTCGTGAACAACGCGGGAGTGGTCCGCGACCGGATGTTGTTCTCGATGTCCGACGAGGAGTGGGACACGGTCATCCGGGTCCATCTCCGCGGTCACTTCCTGCTCTGCCGGGACGCCGGGGCCTACTGGCGCGAGGCGTCCAAGGCGTCCGGGAAGCCGGTCTACGGACGGCTGGTGAACACCACCTCCGAGGCCTGGTTCCTCGGTGCGGTCGCCCAGCCGAACTACGCCGCGGCGAAGGCCGGGATCACCGCGCTCACCGTCGCCGCCGCCCGTGGCCTCTCGCGCTACGGGGTCCGGGCCAACGCCATCTGCCCGCGAGCCCGCACCGCGATGACCGAGCCGGTCTACGGCCCTGCGCCCGCCGACGGACCCGATCCACTCGGCGTCGAGCGCGTGGCTCCGCTGGTGGCCTACCTCGCCTCGCCGGCGGCGGAGCGGATCAACGGCCAGGTGTTCTTCGTCCACGGGGGCCTGGTGGCGGTGCTCGCGCCGCCCACGGTGGCGGCCCGCTTCGACGCGGACGGAGCCGGCTGGACCGCCGCCGGCCTCGCCGAGACCCTCGGCACGCACTTCGCACAGCACACCCCGGAACAGGTATTCACCGCCCGGGATATCTCGGCGCTCCGGCCTGCGCCGTCCACAGGAGGATGACCATGCGGTTAGAGGGCAAGATCGCTCTGATCACCGGAGCGGCGCGCGGGCAGGGTGCCGCGGCCGCGCGTCGCTTCGTCGCGGAGGGCGCCCAGGTCGTGCTCACCGACGTGCTCGACGAGGACGGCGCGAAGCTCGCCGCCGACCTCGGGGACGCCGCGACCTACACACCGCTGGACGTCAGCGACGAGGGCGCGTGGGAGGCCGCGGCCGACCTGGTCCGCGAGCGGTACGGACGCCTCGACGTCCTGGTCAACAACGCCGGCATCCTGCACTTCTCGGCGCTCGCCGACACGACGCTCGCCGAGTACGAGCGGGTGATCCGGATCAACCAGTTCGGCACGTTCCTCGGCATGCGCACCGCCGTGCGGCTGATGCGTCCGGGCGGCGGGTCGATCGTCAACGTGTCCTCGGTGGAGGGCCTCGGCGGCATGGGGCTGCTCGTCGCGTACTCGGCGAGCAAGTTCGCGATCCGCGGGATGACCAAGGTCGCCGCGATGGAGCTCGGCCGGGAAGGCATCCGCGTCAACTCGGTGCACCCGGGGGCGGTCGACACCCCGATGGTGTCGAACGCGCTCGGCGGGATGACGGTGGAGATGGCGCCGATCGGGAAGAAGGTCGCGCTCGGCCGGGTCGGGACCCCCGACGAGATCGCGAACATGGTGCTGTTCCTCGCCAGCGACGAGAGCGCGTACTGCACCGGTGGCGAGTACGTCGTCGACGGTGGCGCGACCGCGACCCACGCGCTCGCCACGATCCTCCGCACGTAGCCGTCGGCTACTAGCATCACGGGCGTGAGCGTCGATCGCGCACGAATTCAGGCGGTTCTACCGGACTACGCCGTCGGCGAGGAGATCGCGGACGGCGCGGTCTACCGGGCCCGCGAGCGCAGGCTCGGCGAGGACCGCGTGGTGACGGTGCTGGCCTCGTTCGGGCCCGGCCTGGCCGCGCCGGAGCACCCGCACATCGTCCGGATCCCGAACAACGGCTACCTGTTCCGCCCGTCGGTCACGCTGCCGACCGACGCCACCCCGACCGCGGCGGCCTTCAACCCGGACGCCACCCGGGTCGCGGTCGCGGCTGCGGACGGCACCGTGCAGCTCAGGACGCTCCGCCGCTGAGTCGCGGTCTCCGGGTCGCGGTCTCCGGGTCGCGGTCTCCGGGTCGCGCTCCGGGAGGCCCCACGCCGACGTCGGGCGGCGTCCGGCACACGCGGCTAGCCGAGCTTCTCGAAGAACTCGCGGATATCGGTCGCGAGCAGGTCCGGTACTTCCAGGGCGGCGAAGTGGCCACCGCGGTCGAACTCGCTCCAGTGCCGGATGTCGTACGTCTGCTCGGCGAGCGTCCGGACCGGCCGGGTGATGTCCGCGGCGAACACGGCCACGCCGATCGGTACCGGGCAGGGGAGCGGCCCGCCGCCGGTCTCCCGGTGCAGCCGCGCCGCCGAGCCGGCCGTCCGCGTCAGCCAGTAGAGCATCACGTCGGTCAGCTTCCGGTCGACGCTCACCGGCGTCCCGGGGTCGCCCCACTCGGCGAACCGCTCCGCGATCCACGCCAGCTGCCCGACCGGCGAGTCGGTCAGCGCGTAGGCCACGGTCTGCGGCGTGCTCGCGTTCACGACCCTGGCGCCGGGCTGGTGCGTCAGGTACTCCCGGATCTGCGCGATCCGGGCGCGGTCGTCGGGGCCGAACCTCTCGTCGCCGTCTGCGGGCGGCGGGGTCGGCAGGTAGTTCAAGTGGACGCCGACCACCTGGGCAGGCGCCCGATCCCCGAGAATCCGGGAGATCGCGGAGCCCCAATCGCCGCCGTGGGCGCCGTACCGGTGGTAGCCGAGCCGCCGCATCAGCTCTGCCCAGGCGGCAGCCACCCGGTGGACGTCCCAGCCGCGCTCGCGCGTCGGGCCGGAGAAGCCGAAGCCGGGGATCGACGGAACCACCAAATGGAAGGTCTCGGAGAGCGGGGCGAGGACGTCGAGGAACTCGACGATCGAGCCGGGCCAGCCGTGCGTGAGGATCAGCGGCAGCGCCTCGGGGTTCGCCGACCGGACGTGGAAGAAGTGGATGTTCGCGCCGTCGATCTCGGTCGTGAACTGCGGATACGAGTTGAGTTCGGCCTCGTGTGCCCGCCAGTCGTACGCGGTGCGCCAGTGGTCGACGAGTGCTTTCAGCTCGCCCAGCGGGAATCCGTAGTCGCGTCCGGAATCGGGTAGCTCGTCGGGCCAGCGGGTGGCGGTCAGGCGGGCGGCGAGGTCGTCGAGGTCGGCTTGCGGAACGTGGACCTGGTATGGAGTAAACATCGTTTGATCCCCTAACGTTTGTCCGCCTAACGGTAGGTGGGCGATATCGTTAGGTCAACTAATAAACTAGGGTGAGCGCATGGACGAACCGGCCTTCTCCCGCCTGCCGTCCCTGCCGAGTTGGTTGCTGACCCAGACCGCGCTGCACGCCGGGCGACTGGTGGCCGACGGGTTCGCGGCCGACGGAGCGCGCGGCTACCACTACCGGCTGCTCGGCACGCTCGCCGAGGCGGGGCCGTCCAGCCAAGCGGAGCTCGGGCGGCGCAGCGGGATCCATCTCAGCGACGTGGTGGCAGCGCTCAACGAGCTGGCCGCGGACGGTTACGTCCAGCGAGCGCCCGATCCGGCGGACAAACGCCGGAACGTCGTCACGCTCACGGAGGCGGGCCGGGAACGGCTCGCGGTGCTCGAGGCGCGCGTCACCGCGGTGCAGGACCACGTCCTGGCGCCGCTGAACCCGTCCGAACGGAACCAGCTCGTCGCGCTGCTCCGCCGGCTACTGGACCACCACGCGCGATGACGCCGAATCGGCCTCCACCGCGCGCGTGGAGCCCGATTCGGCGTCAACCAGCGGACTACTCGAAGCGGGAGGCGTCCCCGGCGCCGCGGCGGAGCACCTCGGGCTCGTCGCCGGAGAGGTCGACGACGGTCGTGGGCTCCATACCGCACTCCCCGGCGTCCACCACCGCGTCGATCTGGTGGTCGAGGCGGTCCTGGATCTCCCACGCCAGGGTCAGCGGCCCGTCGTCGCCGGGCAGCGTCAGCGTCGTCGACAGCAGCGGTTCGCCCAGCTCCGCCAGGAGCGCCTGGGTGACCGCGTTGTCACAGATCCGGACGCCGACGGTCTTCTTCTTCGCGTGCAGCAGCCGGCGCGGTACTTCCTTGGTGGCCGGCAGGATGAACGTGTAGGGCCCCGGCGTCGACGCCTTGACCAACCGGAACACCGTGTTGCTCACCTGCACGAACTGACCGAGCTGGGCGAAGTCACGACAGACGAGCGTGAAGTGGTGCCGGTCGTCGAGCTTGCGGATCTCCTTGATCCGGTCGAGCCCGTCGCGGTTGCCGACCTGACAGCCGAGCGCGTAGCAGGAGTCGGTCGGGTACGCGATCAGCCCACCGTCGCGGATGAGCGCCACGATCTGGTTGATCGCGCGCGGCTGGGGATTGACCGGATGAACGTCGATGAACCGGGCCATGGCAGGGAGCCTAGGCGGTGAGGCCCCGGTTAGCGTGAGGGCCATGTGTTCCGCGTGTGCAGTCCCGGGTCACGGCCCCCGACCCACGAAAGCCCCACCCCGGTTCGCCGCACTGCGGAACCGCGATTGCCGCCCGTACCTGATCGGTGCCGCGCTGGCGATGATGGCGGACAACATCGAGCACGTCATCACGTACTGGGTGCTCTGGGAGCAGTTCCGATCCCCGGCGCTCGCCGGCTTCCAGGTGATCAGCCACTGGCTGCCGTTCCTGTTCTTCTCGGTGTACTTCGGCGGTCTCGCGGACCGGTTCGACTGCCGCCGGGTCATCCAGGCCGCGCAGGCGTTGTTCATGCTGGTCTCGGTGGCCTGGGGTGTCCTGTTCCTCACCGACATGCTGCAGGTCTGGAGCGCCTGCCTGCTGCTCGTCCTGCACGGGCTCGCCGGTGCGCTGTGGGGGCCGGGCGAGCAGCTGATGCTGCACGATTTCGTGGGGGACGAGGAGCTGCCGAGCGCGGTCCGGCTGAACGCGACGTTCCGCAGCCTGGGCATCCTGTTCGGCCCGGTCGTCGGCTCGGCGCTGTTGCTCGGGCTCGGTCCGACCGCGGGCATCTTCGCCAACGTCCTGTTCTACCTGCCGCTGACGGTGTTCCTGTTCCGGACGAAGTTCACCGGCCACACGCGAGACGGCGGCCTGGTCGAGCGGGCGCGGGTGGGGCTGGTCGATTCGGTACGCGTGCTGCGGGACGTGCGCGACAACCACACGCTGGTCAGCATGATCGTGCTCGGCGGCCTCGGTTCGTTCTTCGTCGGGGCGTCGCTCCAGTCGGCGATGCCGATATTCGCGCAGGACCTCGGCGCCGGCAGCGAAGGCAGTGCGTACGGTGTGCTGCTCTTCGCCAACGGCGTCGGCGGGGTGGTCGGCGGCGTCGTGCTGGAGGCCACCGGCTGGGTGCGGCCCAGCGTCCGGGCAGCGGTGATCAGCACGCTGGTCTACGGCGCCACGACGTGTGTGTTCGCGGTGACCGGCAACTACCTGCTCGCGCTGCTGATGCTCGTGGTGGGTGGCGTCGCGAACCTCGCCGCGATGTCGATCGGGCAGACGATCGTCCAGCTGGAGGCGCCCGCGGCCGACCGGGGGCGGGTCGTCGGCGTGTACGGGACCGCGGCGAACGGCCTGCGTTTCGGCAGCGGCATCACGGTCGGCCTGCTCGGGGCGGTGCTCGGCGTCCACTGGTCGCTGGGGGTGAGCGCCGCGCTGCTCTGCGTCGGCACGCTCGCCGCCGGACTGTACGCGTGGCGGGGAGCTGTTCAGCGGAGCGACCCCAGGAGCGCGTAGGTGCGCTGCTGGTCGGCGGCGCCGGCGAGGTCGGTCTGCGTGAAGACGACCTCGGTCGCCCCCGCGTCCCGGTACCGCCGGACGGCGTCCCCGACCACCTTCTCGTCGCCGAGGACGGCCAGCTCGGCCGACCTGCGAAGGCCTTCTCGCTCGACGACCCGCTGGTAGGACGGCACCCGATCGTAGAACGCGAGCTGGTCGGCGGCGGCCGCGCGGGCGGCGTCGACGTCGGACGCCAGACCGCCCGGCACGAACGCGACGATTCGCGGAGCCGGCCGCCCGGCCCGGGTGGCCGCCGCGGTGATCGTCGGCACGATCTCCTCGGCGAGCGTCCGCGGGCCGGCGAGGAACGGCAGCGTGCCGTCGGCCAACTCGCCGGCCGCCCGGAGCGCCTGCGGGCCCATCGCCGCGACCAGGAGCGGCGGCGGCGTGGCGCCGGGCAGGGTGATCGGCCACGGTGGGGCGGCGGTGACCCGCTCTCCGTGGAAGTCGGCGGTCCCGGTGCTCAGCAGGGTGCCGATCGCGGTGAGGAACTCCCGGAGCAGTGCGATCGGCCGGTCGTAGGCGATCCCGAACGTCGGCTCGACGAGATCCTTCGCGCCCAGCCCGAGACCGAGCTGGAACCGGCCCCCGGTCGCGGCCTGCGCCACCTGGGCCTGGGCGGCCACCAGCAGGGGCTGTCGCCCGAACACGGGTATCGCCGACGTACCGACCCGCAGCTCGGGCAGTTCCCGGCCGACCACGGTCGCCAGCGTGGTGGCGTCGTAGTCGAAACGCTGTCCGAACCAGACCGACCGCAGCCCCGCCTCGCGGGCGGCGCGAGCGTGCGCGAGAGCGCCGTCCACATAGTTCGGAACCGACGGGTCGGTGACGTTGATCGCGATGCCGAGCCTCATGTCCCGGGCCAACCGCCGCCGTGTGATCCCTATTCCCGACCGGATTACAGGGTTATTCGCGCAGCTCCCGGCGCAGGATCTTGCCGGTCGTGGTCTTCGGCAGCTCGTCGACCAGCTCGACCGTGCGCGGGTACTTGTACGCGGCCATGTTCTGTCGGCAGAACTCGACCAGCTCGGCGGGGCTCGCCGACTTCCCGGGCAGCAGCGACACGAACGCCTTGACGGTCTCGCCGCGGTAGGCGTCCGGCACTCCGACCACGGCCGCCTCGCGCACCGCCGGATGCGTGTAGAGCACGTCCTCGACCTCGCGCGGCCAGACCTTGTACCCGGCGGCGTTGATCATGTCCTTCTTCCGGTCGACCAGGTAGAACCATCCGTCCGGGTCCATGAAGCCGACGTCGCCGGTCCGGAGCTCGCCGCCCGGGATCGCCTCCGCGGTCGCGTCCGGCTTGTTCCAGTACCCCGGCACCACCTGCGGGCCGCGGATCGCGATCTCCCCGACCTCGCCGACCTCAGCCTCCTCGCCGTCGTCGCCGAGGATGCGGACGACGGTGTTGAACACCGGGACGCCGATCGAGAGTGCGCCGGACGCGGGGTCCACCGGCGCCGCCGCGCCGTACGGCACCGCGTGCGAGGGCGAGTTCGTCTCGGTCAGCCCGTAGATGTTGTGGATCTCCAGCCCGGTTCTCGTCCGCAGCCGGTCCCGGACGGCCGGCGCGATCGGAGCGCCCCCGGAGTAGGCGATCGTCAGCGACGCGAAGTCCTCCCGCGTGGCGTCCGGCTGGTCGGCGAGGCTGATGAACACCGGAATCGCGGCGACGGTGAACGTCGGCCGGTGCTCGCGGATCGCGTCCAGCACCACGCCGGGGTGGAACCGGTGGGCGAGGATCAGCGGACAGGGGACGAGCAGCGCGATCCCGACGTGCCCGACGAGGCCGGTGATGTGGAACAGCGGCGCGACGCCCAGCACGCGGTCCGCGGGCGTCAGCGCCATCCAGTCCCGGTAGGTCTGGCTGTTGAACGCCAGCGTGCGGTGGGTGTTCATCGCACCCTTCGGCACGCCGGTCGTCCCCGACGTGTAACTGAGCACCGCGACGTCGTCGGGGGCCGGGTCCGCCAGTGGGGGAGACTGGCCCTCGTGCTGGTCGAGTAGGTCGACCAGGTCGAGCGCGTCCTCCACCACCGGCTTCACGACGTGGGCGAACAGCCGTGGGTCCACGCGCTGCTGCCAGTCCAGCGCGGACGCGGTGATCACCAGCCGGACGGCGGTGTCCCCGGACGCGACCACCGTTCGCCCGACGTCGGAATAGAGATCGTCCAGGCAGAGCAGCGCGGTGGCTCCCGAGTCGGCGAGCAGGTACGTGAGTTCGCGGTGCTTGTTCATCGGGTTGATCGCCACCGCGATGCCGCCGGTCTTCCAGGCGGCCAGCAGACCGATCACGAACGCCGGGTTGTTCTGCAGGTACAGCGCCAGCCGGTCGCCCGCGCCGAATCCGCGGTCGAGCAGGGCGACCGCGAGGGCGTCCGACGCCCGGTCGACCTCCGCCAGCGTGAGGACGCCGTCGAAGTACCGGATCACCTCGGTGGCCGGTGCTTTGGCCACCGAGGCGCGGAAGAGGTCGAGCATCGTCGCGTGGTCCGGAACCAGATCGGCCGGTCTGTCTTCCCCGTACTGCGCGAGCCACGGCCGGTCGCCGTAACCGCTCATTTGATCGCCACGGGGTTGACCGGCGCGCCGGTGGCGCGTGCCACCTTCAGCGGGGCCGCGACGTAGAGGAACGTGTACTGCCGGTCCTCGGCGCAGCTCGCGGCGAGCTTCTCCAGGTCGCAGATCTCGGTCAGCGCGATGCCGAGGTCACGCATGAGCGCGCAGTGCAACGGCAACGCGACGCCCGAGACCGGGTCGGTGGTGACCTCGTTCGCGATCGTGTCGGTCACCAGATTCGGGATCTCCTTCTCCTGGAACCAGCGGACCAGTTCGGGGGAGTAGGTCAGCCCCGGCTCGCAGAACCCGTCGTAGAACGCCTCGCCCTGCTCGTAGAAGAGGCGCAGGAAGTTGGTCCGGATGATCACGATGTCGTGGGGCTCGATCGTGTGGCCCTGCTTGGCCGCGCACTCCTCCAGGTCGGTGTGGGTGAACGTCTCCGCCTTGTCGAGGTTCTCCTTGCCCCGGAACCGGGCCATGTCGAGCAGGACACCCCGGCCGACGACGCCGCGCTCGGCGATCGGCTGCACGCTGGCCTTGTCCAGTCCCCCGACGGTCGTGCGGGCGTCGTAGCCGTTCCAGATTTTGCCGTCGTACCAGACGTGACCGAGCGCGTCGTACTGCGTCGAACCCTGGAGGAACGCGTCGATCTTGTCGTCGGCGTAGTGCAGGCCGCCGGGGAACGTCGGCGCCTCGTCGGTGTCCCAGGTGGACTCGTCGAGCAGCATCGTCCGCTTCGCCGGCGCCCGGCCCGGCCAGACCGGGTCGCCCTGGGGGTGACCGATCAGGCGCTGCAGCGTGAAGACCGTTCCGGAGCGGATGTGAGCGGCGCCGCGGAGAACCTCGGCGGCGGTGAGGTGGTTGAGTGCGCCGACCTCGTCGTCGTCACCCCACCGGCCCCAGTTGGATGGCGTATCGCGCAGCAGGTCGGTCATCGCGGGGACGTCGGTCATCGGGCACCCTCCGGTCTCGACGGTGAGACGGCTGACTCCAAACGCATCTCACCGTCACACGCCTGTTTCGCGCTGTCAACGAAACGGGCAATCGGGTATCCCGGTGACCGAACAACTCAGGTCGCGATGCGCCGGAGCGGCTCGACGTCACCTCCGCATGCCTATGCGGGTCGCTCCCAGACCGAGACGTGCTTCGTGCTCTCGCTCGTGAACGGGCGCCGGTCCCAGTCGTCCCAGCGGTGCAGCGGTCGGAGACCGGCGAGTTCGGCCATCAGGTCCAGCTCGGCCGGCCACACGTACCGGAACGGGATCGAGCGGAACTCGCCCGGCCCGACGTAGTTGGAGCTCATCGCCTGGGTCGCGGTGTCGTAGCGGTCGAAAGCCCAGCGGTCGGGCTCGTCGAGGAACGGCACCATCGTCTGGCCGGGTGGCAGCAGCCGCAGACCCGGAACGCCGACCTCGACGACGAAACGGCCGCCGGGAGCCAAGTGCGCGGCGGCGTTGCGGAAGCACGCGACCTGAGCCGCCTGCGTGGTCAGGTTCATGATCGTGTTGAAGACGAGGTACCCGAGCGCGAACGAGCCCTCGACCCGAGCGGACGTCATGTCGCCGATCGTCACCGGGATGTCGTCGCCGCCCGGCTTCGCGCGCAGACGAGCGACCATCGCGCGGGACAGCTCGATGCCGTGGACCGGGACGCCCCTGGCGGCGAGCGGGAGCGCGATCCGGCCGGTGCCGATCGCGAACTCCAGCGCCGGGCCGCCGGCGGCGAGGTCGGCCAGCACGTCGACGGTGGCGCCGACGACCTCGGGGTGGAACTCCGCGCTCCCCGGATCGTCGTAGTCGGCCGCGACGCTCTCCCCGAAGTATCCGTCCTCCACGGTCGGCACCGTACTCCCGCCGGGGCCGCGCTCCGAACCGTTTACCGCTGCGCTCGCGCAGTGCTCAGGCTCACCACCTTCGCGGCCGACGCCCTTCCCCGGCTCGGGATCCGCAACTTTCGCGAGGCAGAGTTCCCTCGATGACCAGCGCCCGACCGACCTGGGAGCCCTGATGTCCGTGGAGATCCGCCCGTTGCGCCACCCGGAGGAGTCCGGGCGTGCGCTCCGGACGTTCTTGAAGGCGATGGTCGGACTGCCGCCGGCGATGCTCGACGCGGATCCGGCGGAGGTCCTGGAGCCGGGGCGGTACCTGGGCGCGGTCGTGGACGGTGCGATCGTCGGGGGCGCGGACTCGTACACCGGTTGGCTGGTGGTCCCCGGTGGGCGGCGGCTGCCGCACGCCGCGGTGACGCACATCGGCGTGCTGCCCACGCACACTCGCCGGGGGATCGTCACCGGGCTGGTCTCGCGGCAGCTCGAGGACATCGCGGCCCGGGGTGAGCCGGTGGCGACGCTGCGTGCGTCGGAGGCGGTGATCTACGAGCGCTTCGGGTACGGGGTGGCGAGCTGCTCGGCGGAGTACCGGATCGCCCGGCGGCGGGCGGTGCTGCGGGAGTCGGTGCCGACCGGTGGCCCGGTGCGGCTGGTGGAGGTCGGCGAGGCCGGCGAGCTGCTGCCGGAGATCTACGCCGCGGCCGGGTGGGTCGGTGCGGTGCGGCGGGCCGATCAGTGGTGGGTGTCGCACCGGCCGGGGCCGGGCGCTCAGCTGGCCGTCCACGGTCCGGAGGGGGCGGAGGACGGCTACCTGGTCTTCCATCCGGTGAACACCGCGGAGTGGTGGAGCGGCGCCGAGCGGACGATCGTCGTCGACGATCTCGTGGCGCACACGCCGGAGGCCTACGCCGGACTGCTGCAGTACCTGCTGCGCGTCGACTTGGTCGACACGATCGTGCTCGGCGGCCGTCCGGTCGACGACCCGCTGCCGACGTTGTTCCGCGACCGCCGCGCGGTCACGGTGGGCAGCATCCGGGACGAGACGTGGCTGCGGCTGGTGGACGTCGGCGCGGCGCTCGCCGCCCGCAGCTACTCCGATGCGGCCCCGGTCACGATCGAGGTCACCGACGACGTCCTCCCGGCGAACACCGGCCGTTACCGGCTCGACGGCAGCCGCACCGACGACCCGGCCGATCTCAGCCTCGACGTCGCCGCGCTGGCCGCGGTCTACCTCGGCGGCACCCGCTGGTGGCAGCTCGCGCTCGCCGGCCGGGTCGCCGAACACACCCCGGGCGCGCTGACCAGGGCCGACGACCTCTTCGCCACGCCGCGGGCGCCCCACTCCGGCACGATCTTCTAGGTGCCGTGGCGGACGATCAGGAAGTCGAAGCCGTCGTCGAGGAAGTAGATCTTCGACCAGGAGAGCGGTCGACCACCGGGTAGGTACTGCACCTGGTCGAGCAGCAGGTACAGCCCGCTCGGGCTGCGTCCGGCACCCCACCCGATGCCGCCGTCGAGCACGGCCCGGACCTGGCAGACCGCTCGCTCCGGCAGCGCGTTGACGCGCGCGAACCGCTCGAAGATCGACCCGGTCAGGTCCTCGGCCGTGAGGTCGTCGGGTAGCACGTCTGTGGCCACGACCGAGTAGTCGAACGCCACGGTCCGGTCGTCCGAGGTGATCTCGCGCTCGATCTCGAACACCTCGGCGGTCGGGCCGCGCTCCAGCCGCCGTGCCTCCTCGGGCGTCACCGGTCGACGGTGGCGCAGCCGGTACGTGGCTCCGGGACGATGCCCCTGCTGCGCGATCAGGTCGTGCAGCGACCGGAGTTCCTGCAGGCCGGCCCGGATCGACGAGTTGTACCGGGTGACGTAGGTCCCCGAACCGTGCCGGGTCTCCAGCAGGCCGGCGCGCTGCAACTGCAGCAGCGACGCTCGCATCGTGTGCCGGCTGACCTGGTACTCGGCGGCGAGCTCGGCCTCGCTCGGCAGCTGGTCGCCGGTCGACCACTCGGCTCCGACGCGCTCGCGTAAAGAGGCGGCGATCACCTCGGGGAGCGCGGTGGCGCGCACCGGACGTCTGGCGATGATCACACTCCTACCTGCGGAAACCGTACGCACGTTAGCCTAGCGATTCGTGGACTCCTTCAGTTGTTCAATCACTGATCGAATCCGTATGCTGCCGGACGCATAACCCATACTGCTGGTAGGAGAACTCTGGAATGCGGTCACGTCGTCACGCCAAGTTGTTGGCCCTCGGGCTGGGCGCTGCCCTCACGGCGTTCGCCGCCACTGGCTGCAGCTCTTCCAGCGACTCCGGAGCGTCCGGGGACAAGCCGCTGATCGTCGTCATCACCCCGAACCCGGTCGGCGTCAACGAGTTCCTCAAGCTCTCGGTGGAGGGCTCGAAGGCCGCGGCGAAGGCGCAGGACGCCGACGTCAAGGTCTACGAGAGCACCGACCCGACGAGCATCTCGCAGAACCTGCAGGCCGCGATCGACCTCAAGCCGAAGCTCATCGTGACGATCAGCTTCAGCTTCGACGACCTGATGAAGACCGCGCCGGTCGACAACCCCGACCAGCAGTTCCTCCAGGTCGACTCGTGCCCGGAGAACCCCGCGAAGAACCTCACCTGCGCCCGGTTCAAGGAGTACGAGGCGGTGTACCTGGCCGGCGTCGAGGCCGGGCTGCTGACCAAGAAGAACGCGATCGGCGCGGTCGCCGCGCTCGACTCACCGTTCATCCACCGCTGGACCGACCCGTTCGGCGAGGGCGCGAAGTCGGTGAACCCCAAGACGACGTTCAGCCCGCTGTTCGTCGGCGGCAACAACCCGTTCAGCGACCCGGCGCGGGCCAACGCCCAGGCCGACACGCTGGCCCAGAAGGGCGTCGACTACGTGATGGCGGCCGCCTCGGCGGGCAACACCGGCGTCTTCCAGGCCGCGAAGGCCGGCGGCTTCTTCGCGTTCGGCGTCGACGTCAACCAGTGCGGCGAGGCGCCCGGCGTCGTCGTCGACAACGCGACCAAGCGGGTCGACGTCGCGATCGAGAACGCGGTCAAGGCAGTCTTCGACGGTAAGCCCGGTGGCGTCACGGAGTACGGCCTGAAGGAGAACGGCGTCGGCCTGACCGGCCTGGAGGACGACGCGGCGTCGTCCGGCTGCGTCATCACCCAGCACCCGGACGTGCTCGCGAAGGTCAAGGAAGTCCGCGACCAGATCGTCTCCGGAAAGCTCGTCGTGAAGGACCCCGCGGCCGCATGACCGAGGTCCGCGTGCACCTCGCCGGGATCACCAAACGGTTCGGCCGGGTGGTGGCCAACGACGACGTCGACCTGGAACTGCGGGCCGGCGAGGTGCACGCGGTCGTCGGCGAGAACGGCGCGGGCAAGTCGACGCTGATGTCGGTGCTCTACGGCAGCGCGCGCCCGGACGCCGGACGCATCGTCGCGCGCGGCACCGACGTCCGCTTCGACTCACCGCGGGACGCGATCGCGGCCGGTATCGGCATGGTCCACCAGCACTTCCAGCTCTTCGAGAGCCTGTCGGTCACCGACAACGTGATCTACGGCGCCGAGCCGACGCGGCGCGGGCTCCTCGACCGGCGCCGGGCCCGGGAGCGGGTCGGCGCGCTGGTCGAGGAGTACGGGTCGCCGCTCTCGCCGACCGCGGCGGTCGGCACGCTGCCGATGGGGCTGCGCCAGCAGGTCGAGATCTTCAAGGCGCTCTACCGTGGCGCCGACGTGCTGATCCTGGACGAGCCGACCGCGGTCCTCACCCCGGCCGAGACCGCGCTGCTGTTCACCTCGGTCCGCCGACTCGCCGCGCAGGGTACGGCGATCGTCCTGGTCACCCACAAGCTGGACGAAGTGATGCAGGTCAGCGACCGGGTCACGGTGCTGCGGCAGGGCGCGGTCGTCGCGTCGATGGAGACCGCGTCCACCACGCCGGCGGCCCTCGCCCAGGCGATGACCGGGCGGGACATCGAGACCGCGACGAACGACGAGCCCGCCGTGGTCGGCTCCGCCGTTCTCGAGGTGACGGACCTGCGGATCCCGGCCGAGGGGACGCGGGCGGCCGTCCACTGCGAGCGGCTCGAGGTCCGGGCCGGAGAGATCGTCGGGATCGCCGGAGTCGCCGGCAACGGCCAGAGCGAGCTGGTGCAGGCCGCGGTCGGCCTCCGGCCCGCGTCCGGAACGGTCCGCATCGCGGGAGCGGACGTCAGCCGGGCCGACGTCCAGGGCCGCCGCGCCGCCGGACTGGCGTACGTGCCGGAAGACCGGGGTGCGGTCGGGTCCGCCCGGAGCCTGAGCATCCGGGACAACCTGGTGGTCGGCCACTACCGCACAGGCTGGCTGAAGCCCGCGGTGCTGCGCCGCTTCGCCGCCGAGCTGATGACGCGGCACGACGTGCGGGGCGCCGGGCCCGACGCGTCGATGGCTTCGCTCTCCGGCGGCAACGCCCAGAAGGTCGTGCTCGCCCGTGAGCTGGCGCACCGCGCGCCGCTGCTGGTCGCCGAGAACCCGACCCAGGGCGTCGACGTCGGGGCGATCGAGTACATCCACCGCGAGCTGCTGGCCTACCGTGCCGCCGGGCACGGCGTCCTGCTGGTCTCGAACGAACTGAGCGAGCTGATCGCGCTGGCCGACCGGGTGCACGTGATGGTGGACGGCCGGTTCGTCGCCGCGTTCGAGCGCGACGAACTCTCCGAACAGCATCTCGGTGCGGCGATGACGAACGCGGCCGGAGCCGCGGCCGTGACCGCCGCGCTCGCGCCGCCGACGGAGCCGGCCGGCCCCGCCGACCCGGCGCACGCGGCCGACCCGGCGCACGCGGCCGACCCGGCCGGGGCGGAACGTTCGGCGGTCGTGGCCGCCGCGGAGGAGGAAGGACGCGCCGATGGCGACGCTCGCGCCTGACCGGCCGACGGTGGCCGCGAGGCTCCGCCGCGCCGGCGGACGGGCCGTGACCGGGGCGGCGTTACCGGCGCTGCTGGCGTCGCTCGTCGTCGGCGCGATCGTGCTGCTCACCGCCGGGACGAACCCGATCACCGGGTACGAGGCCCTGGTCCGCGGCGTCCTGCTCGACACGAACCTGCCCTACCTGGCGGCCGCGTTCGCGCCGATCCTCGGGATGGCGGTGAGCTTCGCGATCCCGCTGCGGATGGGGGAGTTCAACCTCGGCGGGGACGGCCAGCTCGTGCTCGGTGGCATCACCGCCGCCGCGGTCGCGATGGCGATCCCCTCCTGGGGGCTGGCCGGCTTCGGCGTGGCCGCAGTCGCCGGTGCGGCCGCCGCGGCGCTCTGGGCGGCGCTCGCGGTCCCGCTGGCCCGGTACGGTCGCGTGCCGGTCATCATCTCGACGCTCCTGCTCGGGTTCCCCGCGGTGTCGTTCGCGTCCTATCTGGCCCGCTACCCGCTGACCGACAAGGGCACCGGCATCCCGCAGACGCCCCGGCTGCCGGACGCGATGCACCTGCCCGCCCTGCCGGTGAGCGCCTACGTCAACCTCGGGCTGGTCGTCGCGGTGCTGGTGCTGGCCGCGTACTGGGTCGTCGACGCCCGGACCGGCACCGGTCTCCAACTGCGGACGCTCGGCGCGAACCTCCGCTTCGGGCAGTACGTGGGCATCGACGTCGGCCGCCGGGCCACCGGCGCGCTCGCCGCCAGCGGAGCGGTCGCGGGCCTCACCGGGGCGCTGATCGTGGCCGGTCCGCCGTACCGGTTCATCGACGGCGCGCTGGTCACGCCCGGCTACACGTTCACCGGCGTCACGGTCGCCCTGATCGCGTCCGGGCGCCCCGCCGGGCTGCTCGCCGGTTCGGTTCTGTTCACCGCACTCCAAGTGGGGGGCACCGGGATGGAGCGCGACGTCGGCATCCCCCGGCAGCTCACCGCGATCATCCAGGCGTCGGTCGTGATCACGTTCGTGCTGATCGTCGCGGTGCGCGCGTACCGGAGCCGCACCCGGGCAGGTGCCCGGTGAACGTCTTCACGCTCGGGTTCGTCGCCGCGGTCCTGATCGCGCTCGCCCCGGTGCTGCTCGCCGCGCTCGGTGGTGCACTCTGCGCGCGGGCCGGCGTGTTCAACATCGGCCTGGAAGGCCAGATGCTGCTGGGCTGCTTCACCGCGGTGGCGGTGAGCGCAAAAACCGGCAGCGCGCTGCTCGGCGTCCTGGCGGCCGTCGGCGCGGGAGTGCTCACCGCGCTCGTGCTGGCCATCGGCGCGATCCGGCTCCGCGCCGACCCGATCGTGCTCGCGATCGGCACGAACCTGCTCGCGGTCGGCCTCACCGGCTTCCTGCTCCGCTCGGTGCTCGGCACCAGCGGCACGTACAGCAGCCCGGATCTGGCCGGTCTGACCCGGCTCGGCGACACCTGGGTCGGCTCGATCCCGGTCCTGGGCGACGTGTTCCGGAGCAGCAGCTGGATCGTCGTGCTCAGCCTGCTGGCGGTGCCGGCGCTCGGCTTCTTCCTGGCCAGGCACCCGGCCGGTCTCCGGCTGCGCGGCATCGGCGAGAACCCGGACGCCGCCCGCAGCCTCGGCGTGCGCGTCTCCCGGTACCAGCAGACGGCGATTCTGGTCGCCGGTGCGCTCTGCGGCCTGGCCGGTGCGCAGCTCGCTCTCGGCAACGTCCAGCTGTTCAGCGAGCAGATGACGGCCGGACGGGGCTGGGTGGCGGTCGTCGCGGTCATGCTCGGCCGCGGGCGGCCCTGGCTCGTCCTCGCGGCCTGCGTCGTGTTCGGCGCCGCCGAGGCGTTCGGCTTCCGGCTGCAGGGGCTCGGGCTTCCGCAGCAGGCCACCGACGCCGCCCCGTACGTCATCACACTGATTGCGCTGCTGCTCACCTCGGCCGTTTCCCGACGCAACCCCGTACCTGCAGGAGGCACCCGATGAACTCCCGCCGCGCCGTGGTCGTCGACACCGACACCGGTATCGACGACGCGCTCACGCTGGTCTACCTCGCGGCGGTCGGCGGCGTCGAGCTGGTCGCCTGTACCGCCACCCACGGCAACTGCTCGACCGCCGACTCGGCGATCAACGTCGGGCACGTGCTGGGTCTGTGCGGCCTCCCCGACGTGCCGATCCACCTCGGACGACGAGGGCCGATCAGCGGCAAGGAACCGCGGTACTCCCACCGCGTGCACGGCCACGACGGCCTGGGCGACCTCGGCATCCAGAAGCTTCCGAGCACGCCGAGAGACGAGCCGGCCGCCGAGGCGCTGGTCCGGATCGCCGCGGAGCGGCCGGGCGAGGTCGATCTGCTCGTGCTCGGGGCGATGACGAACGTCGCCGACGCGATCGCGATCGACCCGCTGGTGCTCACCCGGTACCGATCGGTCGTGGTGATGGGCGGCTCCGGGCCGTACCAGCCGGCCGGCACGATCCTCGAGGTCGACGCGAACGTGGACGCCGACCCGCAGGCCGCCGAGGTGGTCTTCGGCGCCGAGCGCGGCCACCTGGTCATGGTCGGCGTCAACGTCACGTCGCCAGCGATCCTCGACGAGCGGTTCCTCGCGACGCTCGCCGCGCAGCCCGGCCCGGTGACGTCGTTCTGCACCGCGATCCTCAGCTACTACCTGGACTTCTACCAGGAGAAGTGGGGTCGCCGGATCTGCTCGGCGCACGACCCGCTCGCGGCCGGCCTGCTCCTCCACCCGGAGTGGATCAGCGCCTCCGCCGACGGGCCGGTCAACGTGCGGGACGACGGTTACGCGGTCCGCGCCCGGCTGATGCGCACCGCGGTATTGGAACTTCCCGCGTTCCCGCTGGTCGACACGCCGGACACGCACGTCGTGCTCGACGTCGACCAGGCCGCGTTCCTGGCCGAGTTCACCGAGGTCATGGCCAACGCGGACGCCCGCCTAACAGTCCAGTAGGAACCGCTCCAGCACCTGGACGCCGAACTCCAGGGCGTCGACGGGCACGCGCTCGTCGACGCCGTGGAACAGCGCGCTGAAGTCGAGCTCCGGCGGCAACCGCAACGGAGCGAAGCCGAACGTCCGGATGGTGAGCCGGGCGAACGCCTTCGCGTCGGTGGCCGCCGGGAGCAGGTACGGCAGCAGCCGGGCATCCGGGTCCTCGGCGGTCACCGCGCGGGTCATCGCGTCGACGAGCGGCCCGTCGAACGTCGTCTCCCAGGACGGCAGGTGGCGCCACTCCGCCTCGATGCCGGGCCCCAGCACGTCGACCAGCTCTTGTTCGAACGCGGACAGGCGACCGGGCAGCACCCGGCAGTCGATCTCGGCCGTGGCGATCGACGGCACGACGTTCGACTTGTAGCCCGCCCGGAACATCGTGACGTTCGCGGTGTCGCGGAGGGTCGCGCCGATCAGCCGGGCGAGCGGTCCGAGACGGGCGACGGTCGCCTCCGGATCGTCCGGGTCGAACGTGCTCCCGAGCAGGTCGGCCGCGCCGGTGAGGAAGCCGCGCACCGGGTCGGTGAGCAGCAGCGGAAACCGGTGCCGGTCGAGCCGCGCGACCGCGTCGGCGAGGCGGGCGATCGGGTTGTCCGGGTGCAGCAGCGCGCCGTGCCCGGGTACGCCGTGGGCGGCCAGCCGGAGCCAGAACGACGTCTTCTCCGCGACCTGGATCAGGTAGGCCCGGTGGCCGCCGAGCGTCACCGAGTACCCGCCGACCTCGCTGATCGCCTCGGTGGCCCCGGCGAACAGGTCCGGCCGGTGGTCGACCAGCCACTGCGCGCCGAGGCGTCCGCCTGCCTCCTCGTCGGCGAGGAACGCGAAGATCAGGTCCCGCGGTGGCGCGGTGCCTTCGCGGCGGAACTGCCGGGCGAGCGCGAGGGCGGTGGCCACCGTGCCCTTCATGTCGACCGCGCCGCGTCCCCAGACGTAACCGTCGCGGACCTCGCCGGAGAACGGGTGCACGGACCACTCCGCCGGGTCCGCGGGAACGACGTCGAGGTGGCCGTGCACCAGCAGCGCACCGCGGCTGGGGTCCTTGCCGGGCAGCCGCACGACGACGTTGCCCCGGCCGGGCGCACCGGACTCGACGTACGTGGGGTCGTAGCCGACCTCGGCGAGCATCCCGGCCACGTACTCCGCGGCCGCCCGCTCGGTGCCCGGCGCGTGCGGATCGCCGACGTTCGTGGTGTCGATCCGGATCAACGCGCTGGTGAGCGCCACGACCTCGTCGACAGCGCGCAGCCGGCTCACGAACTCGAACCTACGCGAGTCGGCGCGGACGGTTCGACGGCGATCGGAAGGGCTGACCCTTCGGCGCACGTCGACTACGTCCGGACGCCGGTGTCTTGCATCCGCCGCCGTTGACTGGGTCAATAGCAGTGTGCGGAAAACTACGTCGATCGGGCATTCGTCCTCGCCCTCGTCCGCGCGTCCTGAGTAGGCAGGGCAGATGCGGCGCTACATCCTGACCGGAGCACCCGGAGGCGGGAAGGCGACGATCGCCTACGCCCTGGCGCAGCGCGGCTACCCGGTGATCGGCGAAGCGGCGACCGACGTGGTCGCTCGCGAGCAGGAGCGGGGTGTCGAGGAGCCGTGGCGGGAGCCCGGTTTCGTCGACGCGGTGATCCGGCTCCAGCAGCAGCGGCAGCAGAAGGCACCGTTGGACGGCGGCGCGATGCAGGTCTACGACCGGTCGCCGATCTGCACGCTGGCGCTGGCGCGGTACCTGGAGTTGCCGGTCACCCGGGAGTTACGCGCCGAGGTCAACCGGGTCGTGCAGAGCGCGATCTACCAACCGATGGTGTTCTTCGTCCAGCGGCAAGCCGACATCGAATCGACGTCCGACGGGGAGGTCGACCCGGCTGACCCGGTCACTGTCGCCACCCCGGCCAGCCCGGCCAACCCGGTCGGCTCCGCCACCCCGGTTGGCCCGGTCGGCTCCGCCACCCCGGTTAGCCCGGTCGGCTCCGCCGACGTCAAGCGGTTCGAGGAGCTGCACCGGGCCGCCTACGAGACGTGTGGTTACGAACTCGTCGACGTCCCGCCCGGCGCGATCTCCGACCGGGTCGACCTGATCGACGAGGCGCTTCAGGCCGACGACGTGCGCTACTCCGAGGAAGCCTGGAACTTCTGAGCCGGTACGCGGCTCGAAGTGCGGGTTCGTCGCAGTCGTTCCAGAATGGTCGTTGGGGGCGCACCCGGTTCGAGTGTGAGTGGTGAGTTCGTTTGGACGAGAAGGTCGGATCAGACGTCGACGGATACTCCGTCGTCGCCGGGCACTGGCCGCTGGCCGGTCCGTTCAGCCCAGTCAGGACCGCCTACGCCGCGCAGGCGCTGCGGTCGCTGGTGGCCTACCTCGGGCACGCGGTGGCCACGGTCGAAGGGCTGGGCAGCAGGCAGGACGCCGATCGTGTGCTCGCCGCGGTGGGCGAGGCGCTGACCGGGCTGCCTTCGGTCGCGGTGGTGGCGGAGAAGCGGAGGCCGTCGCTGGGCGACGGATGACGGCCCGGGGTGGGGCGCCGCGGCGCCCCACCCGGGCTCCGATGATCGTTCCCGCCAGCCGGGCCGACCGCCGGGGAGCTAGGAAAGCCGCTCGGTAGGGATCTTCTGACCTGCCTCGACCGCCACCGGGAGCCGGTTCTCCGCCGGGGGCAGCGGGCAGGTGGCCAGGTCGGTGTAGGCACAGGGCAGGTTCGCGGCGCGGTTGAAGTCGAGGGTCACCGTGCCGTCCGCGGCCGGCGCGTCGACCGACAGCGAACGGTTCGCGGCGTACGTCGTGACGCCCGACGTCTCGTCGGTGAACAGGATCGACAGGGTGCCCGGTGCCCTGCCGTTGAACGCGGTGAGGGTCAGGTCCCGGCCGTCGAGCGTGAACCGCACCTCGCCGGGCGCGTCGTAGACGTGCTGCAGCCCTTCGACGGCCGCGCCGACCGTGGTGCGTCGCGGCTGGTCGAACGCCACGTACCGGCCGGTGACGACCCACCGCGGGTGCGGCGGGTAGGTCGGCGTACCGGCGAAGGTCACCCGGAGCGAGTTGTCCGGGTGCCGCGGCCGGACGATGTCGTGCCCCCCGCGCTTGGCCACCTCGATCACGGCGTCGCCGGCCTTCGGGAACAGGCTCGCGCGCTCCGCGATCACCCCGAACTCATGGCGGCCGGTCACGGTCTCGCCGTTGATCTCCAGGTGCTCGCCGGGGGCCAGGCCGACGACGACGCCGCCCGGACCGGTCGACCACTCCCCGGGCGCGTCCGCGAAGCGCTGCGGGGTCTCGTCGAGCCAGTTCAGGCTCGTGATCGCCAGGAAGCCGTGCGGGTCGGCGAGCACCCGCTCGTGCTCGGCCTGCCACGCCTCCCACTCCTGGGTGAAGGCCTCGCTGACGGTGTCCGACGCGGTCATGACACGCTCCCCACAGCTCATACAAACCTATAGGTGAACTATGCTATCTCGGATCCGAGGTGGTGCCGTCGGCCTCCGACGTGCGCACGGCACCTAGGCTCGGTGCGTGCGCTCCGCTGTCGTCGCTCTCCTGCTCCTGGGCCTGCTCGCGACGGTGGGCTGCAGCCCGACCGCGACGGATCCCGCCTCCGCGCCGTCGGCCGCGCCGAAGCCGGGGCTGACGTTTCTCGGTGCGACGACGCTGCCGCGGGCGTCGCAGGTCGAGGCGACCACGGTCGGTGGACTCTCCGGCATCAGCCGCGACCCGCGGACCGGCACGTACTACCTGATCAGCGACGACCGGTCGGAGCGCGATCCGGCCCGGTTCTACACCGCGACCGTCACCGTGACCGCGGACGACGTCCAGGCCCGGCTGACCGGCACGAAACCGCTCCGGCGCGCCGACGGGTCGACGTTCCCGTCGCTCGCCTCCGGTGAGGTGCCGCCCGATCCGGAAGGCATCGCGGTCGACCCGCGCTCGCGGAACCTGTACTGGGTCGACGAGGGGGAGCGCAGCGACTTCCTGGAGAACCCGTCGGTCCGGGTGGCGACGCCCACCGGAAAGTTCGTCCGCGAACTGGAGATCCCGCAGTCCCTGCGGATCGACAGCGGCACCGGGCCGCGCCGCAATCAGGCGCTGGAAGGCGTGTCGTTCACCCCGGACGGGCGTCAGCTGTTCACCGCGATGGAGGAGCCGCTGCGGCAGGACGGTCCGAACCCGACCGCGGAGGCCGGCGCGCCGACCCGGATCACCCGGTACGACGCCGGTCGCCTGGCCGCTCAGTACCTGTATCCGCTCGAGCCGCTCTTCGCCGAGCCGCGCGAGCCGGATTCGGCCGCGACCAACGGGCTGTCCGACCTGGTGGCGCTCGGGGACGGACGGTTCTTGATGATCGAGCGGGCCGCGGTCCCCGATCGGCTGCGGATCGGGGTCCGGATCTACCTGGCCGAGGTCGGCCGGGCGACCGACGTTCTCGGCCGGGACTCGGTGCGCGGTGCGACGCCGATGACGAAGACGCTGCTCCTCGACCTGGACGACGCGCCGGGCCTGCGCGTCGACAACTTCGAGGGAGCGACGCTCGGCCCCGAGCTGCCGGACGGGCGCCGGACCCTGCTCCTGGTGTCCGACGACAACTTCCACTGGGCGCTGACGTCCCAGATCGCCGCGTTCGCACTGACCGGCATCTGACCTAGCCGGAGCAGCGGTCCGTGGGCTCGCCGATCTTCACCACGGTGAGCCGCACCCGGGTGGAGCGCGCCGGGCGGCTACCCGGCGTGACCGATTGTTGGACCACCACCCAGTTCCGGTCCACCAGCTGGCGGCGCCCCTGCCCGCTGCCGTCCACCGACGAGAGCACGTAGAACCCCGCGGCCTGCAGGGCGTCCTGCGCCGCTTGCAGGTCCCGGCAGACGACGTCCGGGACGACGCCGTCGACGGGCGCGTGGCTCGGGGCGCCGTCGGTGGGTTTGCTCACCCGCAGCGTGATCTCGGTGGACGGTGCGACGCGGCTGCCTGCCGCCGGCTCCTGGGTCCGGACGACCCAGTTCTGCCTGCTCAGTACCGTGCGGTTCCGGCCGGTGGCGTCGACCACCCGCGGATCGTCGAAGCCGAGCGCTTCCAGTTGCCGCTCGGCGTCCGGAAGGCGGGCGCCGGCCAGCCGCGGCACCGTCACGGTGCCGCGGCCCGACGACCCTCGCGTTGCCGACGGCCCCGGATCCGACGGCTGGGCCGTCGAGTCCTGGGCCGAGTCCTGGGCCGTCGAGTCTCCGCCCTGCTGGGCGATGGAGATCAGCAGACCGGCGCAGCAGGAGAGCGCCAGGACGACGAGCACGGCGACGACCAGCAGCCAGGGACCGCGGTTGTGCGAGCGAGGTGGCCCGTAGCTCATCGCGTCCCCCACGGATCGTCAGCGTGCGTCTCCACTATGTATCGGATGCACGATCCGCGGGGACCAGCAGCTACTCGGCGAGACGGGTGAGGACCGCTGAGGCCAACGAGGCCGACGAGGCGGGGTTCTGGCCGGTGTACAGGTTCCGGTCGACGACGACGTGCGGCTGCCACGCCAGGCCCTCGTCGAACTCCGCACCGAGAGCGGTCAGACGGTCTTGCAGGAGCCAGGGCGCCTTGTCGGCCAGCCCGGCCTGCGTCTCCTCGGCGTTGGTGAACCCGGTCAGCCGATAACCGGCGAACGGCGAGGTTCCGTCTTCGCGCCGGGCCGCGAGCAGTGCGGCCGGGCCGTGGCAGACGACGGCCAGCGGCTTGCCCGAGTCGAGTGTCTCGGTGAGCACGCGGCCGGAGTCGGCGTCGACAGCGAGGTCCTCCATCGGGCCGTGGCCGCCGGGGTAGAATACCGCGTCGTACGCGGCGACGTCGATCGACGCCAGGTCGAGCGGAGCCTTCAGGTCGATGATCGCCGTCAGCTCCGGCTCGACGTCCTTGCCGTCGTTCACCTCGGGAGCGAGGCTGGCGCGGTCGACGACCGGCTCGACGCCGCCGGGGGACGCGAACACGACGCGGTGGCCGGCCTCGGTGAACGCGCGGTAGGGCGCCAGCAACTCCTCGGCCCAGTACCCCGTGGGGTGGGCCGTACCGTCGTTGAGCGTCCAGTGCCGGGCGCCGGTCAGCACGAACAGAATGGTCGACATGGAATACGTCCTTTCGTCGCCTTCGACGGTAGGCACGGATCCATCAGGCGGAAAATAGGATCGCCGATGTGAGCGATCGGAAAACTGATGGCGGGCTCGACCTCGGTCAGCTCCGCACCTTCCTCGCGGTCTACCGCGCGGGCTCGCTGACCGCGGGTGCCCGCCTGGTGGGCTTGGCCCAGCCGACCGTGACCGCGCAACTGCGGGCGCTGGAGGCCACGCTCGGGCGGCGGCTGTTCGAACGGCTCCCGCGCGGCGTCGCGCCGACCGCGGTCGCGGACGAACTGGCCGCGCGGCTCGCCGCACCGATGGACGCGCTGGAGGCGATCGCGTCCGGCTCCGGGGTGAGTGCACCGGAGCCGCCCGTGCACCTCGGCGGGCCCGCCGAAGGGCTGGCCATGCTCGTCCTCCCGGCGCTCACGCCGCTCCTGGAGACCGGCGTGCGCTTGCGCGTGGTGGCCGGTCTGGCCGACGACCTGCTGGCCGGGCTGCGGGCCGGCGTGCACGACCTGGTCCTCTCCGCGGTCCGGCCGCGCGGGCGTGGCCTGCAGGCCGCCCCACTGGCGGACGAGGAGTTCGTGCTGGTCACTTCACCGGCGCGGTACGAGCGTCTGGACCGGGACGCCCTGGCCACCGATCCGGTGGCCGCGATCGCGGAGGAGCCGCTGGTCTCCTACGCCGAGGATGTGCCGATCCTGCGCCGCTACTGGCGGCACGTGTTCGGCACCCGGCTGACCGCGGATCCGGCGCTCGTCGTTCCCGACCTGCGGGCGGTCGCGTCCGCGGTGGCGGCGGGCGCGGGCGTGAGCGTCTTGCCGCGGTACCTCTGCGCGGCCCAGCTCGCCGACGGGACGCTGATCGCGGTGCTGGAGCCCGACGATCCGCCGATCAACACCCTCTACCTGGTCCGCCGCGTCGGAGGGCCGGCGCATCCGCACGTGACCGCGGTCCACGATGCACTCGTGCGGGCCGCGGCGGCTTGGTAGGTGGAATGCTTCTCTGCAGCCGCGGAGTCTGGAGCCGGCCGCAGAGAAGAGGTGTCGCATGACGGAACAACGAGTAGTCGTCGTCGGCGCGAGCCTGGCGGGTGGCACCGCCGCCCTCGCGCTGCGCGAGCACCAGTTCGACGGGTCGGTGACGCTCGTCGGCGCGGAGCACCAGCCGCCGTACGAGCGTCCGCCGCTGTCGAAGGCGGTGATGCAGGGCGAGCGTGACCAGCCCGACTGGGTGCTGGCCGACGGCGCCGAACAGGCCTGGCGCGAGCGCGGTGTGACGCTCCGGGCGGGGACGCGGGCGGTCGGCGTGGATCCGGCCGCCCGGACCGTCACGCTCGACGACGGGGACGTGCTCGCCTACGACACGCTCGTCCTGGCCACCGGCGCGGAACCGCGGCGGCTACCGATCCCGGGCGCCGAGCGCGCCTTCACGTTGCGCTCACTCGACGACGCGCTCGCGATCCGGCGCGCGGCCCGGTCCGGTGGGCGGGTGGCGCTGATCGGGGGAAGCTGGATCGGCTGCGAGGTGGCGGCATCGCTGCGACAGCAGGGGTGCGACGTCGAGATCGTGGAGAAGGCGCCGAGGCTGCTCCCGGCCCTCGCCTCCGACGCGGTGAGCGAGCGCCTCCTGCAGCTGCACCGGTCGAAGGGCACGGCCGTGACGCTGGGCGCGGACGTCATCGAGGTCACCCCGGACGGCGTCGCGCTCGCGGACCGGTTCGTCGAGGCGTCGGTCGTCGTGCTGGCCACCGGCGTCGCGCCGCGTCTCGACCTCGCGCGGGCGGCCGGGCTCGCGGAGGTCGCTGGCGGAGTGGCGGTCAGCGCGACGTTGCGCACCTCGGATCCGAACATCGTCGCGATCGGAGACATCGCGGCGGTCGACCATCCGGTGTACGGGGCTCCGGTGCGGGTCGAGCACTGGGACGTCGCGCAGCAGCACGGGAAGTACGTCGGTGGGGCGCTCACCGGCGCGGCGCCCGAGCCGTACTCACGGGTGCCGTACTTCTTCTCCGACCAGTACGAGCTCGGTTTCGAGTATCGGGGCTGGGTGGACCCGCGCGGGCCGGAGCCGGAGGTCGTCGTGCGCGGTGCGGACCCGGCCGGCTCCTGGTACGTGTTCTGGCTCGTCGGGGGCGCGGTCCAGGCCGTGCTCAACGCGAACGCCTGGGACGACAGTGCGCCGCTCTGGAAGCTCGCGAACGAGCGGCCGGTCGTGTCGCCGGAGCGGTTGCGCGATCCGGAGGTGCCGCTGACCGAGCTGTTCTGAGGGGGCGGCGGGCCGTCCGGCACCGCGTTCGGAGCGGGCAGCGTCAGGCGAAGTACGCCAGGACGTGGCGCATCGTGTCCCAGTCGAGCGCTTCGGCTGCCGGCTCGAACGCGACGATACGTACGCGTCGGACGTGCCGGCCGGTGTCGTCCTCGCCGGCCAGCGAGCGCAGCGCCAGGAGGTTGAACAAGATCGCGATCGGCAGTGGCATGCCACCGTGGCCGGACCCGAGAACCGGAATCGTCAGCGAGTTCAGCCGGCACTCGTTCATCGTGGCCAGGACGCTCTCCAGCGCCGCGTACAGGAAGTGCGGCTCGGCGCGCAGCCCGACCGAGGACCGTTCCGTGGTCGCCGCGACGAGGATCGTCCGGAGCTCCGGAGCCAGCCCGCGCAGATAGAGCGCCTCGCCGACGCCGTAGCTCTCGCCGATCCGCTGACCGGCCCGGTGGACGCGCTGGGACGGCAGGCCGGTCAGCTCGGCCCGGACCGCCCGGATGAACTCGTCGTGACGACCGCCGAAGTGATGCCGAACGAACGCGCCGAGCGAGCTGTGCGGATCGTTGATGCACTCGTCGTCGAAGTACTCGTTGGCCGGTAAGCCGATCACCGACTGGGCGTCCGACGAGACGTAGTCCTGGATCCGGCCGAGTTCGAGCCGGACGGTCATCCGGCGGAACGTGAACTCAGCCAGGAGCGGCGGCTCGGGGTTGCTGACGACGGAGCCGTCCGCGGGCTGCGCGCTCAGCAGTTCCTCCAGGTCACGGCTCAGACGCTTCATGGCGCGCTCCAGCCGGACCTGCGCTGCGGGTGGTGGCGTCAGCCGTGGCTGTCGTTCGCGTAACGCCCGCCGAATCTGCCGACAGGCCGGGGCGATCGCCGGTCGCTCCTCGCCGCGATCGAACCGGATCGGGTCGTAGTGCGCCGACGTCAACCCGAGCAGATCCGTCGGCAGGTGAACCGGCGAGTTCTTGGGCGTGAGCATGAACGTCCGTTCGGGGCCCAGGCGCCCGAGGAACAGGCCCAACTCGAAGAGGACGTTGTCACGGACGGTCGGCTGCACCGAGCCGCGGCTCTCGGTCGAGTCGTCCGGCCGGAGGACGAACACGCCTGCGTCCGAGGCGTCGAGCGCCGTCAGCAGGCTGTCGAGTGCGCCGCGCGTCAACCGGAAGACGTCCTGGTCCCACACCGTGACGTCGAAGTCCTGCTCCAGCTCGTGCTGGATCGCGTGGCAGATCTTGAGGGCCTCGCTCGAGCTGCCGATAAAAACGCGCGGTCGCATCACCGCTCCTCACGGTGGGCCGTCCGGTGACGCGGCTACGTCGGACGGCGCTGCAGTGGTGCAGAGAGTAGCGCAGCTCGACAAAACCGCATGCGTCCACCTTTCGTCCCTCTTATGGCTTCCTTGCGTCTGGATGATCGTCCTGTCCCGATCGGGGTCGCGCCGGGAAGACTGGCGGGGTGCCCCGCTCCCGACGCCGTGTCGTCCTGATCGTTGCGCTGTGCCTCGGCGTCCTGGTCGCGGCGGTCGGTACCAGAGGGTGGGTGCTCGGCGGCCGAGGGGGCGACAGGGCGCCGGTCGCGGCGGTGATCGGTGACGCCAGCGACCCGGCGACGCCGGCCAGCACGGCGTCCACCGCGCGGCCGCGGGTTTCGGTGGGGCCGGCCCAGTCCGGAGTAGGGGCCAGCCCGTCGCCGCGGGCGTCGCGGACGGTCGGTGGCGCGCGGCCGGTCTCGTCCAAGAAGGGCGCGGCCCTCAATCCGTTCGGTGCGGTCCGCTCGGCGCTCGCGGACGCACGCGTCGGCTGGTACTACAACTGGGCCGCGGATCCGCAGGGCATCGCGGCGCCGCCCGGGGTGGCGTTCACCCCGATGATCTGGGGTGCGGACTCGGTGAACGCGGCCACGCTGGACGCGGTGCGACAGCGCGGCGACACGTTGCTGGGCTTCAACGAGCCCGACTTCGCGAGCCAGTCGAACCTCTCGGTCGACCGTGCGCTCGCGCTGTGGCCGCAGCTGATGGCGACCGGGATGCGGCTCGGCAGCCCCGCGCCCGCCACCGGCGGAGCGACCGACGGAAGCTGGTTCGACCAGTTCATGAAGGGCGCGCAGAGCAAGGGCTACCGCGTCGACTTCATCGCGCTGCACTGGTACGGCGGCGACTTCACGACGGCGAACGCGGTCGGGCAGCTGAAGAGCTACCTGCAGACGGTGCACGACCGCTGGCGCAAGCCGATCTGGCTCACCGAGTACGCGCTGATCGACTTCAGCGCCGGGGTGCGGTTCCCCACGCCGGAGCAGCAGGCCGCGTTCGTGACGGCGTCGACCGCGATGCTCGACAGCCTGTCCTATGTCGAGCGGTACTCCTGGTTCCTGTTCTCGCCGCCGCGCGACGGCGGTGGGAGTGGGACGTCGCTCTACACCGCGGCCGGCACCCCGACCAGGCTCGGCACCGCGTACCGCGCCGCCGGCTAGGCGAGCGTCCGGCGGCGCGGGCGCGGCGAGCACGCTCGCTAGCTGCGCCCGAGGTGGCCGTAGCGGGTGCGCAGTTCTCGCTTGAGGATCTTGCCGCTCGGGTTCTTCGGCAGCGCGTCGGCGATCACCACGTACTTCGGCGCCTTGAACCCGGCCAGGACCTCCTTGCTGAACGCGATGATCGCGTCGGGGTCCAGGCCGCCCGCGGCGGGATCCTTCGGCACGACCACGGCGGTCACCGCCTCGATCCAGTGCGGGTGGTCGATGCCGAACACCGCGACCTCGGCGATGCCCGGATGCTGGTACAGCGCCTCCTCGACCTCGCGGCTCGCCACGTTCTCGCCGCCGGACTTGATCATGTCCTTCTTGCGGTCGACCACCCGCAGGTAGCCGTCCTCGTCGAGGATTCCCAGGTCACCCGAGTGGAACCAGCCGTTGCGGAACGCCTCGGCGGTCTTCTCGTCGTCGTGGTAGTAGCCGAGCGTGGCGTGCGGGCTGCGGTGCACGATCTCCCCGACGGTGCCCGGCGGCACCGGTCGGTCGTCGTCGTCGACCACGATCGTCTCGACGTTGATCGCCGGCCGTCCGGCGCTGCCGGCCCGGGGAAGCTGCTCGTCCGGTCGCAGGATCGTGGCGAGCGGGGCCATCTCGGTCTGGCCGTAGAAGTTCCAGAAGCGCACCTGCGGCAGCCGGCGGCTGAGCTCGTGCAGAATCTCCACCGGCATCGGCGACGCGCCGTAGTAGCCCTTGCGCAGCGTCGACAGGTCGGTCGTGTCGAACTCCGGTGAGCGCAGCAGCGCGATCCAGACCGTCGGCGGGGCGAAGAACTTCGTGGCGCCGTGCTCGGCGATCGCTCGCAGGATCGCCGCCGGCTGCGGCGCAGCCAGGATGACGCTGGTCGCGCCGGTGTAGACGTCGACGTTGAGGAAGCAGTCGAGCTGGGCGCAGTGGTAGAGCGGAAGCGCGTGCACCTCGATGTCGTCGCCGGTCATCTCGCCGTCGATCGCGCAGCTCGCGTACTGCCAGAGCAGCGCCCTGCTGGTGAGGATCGCGCCCTTGGGACGGGACTCGGTGCCGCTGGTGTACATCAGGCGGGTCGGGTCGTCGTCGGCGACCGGGACCTCGGCGGGTAGCGGACCGCCGAACGTCGTCCAGGCGGTGACGTCCTGCCAGCCGGGCTGGGCGTCGCCGGTGCCGAGCGGGATGAACAGCCGCCGGGTGACCGTGCCCCGCGACGCGGCGATCGCCTTCTCGGCGGTGGCGGTCAGCCCGTCCTCGGCGACGAACGCGACCGCGCCGCTGTGGTCGAGGACGTAGGCGACCTCCTCCGGGTTGAGCATGAAGTTCACCGGCACCAGGACGACGCCCCGGCGGGCGGTGGCGAACGAGAGCACCGCGAACTGCCAGCAGTTGTGGGACAGCAGCGCGAGCCGGTCGCCCTTGACCAGCCCGGCGGCGTCGATCGCGGCGGCGGTCCGGTCGACGACGGCGTCCAGCTCGGCGAACGTGAGGCGGGTGCCGCCGTCGACGATCGCGGTCTTTGCGCCGAACCGGCGGGCCGAGCGGCGGGGGATGTCGCCGAGCGTGTGCTGGCGGGCCTGGTCAACGGTCCTCGGCGTACTCATCGGCGGCATCCTTCCGTGGGGCGGCACCGTGATCCTCACATGCCGAGCAACGCCACGGTCCGGTCGTCGGTCTGCCCGTGGAAGTACTTGTCCAGGATCTGGCGGAACGCGGGTTCGTCCGGGTCGGCCGCGGCGAACAACGTCATCGACGACCGGAGCTTCATCGCGTCCACCGGGCCGAGGATCCGGGTGATGCTGCGCCCCTCGACGCCGAGCAGCGCGTCGACCGCGGCCAGCAGCCGGGCCCGGAGAACCGGGTGCGCCAGGTAGGCCCGCGCCTCGTCCCCTGAGGAGACCGCGTACTGCTGGGCCATCGCGCTGCTGCCCAGTCCCTGCACCTGCGGGAACACGTACCACATCCAGTGGCTGACCTTCTCGCCCGCGTGCAGTTCGGCGAGCACGGCGTCGTACCCGTGGCCGCTGTTTTGCGCGCTGACGAATCGTTCGAGCCGGTAGGGGTCGTCCATGACCGCCACCCTGCCGCGCGGCCGCCGCAGTGGCCACCCGGCTCGCCGATACCGTGGGAGCGTGATCGTGCGCGCCGCCGAGGTCGGGGATCTCGCGGGAATCCGCGCGGTCACGTTCGCCACCGACCAGTCCGAGCCGGGGTCCGGGGCCGACGCCGCGTACGTCGAGCTGATCCGGTCCACGGGTACCGCCCTGGTGGCCGTGCAGGACGATCGGGTGCTCGGCTGGGCGGCCACGCTGCCGACGCCGCACGGTGCGCTGCTCACCGATCTGTTCGTGGATCCGGTCGCGCACGCCCGCGGAGTGGGCACCGCACTCCTGGGCGCCCTCTGGCCCACCCCGTCGGCGCGGCGGCGCTACACGTTCAGCTCGAAGCATCCCGCCGCACTACCGCTCTACGCCCGTGCCGGCCTCGTCCCGTCCTGGCCCCTGCTGTACGTCAGCGGCCCGACCGACCGGCTGCCGCTCGGCGTCCTGCGCGTCGACCGGGTGGACGCCGGAGCCGCGGCGGCGGCGGAGTCCCGGCTGGCCGGCGGCGAGCCGCGTCCCGGCGTCTTCGCGTACTACCTCTCCGGGGGCGAAGCGTTCGTCGTGCGGGACCGCGCCCGGGTGATCGCGGTCGGCGCCGCGCAGCCCGGCGATCCCGCCGTGCTCGCGCGCCTCGCCTGTCCCGATCCGGGTGCCGCTGCCGGCGCGCTGTTCGCGGCCGTCGCCGCGCTCGGCGTCGATCGGGTCGCGTTCTGCCTGCCCGGCCCGCACCCCGCGCTGCGGCGACTGCTCGCGGCCGGCTTCCGCGTCGACGATTTCGACGTCACGATGCGGACGCCCGACGTCGCGCTGCCGATCGGCTCGGTCTACTCCCCGGGACTGGGCTGAGCAGCCGCGTCGGTGGCGGGTTGCTTGGCGGCGGCGGGCCGGGGCTCGGCGGTGTCGTCGGCAACGGCCGTGGCGGCCGCGGCGGGCTGCTTCTCGGCGGCGGGGCCGGCCTCTGACGCTGGCCGCGGCTCCGGGGCGGGGCGGGGCTCTGACGCTGGCCGGGGCTCCGGCGCGGGCTCGACCGGCTCGCGTTCCATGTGCTCGACGGCGTCCTTCGCCTCTTTGAGGCCCGCGCCGGTCTGCTCGCGGTACGCCTTGATCGCGGCGATCTTCTCGCCCTTCCGGAGCAGCGCCAGGACCTCCGGGTACGCCTCCCGCGGGAGGTCGATGCCGAGGTGGGCGATGATCACGTCGAGCTTGCGTTCGACGGACGCGAGCTGCCGGGCCGTGCGGTGCTCACGCCGGTCGCGCCCGGCGAGCGACGCGGTGAGCAGGCCGAGGCCGATGACGGCGATCACTAACGCGACGAGCAGCACGTAGTCCATGCCCTCATTGAACCCCGCCCCGACCAGAGCGGCTGGTCGAAGGGGGCGACGCGGACTCGGTCGAACGATGTGGCGTTGGGCTCGTGATAGCGAGCCCAACGCCACATCATTGGTCGCGCCACGACCTGAGGCGACGCGGCTTCGGCTCAGCCGCGCCACCAGTCCGGAACCCGACAGGCATGGCGAGCACCCGCTCCTAGCATCCGGCACGTGACCGTTTACGCCCTTGCGCAGATCGCCATCCACGATCGTCCCCGTTACGACCGGTACGTCGCCGGTTTCTTCCCGGTACTCCGGCAGTACGGCGGGCGGCTGCTGTCGGCCGACGAGTCGCCGACCGTCGTCGAAGGCAGCTGGGAGTACCAGAAGGCCATCCTGATGGCGTTCGACGACGAGGAGAGCTTCCGGCGCTGGGCCGAGTCGCCGGAGTACAAGGCCATCTCCGTCGACCGTGAAGCCGCGACCACCGGCGTCGTCCTGCTGCTCGGAGGGGTACCCGCACGGTGACCCATCTCTCGTTGCCGTAAGGCATACCGTATGTTCGGCTGACTGGGTGACCGAAACAACCACTTCGGCCGGCGACGCGATCCGCGTGACCGGAACCGCCCAGCAGCAGGCGTGGCGGGACCGGGTGCTGCCGCCGGTCGAGCGGGTGCGACCCGGTCTCTGGTCGATCCCGACGGCGTTCCCGGACAACCCGCTGCGGTACGTGCTCAGCTACCTGATCGAGACCCGCGCCGGGCTGGCGCTGGTCGACACCGGCTGGCCCAGCGAGCAGGCCTGGCAGGCTCTGGTGGACGGCGTTCGGGAGACCGGGCACGAGCTGGCGGACGTCGACGCCGTGATCGTCACCCACTTCCACGGCGACCACTTCGGACTCGCCGGCCGCGTCCGCGAGGCCTCCGGAGCCCGGGTGGCGATGCACCGCCTGGACGCGACCGTGCTCCGGACGTTCGAGTCGCTCGGCGACTTCGTCGACACCGACCGCGAGTGGCTCCGCCGCCGCGGGGTTCCAGAGCCGGAACTCGCCGAGATGCTGCCGCCCGTGGACGCGGAGGGCCCGCTCTGGGAGCAGGGCCAGGTCGACGTGCTGCTGGAGGACGGCGACCTGCCGATGGGCACGGGCACGCCGCTGCGAGTGGTCTGGACGCCCGGCCACACTCCGGGCCACATCTGCCTGGTCCACTCCGACCACGACGTCCTGCTCACCGGCGACCACGTGCTGCCGCGGATCAGCCCCAACATCAGCCCGTCGCCGCTCGGCGACGAGGACACGCTCGGGGAGTTCCTCGACTCGCTGGCGCTGATCGGAGACCTCGACGTCGCCGAGGTGCTGCCCGCGCACGAGTACCGGTTCTCCGGGCTCCCGGCGCGGGTCCGGCAACTGCGGCGCCACCACGAGCAGCGGCTGGCCGAGATCCTCGCGGTGCTGGACGCCGGGAACGGGCCGACCACGCTCGAGGTGGCCGGGCGGTTGACGTGGTCGCGGCCGTGGGAGCAGAACCGCGGCTTCATCCGCCGCGCGGCGATCGGCGAGACCTACGCCCACCTGGTGCACCTCACCCGGCGCGGGCTGATCACGCCCGGCAACGGCCCGGACGACGCCTGGCGCCGGGTCTGACCAGCCCGGGGTGACGGGTTAGGCGGGGAGCCGCAGCTCGGTCCAGGTCTCGCCGTCGGTCGTCGTCCAGTAACGACCGTCCTGCACGCCGGTGCCGAGCAACCGGCCGCCGGTGGAGTCCAGCGACCAGAGCGCCGGCCCGTCCTCCACGGCGTACGGCGCGGTCAGCTTCGGCGCCGGGACGAGCACCCGGGCGCCGCCGCTCGAGTCGACGACGACCAACCGGCCCCGCACGGCTGCGGCGTCCCGGCTTCCGCGCAGCGTCGACCCGCGGAGCGAGTGGAGCCGCCAGGTGCGCCCGCCGTCCGTGGTCAGCGACACCGCGGTCGGGCGGAGCAGGCTGTCGTCGTCGGCCCCGAACACCAGCAGGTAGGCGGTCCGTCGGTCGACGGCCGCAACCTGCACGAACGTCCGCGGCGGTGGCGGGAGCGCCGGCGTCACCGCCTGCCAGCGACCGTTCCAGACCGCTACCTGCGCGTTACCGCCGGCGGCCCAGATGCTGCCGTCCGGACCGGCCGAGACCGAGATCGGCTGCCAGGCCGGCTGGTCGGGGAAGGCCGTCGGCTGGCCGGAGTCGAGCGCGTACCAGGCGAGCAGCCGGGGCGGTCGGATCTTCTGCCCCGGGTCCGGTCTGGTGCCGGACGTCGTCCGCAGCCGGACGCCGGTCGGCGGCGCCGCCGGGGCCCGGAGTGCGTCGAGCGCAAGCCCTCGTCGCCACGTCTCGCCGCTGTCCGTACTCAGCCACCGCCGCCTCCCCGCCTCGACGACGATCGTGCGCGGGCCCACCGCTACCAGCTGGACTCCGGTGTCCCGGCCCAGGTCGTCGGTGGGCAGAACGGCCTGCTGCCACGTGCCGCCGCCGTCGAGCGTCCGCCAGAAGCGCGGTTCGCAGCGGGTCGGCGCCGCACACCGGGGCGTCAGCGCCCAGCCGTGGCGCTCGTCGGCGAACGCCACCTGGTTCACGGTCGCGTTCCACCGGACCGATGCCGGTTGGGGCTCCGGCGGTGCCGGCTCGGGGTCGGGTGCGAAGAGCGCGACCCCCGCGGTGACCGCCACGGCGGCGGCGACCAGCGCGGCGAGCAGACCGTAACGGCGACGGGGAGACGACGGTTCCGGCGGCACCGCTCGATTGTCACCCGCGCCCGAGAGGTCAGGCGGGTGGTCGTCGGTGAACTCTTCCCGACCGGTGACGGCCGAGGTCGGGATTCAGTCGTTCAAGTAGTTGTAGATCGTGTACCGGCTGACGCCGAGCGCGCGCGCGGCAAGTTCGACCGACTCCTTGATCAGGAAGAAGCCCCGGCGCTCCAGGTCCTTCACCACGCGGGTCTTGTCCGCTTTCGACATCGCCGCCACGTCGCCCCCGACCGCGCCGATCGCCCGGCGAAGTAGGTCGTCGGTGAGGTTCTCCACCGAGTCGTAGAACGTCTCCGACCGGTCGTGCCCGCTGACGGCGGGTGTGTCGACCAGCGCGGCGAGCAGATCCCGCGCCGCGGTGAGCTGACCGATGTCCCGGTTGAGACAGAGCGCGGCCACCGGCCGGTCGGCATCGCCGCGGAGAAAGATCGTGGAGGAGCGGCAGACGATGCCGCCCGGCAGTTCGGTGCGGTACCCGACGATGCTCTCCGGCGGGTCGTCCTGCATCAGCAGGCGCAGGCCGAGGTCGGTCGCGGGGGCGCCGACGGTTCGGCCGCTCAACCCGCCGGCGATCGCCACGACCGAGTTCGGCAGCTTGCTCAGGTCGTGCAGGACGACCTCGACGCCGGGGCCGACGGCGTGCGCCAGCGGTTCGACGAGCGGCCGGTAAGCCGCGACGACCCGGGCCGCCTCGGCCGCGAACTCCGGTGTCGCCCACGATCCGCCGGAGTCACCCACGGTCGACCCCGAACCGATCGGCCCAGGCCAGCACGTCCGTCACCGTGGCGTTACCACCGCAGAGCACCAGGCCGAGCCGGCAGTCGCCGCCGACGCGTTCGATCACCCGCCGCGCCGCCGGGAGCAGGCAACCGGCGGCCGGCTCGGTCCAGACCTTCGCGGCGTCGGCGAGCTCCAGCGTTCCGCGGACCGCCTCCGCGTCGGTCACCACGAGTACGTCGTCGACGAGTGCGCGGGTGTGCGCGTAGGTCAGCGGTGCGACGGCGGGCGGAGAGAGCGTGGTGACGACCGAGCTCGGCACGATCGGCACCGGGCCGCCTGCCGCGAGCGCTCTGGCCATCGACTCGGAGCCCTCGGTCTCCACGCCCCAGATCCGGACGCCCGGCCGCAGCGCGCGCAGGGCCACCGCGATCCCGCTGATCAGGCCGCCCCCGCCGATGCTGACCAGGACGTCGGTCAACGGGCCGGCGTCCTCCGCGAGCTCCCGGCCGACGGTTCCCTGGCCGGCCACGACGTCCGGGTCGTCGAACGGGTGGATCAGCATCAGGCCCTCCGACTGCAGCCGGACGCCGAGTGCGAACGCCTCGGTGACGTCGGTCGTGAGCTGGACCGCCGCGCCGTGCCGCCCCGCGATGTCGACGGCGCGCCGGGGCGCCGAGCGGGGCATCACGATCGTCGCCTTGACGCCGAGCGCCGCGGCCATCGCCGCGACCGCGATGCCGTGGTTGCCGCCGCTCACCGCGACCACACCGGCGGCGCGCTCGGCGTCGTCGAGCGACCGGAGCTTCGCCGCGGCGCCGCGGGTCTTGAACGACCCCGTGCGCTGCAGCAGTTCGAGTTTCACCGTGACCGGGACGCCCAGCAGCTCGCTGAGGCCGGTACTCACCACCGTCGGGGTCCGGACGACGTCCCCCTCGATGAGTCGTGCCGCCGCCTCGATCGCCGCGTACTCCAGTAGGGGCAGCTCGTCTCCACTCATGTCAACAAACTGTAGAGCATCTTCCACGGCTTGTTGAATCAGGTGGTCAGCGGCGGTGTGCTGCCTTCTCCGCGTACATCCGCGCATCGGCCTGGGCGGCCAGCGCGTCGACGTCCCACAGGCCGGGTCCCTGCGCCACCGCGATGCCGACGCTCACGCCGACGCTCAGCGGGCCGTCGGCGGTCGGCACCGGCAGCGTGACCGCCGCCCGGATTCGATCTGCCACGGACTCGGCCACGTCCCGGTTGGCGCCGCGAAGCACGACGACGAACTCGTCGCCACCCATCCGGACGACGAGGTCCTCCGGTCCGACGCAGGCGCGCAGCCGGTTCGCGACGGCGCACAGGACCGCGTCGCCGGTCGCGTGGCCGTAGGTGTCGTTCACCCCTTTGAAGCCGTCCAGATCGATGCCGAGCAGCGCGCCGGCGTCGTGCAGCGCGGCACAGGGGCCGTAGAGCACGCCGCGGTTGGCCAGGCCGGTCAGCGCGTCGTGGGTCGCCTGGTGCTGGAGCGCGTCCCGGGCAGCCGCCAGCGCGGCGAGGTGCCGGTCCACCGCGGCGCTCTGGCTGCCGACCGTCCAGGCGGCGATGAACCCGAGCACGGCCGCGAACATCCACCCGGTGATCGCCGCCTCGGTGGCCCGTCCGGTGGCGATGCGGTGCTCCGCGACGACGGCGACGACCACGGAGACGACGGCGTGGCCGACCACCCCGCAGGCCCAGGTGAGCAGCGCGCCCCGACGGCCGAACCGGATGCCCGCCACCAGAATCGGGAGCACGATCAGGCAGGCGGCTGCGCCCCGGCTGGTCACCGGCATCACGACCACGGCCGCCAAGACCGCGCCCACGCTGAGCGCGATCTGCAATACGCCCACCTGGGCGTACCGACGGGAATTCCGGATCGAGCGCAGCCCCAACACGCCCGCGGCACAGACCGCGAGAGTCAGCGGCGCGAACAGGGAACTGCTGAGCGGGGCCACCTCCGCCAGCTCGCGCGGCAGCAGGCCCCGGATCGACCAGGTGAGCGCGACCAGCAGGAAGCCCACGACGCCGACGCCGATGCCGGTGAGCTCGGTGGTGCGGCGCCGCTGGTGCAGCGCGTCGAGCTCCCCGGCGTTCTCCGGCACCGGCGGACCGGCGGGGGATCGTGGTCGCCCCCGACCGGCCCGCCGGAATCGCATCTCGCTGCCTTTCGCCACCCGCCGCTGACGCACTGCCCTTGTTCCTCGTCGGCAGGTGACGGCCGGACCTGACCGGTCCGGCAGCCGAGCGGCGCTCAGGCGGCGGTGGCCTCGCCCAGGTAGCGGTGGAGCAGCTCCTCGCCGGCCGCGTCCGCCGGGCCCGTCCAGGACGTCCGGCCGCGCTGCAGGATCAGGCACTGGTCGGCGAACTCCAGCGCCCGCCCGGCGAACTGTTCGATGAGCAGCACCGAGACGCCGGCCGACCGGGCCCGCTCGAGGCTCTCGAAGATCAGGTCGACCAGCTTCGGGGCCAGCCCCAGTGACATCTCGTCGGCGATGACCAGCTTCGGCTCTACCATCAGCGCCCTGGCGAGCGAGAGCATCTGCTGCTCACCGCCGGAGAGTGTCCCGGCCAGCTGCCGACGGCGTTCGCCGAGCACCGGGAAGAGCTCGAAAGCGCGGTCCAGCCCTTCGGCGCGGCGTCGTTTCTCCACCGCGAGCCCCATCCGCAGGTTCTCCAGCACCGTCAGCCCCGGGAACACCCCGCGTCCCTCGGGCAGGTGAACGATGCCGGCCCGGCGCACCTTCGCCGCGGACAGCCTGGTCAGGTCCTGATCGCCGAAGCGCACCGAGCCTTCCGTCTTCGGCACCAGCCCGGACAGCGCCCTGGCCAGCGTGCTCTTGCCCGCGCCGTTGGGTCCGAGAACCGCCAGCGCGCTGTTCGGTGGGATCTCGAACGAGACGTCGGCCAGCGCCTGCGCCGCGCCGTACCGCACCGACAGGTTCTCGACCGTGAGCGTTTCGGTCATGCCGGCTCCTCCTCCGTGGTCTCGTCGACGGCCGTGCCGAGGTACGCCGCGCGCACCGCCGGGTCGTCCCGGATCTCGGTCGGGGTGCCGGCGGCGATGCAGATGCCGAAGTCCAGGACGTGCACCCGGTCGCACATCCCGAGCACCAGCGGTACGTCGTGCTCGACCAGCAGCAGCGAGACGCCGTGGTCGGCGACGAGCTGGCGCAGCGTCGCGGCGAGCTCCTCGGTCTCCCGGACGTCCAGACCGGACGACGGCTCGTCGAGGAGCAGGACGCGCGGGTCGACGGCGAGCGCGCGGGCCACCTCGACCAGGCGGCTGGTGCCGAGCGGCAGCCCGGCTGCGGGCGAGTGCTGCACACCACCGAGGTGGAGCGCGTCGACGAGCGCGTCGACCCGCTCGGTCTCGGCAGCCGGCGGACGGCGGAACCCGCCGCCGGTCAGCAGGTCGGTCCAGAGGCGGCGCTTGGCGTGGCGAATCCGGTAGCCCAGGACGATGTGCTCGCGCACGGTCAGCGTCGAGAACAGCTCCGGGTGCTGGAACGTCCTGGCCAGCCCGCGCCGGGCGCGGGCCTGCGGTGACGCCGAGGTGACGTCCTCGCCGTCCATCAGCACCGTGCCCGCGGTCGGCTTGAGCAGTCCGGACAGGACGCCGAACAGCGTGCTCTTCCCCGCGCCGTTCGGTCCGACCAGCCCGACGATCGACTGCGCGGGTACCTGCACGTCGACGTCGTTGAGCGCGACCAGGCCACCGAACCGCACGGTCACACCCCGTGCCTCCAGCCGGGCCGTGGTCGCCGGGGCCTTCTCTTCCGCCACCGCAGTCATGCGTGATCCTCCGAAGCGAGTCGGTCGAGGCAGAGCGTCATGCCCGGTCTCCCGCCGTGCCTGCGACGGCGTCCGCCGCGTCCGGGGTGGCCGCCGCGGTTCCTCCGGACGCTGCCGGGGTGGCGGCGAAAGCCGCGACCGGCTCGGCCCGGCCGGAGCGGAAGCGGGCTGCGAGACGGGCGATCGCGGCGCCGTTCTGCGCGACAACGCCCTCCGGGTGGTTTGCCAGTGCGATCGCGCCGAGGCCGAACAGGATGACCGGGATGCCCGCGAACTCCGACGGCACGTAGGTGGAGAACAGGCCGGGCATCAGGTAGTACAGCAACCCGGCCGCGAGCGCGGCCATGATCGACCGCGATCCCAGCGTCACCAGCACGGCCAGCCACACCAGGCCGAGGAACGGTGCGAACGAGTCGGGCAGCGACGACTGGAAGTTCATCGCGAGGAACCCGCCGCCGATCGCGGCGACGAACGACGCCACCCCGGAGACCAGGACCTTGGCCTGCAGGACGCTGATGCCCAGCGTCCGGGAGCCGTTCTCGCTCCAGCGGACCGCGCTCATCGCCAGCCCCGCGGTGGATCGCCGGAGGTTGAGCACGACCAGCCCGAGGATGAGGAACGCGCCGAGCGTGATCAGCGCGAAGGTCTGGTTGTCCAGGGCGAACGACGGCCGCGGCATCGGCTGCCCCGACCCGAAGTTGTAGAACCGGTCCCTGGTGAAGACCAGCGTCTGGATCAGCAGGCCGAACGTCAGCGTCACGAGCGCGACGTACAGGTTGCCCAGCCGGATCGTCAGGACGCCGAGGATCACCCCGAGCGGGACGACGACGAGCGCGGCCGCGACGACCGCGAGCAGCGGCGGCCACCCCTGGTAAGTCGCGAGCTCGGCGGAGAGCACCGCGCCGAGCCCGGCGAACGTGATCTGGCAGAGCCACACCATGCCGCCCTCGCCGGTGACCAGCGTGTAGGAGAGCAGTGCGATCGCCAGCGCGATGCCGGCCGCGGCCAGCCCGGCCCAGTACTCGCTGAGGATCAGCGGCAGCATCGCCACGATCGCCACGAACACGACCGTGGGGATGAGGCCCGGCCCGAACCGGCTCAGCGCGGAGTTCGATGCCCGCGCCGTCGTCGTCGCCGGCGTCTCGTCCTGGACGCTGATCGCGCGGTCGAGCGCACCACCCGCGGTGGTGTCACCCGCCTGTCCGCGAGCGGCGTAGTAGAGCAGGAACACGAGCATGAACGCGAACGGAACGCTCGGCACCACGGCGGCGGTGATCGAGCTCTCCGCGTCCAGGTACTTCTGAATCACGGTCGTGACCACACCCATCGCCAGAGCGACCCCGACCGCGATCGGCAGGCTGCGCAGGCGAGCGGCGACGACCGCGGCGAACGCCGCGGACATCAGGACGGTCATGCCCTCGGCGGAGAGGCCGGCGGTCGGCGCGATCAGGATGCCGGCCAGACCGGCGAGGGTGGCGCTCGCGGCCCACACGCCCAGCGAGACGCGGCCGGGGCTGGTGCCCGACAGGCCGGTCAGCGCCTCCGAGTCGACCAGCGCGCGGACTTTCAGGCCGACGTCGGTGAAGCGGAGCACGCCGACGCCGAGCAGCAGGACCACCGCGAGTCCGAGGTAGGCGACGAGCTGGTCGGCGTTGAGCACCGCCCCGAACGGGTGCCAGGTCGCGAGCGGACGCGGTGCCAGGCCCGGTGCGGTGACGCTCGTCAGATGTCCCATGACGAGCTCCACCAGCGGCGGGAGCGCGACCGAGAGGCCCATCGTGGCCATCAGCTTCACCAGCATCGAGCGCTGGCGCAGATGGCGGAAGAGCAGCCAGTAGAGGGCCATGCCCAGCACCGGCGCGAAAAGCAGGAGTGCGACCACGGCCGCCGGCAGGATCGGCCATCCCGCCTCGGTGTTCAGCGCGTAGTACACCCGCGCCACGGTGAAGGCCATCGCGGCGAAGGCAAGGCTGAAGATGCCGGACGCGACGTACGTGACGACGAGGGAACCCGCCGCTATCGCATAGATGGAGCCGAGTGCCAGCCCGGCGAGGACGTAGGAGAGCACGGAGCCTCCAAGCACATGGGACGGGAACGGTCTGCGCGCTCCCACGCTGCGGATCCATCACAGAGTGCTATGCAGTGTGATCCACGTCAATGCTTGTAAATTTTTCGATCCTTGGAAATGATTGCGCACCTCAAACTCTCGGGGAGGGGGCGGCTCGCCCACTCGGCGGCCATCTCCTTGCCGCACGTCTAGCGGGTTTCGCCACCGCTGAGCCCGCGCCGCCGACCCGCGGCGTGCAACCCATCTGAATTTCGACGTTTCCACAACTGTCAGAGAGGACGAGTGGAACATGCGCAAAAGAGGCATCACCGCGATCGGAGCCGCCTGTGCGGTCGTGCTCGCGGTGTCGGCGTGCGGCGACGACGGGGGCGGCGGGACAGCCGCCGGCGACACCGTCAAGTTGGGCATCCTGACGTCGCTGAGCGGCCCGAACAGCGCGGCGTTCAAGGGCACGGTGTCCGGCGCGGAGGCCCGGCTCGCGGCCTACGAAGAGGACGGAGGTAAGTGCGCGGACAAGAAGTTCGAGACCGTCGAGGCGGACGACCAGTCGAACGCGCAGGGTGCGCTGACCGCTTCCCAGAAGCTCATCCAGCAGGACAAGGTCTACTCGATCCTGGCGGTCAGCTCGTTCTTCTACGGCGCCACGCCGTTCCTGACCACGGTCGGCAAGGGCACGCCGATCATGGGCGGTGGCTTCGACGGCGCGAAGGAATGGCAGAACACCAAGAACAACCTGTTCCCGGCGATTCCCGTCCCGAACTACTCCAAGACGTACACCACCGCCGGTGAGTACCTGAAGAGCGTCGGTGGGACCAAGGTCGCCGGAGTGGCCTACGAGAGCCCGAGCTCGCAGCAGGGCCTCGAGGCGTCGATGCGGTCCGCGGAGGCGGCCGGTCTGAAGCGCGGCTACGTGAACACCACGGTGCCGTTCGGCAGCACGGACGTCGGCGCGATCGTGCTCGGCATCATCCAGTCGAAGGCCGACGTCGTCCAGTTCGGAATCAACCCGGACACGTCGTTCGCGATCGTGGCCGGGCTCAAGCAGGCGGGCTACACGCCGAAGGCGATCATCTCGGCCACCGGGTACGGCAATGACCTGCTGGAATCCGCTCCGGCGGTGCAGGCGGGCCAGGGTGTCACGTTCACCACCGGGTGGGCCCCGAACGAGGTGAAGAACGAGGGCACCGAGCGGATGGCGAAGGCGCTCAAGGACCACGCGGGCTCGAAGTCCGGTATCCCCGGGTTCTCCCAGACCATGGGCTGGATGACCGCCGACATGTTCCTGCACGGCCTCGAGGTCGCGGGCTGTGACGCGGAGCAGGCGAAGGTCATCTCCGACCTGCGGGCGGACAAGACGTGGGACGCCGACGGGCTCTACCCCTCGCCGCGCGACTTCACCACGATCGACGCGGACGAGCAGTGCCAGTACTTCCTGAAGCTCAAGGGCAGCGCGTTCGTGCCCGAGCCGAACGCAGCGCCGCTCTGCGGCAAGGTCGTCAGCGGCTGATGTGCGTCGGGGTGCGGCCTCCGGCCGCGGAGGCCGCACCCTTGCGGCTCGCTCAGAGCCGTTGCTAGCTTGAGCGGAACAAATGTTAGGTTTCCGCCTCGCCCTCCCTCCCTTATTCGGAAGACGCTCACCGAGGAGTGCAGATTGACGTCGACCACGGATTTACCGACCGATACCGATCTGGCTCGCCGCCTGTACATCACGATGACGCTGGCCCAAGCGGTCGACGCGCGGTTGCGGAAAGGCATCGGCCGCGGTGAGTTCTTCGCGGTGATCTGGCCGTCCCGTGGCCAGGAGGCGGTCGCCGCCGGTGTCGGCGCCGCGCTGCGCCGGGACGACCGACTCGTGACGACCTACCGGGGCATCCACGACCTGGTCGGCAAGGGCGTGCCGCTCACCGAGATCCTCGGCGAGATCATGGGCAAGAGCATCGGCGCCTCCCGCGGCAAGGGCGGCACCATGCACATCACCGCTCCCGAGCAGGGCGTCGCGCTCACCACCGGGATCGTCGGCGCCGGCGTGCCGGTCGCGGTCGGGCTCGCGCTCGCGGCCAAGCAGCAGGGCAGTGACCGGGTCACCGCGGTGTGCTTCGGCGACGGCGCGACCAACACCGGCTCGTTCCACGAGGGCATGAACCTGGCGTCCACGTGGCAGCTGCCGGTCGTCTTCGTCTGCCAGAACAACCTCTGGGCCGAGATGACGCCGATCGGCGACACGATGAACATCGACCAGGTCGTCGACCGTCGCCTGGCGTACGCGATGCCGGGCGAGCGGGTCGACGGCAACGACCCCGAGGCCGTCCACCGGGCTGTCACCGCGGCGGTCGAGCGCGGCCGGAGCGGCGGCGGCCCGACGTTCATCGAGGCGGTGACGTTCCGCTTCGAGGGCCACTACTTCGGCGATCAGCAGAAGTACCTGCCGGCCGAGGAGCTGGCCGCGGCGAAGGAGGCCGACCCGATCCCGCGGTACCGGCAGAAGCTGCTCGACTCCGGTGCGCTCTCCGCGGACGAGCTCACCGCGATCGACGAGGACGCCACCGCGCAGGTCGAGGCCGCGCTGGCCGAGGTCCTCGCCGCACCCGCCCCGGACCTGGCCGAGCTCGACCAGGACGTCTTCGTGAACATGGAGGGCATCCCGTCGTGACCGCCGTCACAGAGACCGGAACCAAGACGATGACCGTGCTGGCGGCGCTGAACGCGGCCCTGGACGAGGCGCTCGCCGAGGACGAGCGGGTGTTCCTGCTCGGCGAGGACCTCGCCGATCCGGCGAGCGGCGTCAACCACGTGAGCTCCGGCCTGTCCACCAAGCACGGTGCCGACCGGGTGCTGAACACGCCGATCTCGGAGGCCGCGATCGCGGGCGCCGCGATCGGTGCCGCGATCGAGGGGCGGCTCCCGGTCGCCGAGATCATGATCATGGACTTCATCGGCATCGCCGTGGACCAGATCGTGAACCTCGCCGCCAAGGCCCGGTTCACCTCGGCCGGCCGCACGCCGTGCCCGGTGACGATCCGGACCGCGAGCTTCGGTGGGCTGGGCTCGGGCGCCACCCACTCGCAGTCGCTGGAAGCCTGGTTCATGCACATGCCCGGCATCAAGGTGGTGGTGCCCAGCACCCCCGCGGACGCGAAGGGCCTGCTGAAGGCCGCGATCTTCGACCCCGACCCGGTGCTGTTCCTGGAGACCACGGCGCTCTACGGCAAGCGCGGCCCGGTGCCGACCGGTAACCACGTCGTCGAGTTCGGCAAGGCCGACATCAAGCGCGCGGGCTCGGACGTCACGGTCGTGACGTACGGCCGGGGCGTGTACGACGCGCTGGACGCCGCCACCGCGCTGGAGGCGGACGGTATCGACGTGGAGGTCCTCGACCTGCGCACGCTGGTACCGCTCGACATGCCCGCGGTGCTGGAGTCGGTCGGCCGGACCGCCCGGGCGGTCGTGGCGCACTACGCGGTCGAGTTCGCCGGCCCCGGCGCCGAGATCGCCGCCCAGATCAACACCGGCCTGTTCGGACAATTGCGGGCTCCGGTGGCCCGCGTCGGCTCCCGGTTCCGGCCGATTCCGGCCGCGAAGGACCTGGAAGCCGCCGTCTACCCCAACGCCGACCGCATCGCTGCGGCCGTTCGCGCAACCGTGGGATACAGCAAATGACCCAGAAAGTCCCCGTCCAGGTTCCGAAGCTGACGATGGCCACGACGGAGGTGACCTTCCTGGAGTGGCTCGTCGAGGACGGGCAGCCGGTCGAGGAGGAGCAGCCGATCTACGTCGTCGCGACCGACAAGGTGGAGAACGAGGTGGCCGCCCCGGCGTCCGGGATCCTCCGGCACGGCACCGCCGAGCCCGAGGAGGTCTACCCGGTCGGCACCGAGATCGCCGCGATCGAGGTGCCGTGAGTTTCTCGGATTTGGTCGTGCTCGGCGGCGGCAGCGGTGGTTATGCCGCCGCTCTCCGCGCCGCCGAGCTCGGCAAGACCGTCACGCTGGTGGAGAAGGACCGGGTCGGGGGCACCTGCCTGCACCGCGGGTGCATCCCGACCAAGGCGCTGCTGCACGCCGGCGAGGTCGCGGACGCCACCCGTGGCAGCGCAGGCGTCGGCATCCGGGCGACGTTCGACGGCGTCGACATGGCGGGTGTCCACAAGTACATGGACGCGGTGATCGCCAAGAACTGGAAGGGCCTGCAGGGCCTGATCGCCGGTCGGGGCATCACGGTGATCTCGGGGGAGGGGCAGCTCGTCGCTCCCGACACGGTGCGGGTCGGCGACGACGAGTACCGGGGATCCGCCGTGGTCGTCGCGACCGGGTCCGCGCCGGTGGTGCCCCGGGGCATCACCGTGGACGGCCGCACGGTGCTCACCTCGGACGACGCGCTGCGGCTGGACGCCGTGCCGAGCTCCGCGGTGGTGCTGGGCGGCGGCGTCATCGGCTGCGAGTTCGCCTCGGCCTGGACGTCCCTGGGTGCTTCGGTGACGATCGTCGAGGCACTCCCGCACCTGCTGCCGAACGAGGACGAGGACAGCTCCAAGCTGCTCGAACGGGCGTTCCGGCGGCGGAAGATCGGGCTCCGGCTCGGTGCGCGGGCCACCGCGGTCGAACAAACCGCGGACGGTGCGCGGGTCACGCTGGCCGACGGCGCCACCCTCGACGCCGAGGTGCTGCTGGTGGCGGTCGGGCGGCGTCCGAACACCGAGGGGTTGCCGGTCGAGCTGCGCGACGGCCACGTCGTCGTCGACGAGTTCGGCCGTACCTCCGTGCCGGGGGTCTACGCGGTGGGCGACCTCCTGAACACACCGCAGCTGGCACACGCCGGCTTCGCCGAGGGCATCCTGGCCGCGGAGCACCTCGCCGGGCTGGACGTCGATCCGATCGACTACGACGGCGTCCCGCGGGTCACCTACAGCTCACCCGAGGTGGCCTCGGTGGGGCTCACCGAGCGGCAGGCCGTCGACCGGTACGGTGCCGACGCCGTGCGGACCGTCACCTACGACCTCACCGGCAACGGGCGCTCGGCGATCCTCGGCACCCGCGGCGCGGTGAAGCTGGTCGCGACCGGCGATCGCGTCGTGGGGACCCACCTCGTCGGTGACCGGGTGAGCGAGCTGATCGCGGAAGCCCAGGTGCTCTACGCGCTCCAGCCGCCTCCGTCGCAGGTGGCGACGCTGATTCACCCCCACCCCACCCAGTCCGAGGCGATCGGCGAGGCGCACCTGCTGCTGGCCGGGAAGCCGCTCCACGTTCACGGATAGGGCGTTCATGACACAGGTACAGGCTCCCTACCGGGAGCGGATGACCCGGATGCGGAAGATCATCGCGACCCGGATGGTCGAGTCGCTGCAGACGTCCGCGCAGCTGACGTCCGTCGTCGAGGCGGACGTCAGCGGGATCACCGAGGCCCGCCGCCGGACCAAGGACGCGTTCCGGTCCCGGCACGGCGTCGGGCTGTCCTACCTCCCGTTCTTCGCGCTCGCCGCGGTCCAGGCGCTGGCCGAGCACCGGGTCGTCAACGCGTCGGTGGTTCCGGAGACGCACGAGATCGAGTACCACCCGGCGCAGCACCTGGGGATCGCGGTCGACACCGAGCGCGGGCTGATGGTGCCGGTGATCCGGGACGCTCAGGAACTGGACCTGGCGGGCCTGGCCGTCGCGATCGACGACGTCGCGACCCGCACTCGGGAGAGCAAACTCCGGCCGGACGAGGGGAGCGGCGGGACGTTCACGATCACGAACACCGGGAGCCGCGGCGCACTGTTCGACACCCCGATCATCAACGCACCGCAGTCCGCGATCCTCGGCACCGGCGCGGTCGTGCGTCGCCCGGTCGCCCTGACCGACGCCGAGGGCGGCGAGTGGGTGGCGATCCGGTCGATGGTCTACCTCGCGCTCTCCTACGATCACCGGATCGTCGACGGCGCGGACGCCGCGCGGTTCCTGACCGACGTCAAGCGGCGGCTCGAGGATCCCACCTGGATCGACCAGACCATCGGAGGTTCCTGATGTCCGGCTACATCGGTAGCACGGTGCAGGAGATCGAGGCGGCCCCGAACGCGGAGCTGACGGCGGACCTGCTCGACCGGCTGAAGGACCTGGACGCCACCCGGATCAACAAGGACGACCAGATCGTCATGCGCAAGGCGGTGCTCGGGCTGCTCTCGATCGTGTCCACCCTGGAGGCGCGGATCGCCGAGTTGGAGAGCCGCTGATCGCCGGTCACAGGCGTGGCGCCACCTTGGCCGCCTCGTCGCGCACCGCGGCCGCGACCTGCTCCAGCTCGTCGGCCATCCGGGCACTCGGACCGGCCACGGCCAGAGCGCCCACGACCCGGCCCTGCACGACGATCGGGCTCGCGGCCGCGGAGACGTCCGGTACCGTCTCGCCCCGGTTGACGGCGTAACCCTGCTCGCGGACGCGCTCCAACTCGTCCTCGACCAGCGCACGCCGTGCCTCCTCGACGTGCTCGGCGAGGTAGGCCGCCCGCCGACGCGGCGAGAAGTGGGCGAGGAAGCACTTGCCCGAGCTGGTCGGGTAGAGCGGTCGCCGCTGGTTGAGCGGCGCCGAGTACCGAATCATCCGGCGGGACTCCACCATCTCCACGTAGACGACGGCGTCCCCCACCAGACGGCAGAGGATCGCGGTCTCGTCGAACGTCTGCTGGAGGCTCTCCAGGGCACGGCGGGCCGACAGCGTGAACTCCGCGCGCGCCGGTCGCACCAGGACGTCCAGGGCCGGGCCCAGGCGGTAGACGCCGGCCTGTTCCTCCAGGTAACCGGTCGCGACGAGACCCTTCACCAGGCCGTGCACCGAGGACTTCGGGGCGCCCAGCAGCGCGGCCAGACCGGCGAGGCGCACTCCGTCCCGGCTCTGACCGGCGGCCTCCAGGATCGTCGTGACCCGGCTGACCGTCCGGTGCTCCCGCGCCAGGGCATCCGACATCGTTACTCCTCCCGCACCCACGTCCGCACCATTGTGCGCCTGCCGTACCGGGGCCCGTTGACAGGCCTCGCGGCGCCACTTACGTTGGCATAACCGAACGCCAGTTCACATATACGGACGGAGCGTCGATGGCTCAACCTTCTTCCGGGTGGGGCAGCGAGGTGGTCGAGGACACGCTGCACGGCCATTCCTGCCTGATGTACGCACGGCGACCGCGTGACGTGTCCGACGTCCTCGACGCGTCGGCGCGCTGGTCCGACCGGGTCTTCCTGGTGCGGGGCGAGCGGCGGGTCACCTTCGCTCAGCACCGCCGGGCCGTGCAGGCCGTGGCCGCGCGGCTGCGCGCCGACGGGGTGCAGGAGGGCGACCGGGTCGCGCTCTACGCGGCGAACTCCGCCGAGTGGGTGGTGACGTTCTTCGCGGTGATCGCGTTGGGGGCCGTCGCCGTTCCGTGCAACGGCTGGTGGTCGGTGTCCGAGCTGGAGCACGCGTGCGGCGTCGTCACCCCCACCGTCGTCGTCTGCGACGAGCGGCGCGCCGAGCGGGTGCCGCCGCGGCTGCGCCGGATCGCGCTGGCCGAACTGGTGACCGACGACGTGTGGAACGCGCCCGCCGTCGGCGACGACGACCGCGGCGTCCGCGACGAGGACGCGCCCGCCGTCGTGCTGTTCACCGCGGGGACCACGGGCTTTCCGAAGGGCGCGGTCCTCAGCCACCGGGCGCTGCTGGCGAACCTCCAGACGCTGCTCGTCGTCTCCCGGAAGCTGCCGCACGAGATCGCGGAGGACGCTCCGGCGAGCGTCACGCTGGTCGGCCTGCCGCTCTTCCACATCGGAGCGATCCAGCTCGTCCTGGTGCCGCTGATGACCGGAGGCCGGGTCGTGTTCCTGTCCGGCCGGTTCGACCCCGCGGAGGTCCTCCGGCTGATCGACCGGGAGGGCGTCACGATGTTCTCCGGCGTGCCCACGATGATGGAGCGTCTGATCCGTCATCCGGACGCGGCCCGCGGTGGCTACCCGACGCTGCGGACGATCGTCCTGGGCGGCTCGCCGGTCAGCGACGAGCTCCTGGAGCGAGTCTCCGTCACGTTCCCGAACAGTCGTCGCCGGATCGGCCGGACGTACGGGCTCACCGAGGCCGGCGGGGTCGTGAGCACGGGCGTCGGTGCGCAGATCGCCGAGCGTCCGGGCAGCTCGGGCCGGCTCGCCCCGGTCGTCGAGGTGCGGATCGCCGATCCGGACCCGGACGGGGCGGGGGAGGTGCTCGTCCGGTCGCCGGCCGCGATGGACGGGTACTGGGGCCTGCCCGGTGACCCCACGCTCGACGCCGACGGGTGGATCCACACCGGCGACGTCGGCCACGTCGACGCCGACCGGTTCCTCTACATCACCGGTCGGCGCAAGGACGTCATCATCCGCGGTGGTGAGAACGTGTCCGCTGCCCGGGTGGAGACCGTGTTGCAAGAGCACCCGGACGTCGCGGAGGTGGCCGTGATCGGGCTGCCCGACCCGGACCTCGGCGAGGTCGTGGCGGCCGTCGTCGTGCCCGCCGACGGCGCGGACCCCGCACCGGACGAGCTCGAGCGCTGGGCGGGGAGTTCGCTGGCGCACTTCGCCGTCCCGAGCCGGTGGTGGGTCCGCGCCGATGCGCTGCCGGTGAATGAGGCCGGGAAGGTCCTCAAACACCGGCTCGCGCAGGAATGGCCGGCTTAGGACGTCGGGTGCCCGTCGTCGGCGGGGCGCTGGGGCAGGACCACCCTGGCGCTACCGCGGGCGGACTCGTGACCGTCCTGGTTCACCGCGTTCAGCGACACCTCGACCGAGCCGGTGGCCTGGTCGACGGCGGTCACCACGCCGTCGCAGGTGACCAGCTCACCGAGGACGTTGTGCCGCCGCACCTGGACGTCGAGGTACTGCAGGAAGCCGTCGTCGCCCATCCAGTCGGTCACCACGTGCCCCATCCAGGAGACCCGCTCCGGCCCGTAGTCGTACGCGCCGGGCACGCCGACCCGCCGGGCAAGGTCCGGGTCCCAGTGCACGCGCTCCGGCGGCTCCGGCACCCCCCACTCGTTCGGAATGCCGAGCGCCGGGTGCCGGTCGAAGAGATCGAACGCGTCGCCGTGGGCGCGGACGTAGAGGCCACCCCAGCCCAGGAGGTAGGCGATCGCGGTGGTGGCGGTGTAGGGCCCCTTCGTCACCGGAGGGAGGGGGTCGCCCACCGAGACGTCCTCGACGTAGCGCGGGGTCGCGCCCCGGCGGCGTGCCTCCTCGTCGCGGTACCGCTGGGCGATCTCCGCGATTTGGTCCGGCGTCCACTCGACCCGGATCTCCTCGTACTTCTTGTTTTCTCTCGCGCTGTCCCGCTCGGTCCGGAAGCAGTAGGAGTGGCCGGTGCAGACCAGCTCGCCGTCCGGGTCACGGAACGGAACGCGGTAGATCTGCTGCCAGGAGCGCCCGGCGAACCGGCTCGGTCGTTCGATCAGCTCCGCGAGCGTCGCCTCACCGGTGAGCTGGTCGCCGACGCGGAGCGGCCGGGTGAATTCGAACGTGGCGCCGGCGTACATGGCATGGATGCCCGGCAGGCCGCTGACGTACCCGCTGAAGACCTTGTCCATGGCCAGCAGCGCCGACGGCGGAGCGAGCTGCGGTCGGTCGTGGGCCGCGGCGTAGGCGGGGTCCGTCCAGAGCGGATTGCGGTCGCCGATGCCCAGTGCGTAGTGCCGGATCGCGTCCGGGGTCAGCTGGCTGATGTGCGGCCGGTCGCTGCGGACCGGCTTGCCGATCATGTCGCGCAGGTCCTGCACCTGCTGGGCGTTGATGCTCGGGAACTCACGCGTGGTTTCAGTAGTCATCCTCGGTCCCGTCGTTCGCTTATACGAACGTCAGTTCGCGGATACGGACGTTAGGCAAGCCCGGCTCCGAGTGTCAAGGAGAGGTCTTCGGAATCGGTTCACCTCTTTCGCTATCAGGGCAATCCTTGCAATGATTGTAAATCCAGTGGATGTTCGCTCCCCGCACGGGTTGGAGAAAGTCATGACCGAGACCGTCGAAAACCCGACGGATACCGCCGCGCCGCTCCTCGACGAGCCGTACGTCATCCCGGTGGAGGCCTATTACTCCCGGGAGTACGCGCAAGCGGAGAAGGAGAGGCTCTGGTCGAAGGTGTGGCTGAACGTCGCCCGCGTCTCCGAGCTGCCGAAGTTCGGCGATTTCCTGACGTACGCCATCGCCGACGACGAGTTCATCGTCATCCGCACCGGTGAGGACACGTTCAAGGCCTACTCGAACGTGTGCTCGCACCGCGGGCGCCCGCTCATCGACACCGAGCCCGGCGAGCACGACGCCCGTGGCCGCCGTCGGCAGTTCGTCTGCGGGTTCCACGGGTGGCGGTACGACACCGAGGGTGCGTGCACGTACGTCACCGAAGCCGAGGACTGGGGGCCCGGCGGGCCGGATCTGGACTCGTACCGGCTGCCCCAGGTGCAGGTCGACACGTGGGGCGGCTGGATCTGGCTCACGATGAACCCGAACGCCGAGCCGTTACGCGAGTACCTCGAGCCGATGGCGAGCCTGCTCGAACCGTTCCAGCTGGAGAACATGCGGTGCCGGTGGCGCCGCTGGCTGGAGTTCGACTGCAACTGGAAAGTCGCGCTCGAGGCGTTCATGGAGACCTACCACGTGCCGGTGACGCACCCGGAGTTCCGCGTCTTCGGCAGCTTCCTCGGCTGGTCGCGGGCGATGGGCACGCACAGCCACATCGGGTACGACGCGCCCAAGGGCATGGAGGAGAACCAGGCCAAGGTCCGCATCGCCCAGGGCACCGAGGACCCGCGCATCTCCACCGCCAAGATGCAGAACTTCACCTGGGAAGCGGTGAACACCAACACCACGCAGACCCTGGTGGACGCCGCGAACCGGCTGGTCGACGAGCTGCCGGAGGGCACGCCGCCGGACGTCGTGCTCAAGCACTGGCTGTCCTCGGCCCGGCGCGACGACGAGGCGCGCGGCGTGATCTGGCCGTCGCCGACCCCGGAGCAGACCGCCGCGAGCGGCACCGCCTGGCAGGTGTTCCCGAACTTCCAGATCGGCCACGGGCTGAACAACGCGCTCTGCTACAGCGCCCGGCCGCTGGGTGACGACCCGAACAAGTGCATCTTCGAGGCGGCGGTCTACGAGATCTTCCCGCCCGGCGAGGACCCCCAGGCGCCGTGGATCCACACCCCGGTCGACGACGAGTACTGGGAGACGCACATCGTCCTGCCGCAGGACTTCTCCAACATGGCCGCGATCCAGAAGGGCATGAAGCGGCACGGGTTCCAGGGCAACAAGCCGAACCCGTATCGGGAGCGCGGCATCGTCAACTTCCACCGCAACCTCGCCCGGTACGTCGGCACCGGCGCTCCCAAGCCCCTCTGAGGACGGTATGCAGAACTTGCAGAATTGCGCACCTACGGCGACCCCCGAGGTCGATCACGACGCGTTGAGAGAGAAGTACCGCGTCGAACGGGACAAGCGCCTCCGCCCGGAGGGCGGCGAGCAGTACCTGGTGACCGAGGGAGAGTTCGCCGAGTTCTACGAGGCGGACCCCTACACGCCGGTCGTGCCGCGGCTGCCGATCCACGAGGACGTCGAGGTCGTCGTCCTCGGCGGTGGCTTCTCCGGGCTGCTGGCCGCCGGCCGGATCAAGCAGGCCGGCGTGTCCGACGTCCGGATCGTCGAACTCGGCGGTGACTTCGGCGGCGCCTGGTACTGGAACCGGTACCCGGGCATCCAGATCGACACCGACGCCACGGCCTACCTTCCGCTCCTGGAAGAGGTCGGGTACCTCCCGACGCAGAAGTACGCGCTCGGCGACGAGGTCTTCGAACACTGCCAGCGGCTCGGGAAACACTTCGGGCTGTACGACAACGCGATCTTCCACACGCTGGTGCGCTCGCTGCGGTGGGACGAGGAGATCGAACGCTGGCGGGTCGGCACGAACCGGGACGACGACATCCGGGCGCGGTTCGTCGTGATGTGCCAGGGGCCGTTCCATCGCCCGAAGCTCCCCGGCATCCCCGGCATCGCCGACTTCAAGGGACACACGTTCCACACCGCGCGCTGGGACTACGAGTACACCGGCGGTGACATCCGCGGCGGTCTCGACGAGCTCGGCGACAAGCGGGTGGCGATCATCGGCACCGGGGCGAGCGGCGCCCAGTCGATCCCGCACCTGGCGGCCGGCGCCGAGCACCTCTACGTCTTCCAGCGCACGCCCTCGTACATCAACGAGCGGGGCAACGTCACGGTCACCCCGGAGTGGGCGGCGACGCTCGAGCCGGGGTGGCAGGAGGTGCGCCGCCGCAACTTCCACACCGCGGCGTTCGAGGCGTTCGCCCCCGGTCAGGCCGACCTGATCTGTGACGGCTGGACCGAGATCGCCCGCAACCTGCAGGCGCACCTCGACGCCACGAACGGCTGGGGCGCGCTGGCCGACCCGGCGAAGTTCATGGCGCTGCGGGAAGAGATCGACCACCGCTACACGCAGCGGCTGCGCGACCGGATCGCGTCGATCGTCAAGGATCCGGTGACGGCCGAGACGCTCAAGCCGTACTACAACTACCTGTGCAAGCGGCCGGTCTTCAACGACGAGTACCTGCCGACGTTCAACCGCCCCAACGTGACGCTCGTCGACGTGTCGGACACCAAGGGCGTCGAGCGGATCACCGCGAAGGGTGTCGTCGCCCACGGCGTGGAGCACGAGGTCGACTGCATCGTCTTCGCCAGCGGATTCGAGGCCACCACCGACCTCGACCGCAAGATGGGCGTCAAGCCGTTCGCCGGCCGCGACGGGCTGTCGCTCTACGACCACTGGGCCGACGGCTTCCAGACGCTGCACGGCATGACGAGCCACGGATTCCCCAACGCGTTCTTCGTCGGGTTCATCCAGGGTGGCATCACCGCGGCCGTCACCGCGGTGTTCGAGCAGCAGGCAGAGCACATCTCCTACGTGATCCGGGAGGCCCTGGCGCGGGGTGCGAAGACGGTGGAACCGTCGCAAGAGGCTCAGGCCGCGTGGGTGACGACGGTCCGGGAGACCGCGTTCGACAACTCCGCCTTCTCGCGCGCCTGCACCCCGGGGTACTTCAACGGCGAGGGCGAACCACGGCTCCGGTCTCAGTTCGGCGAGCCGTACGGGCCGGGCTTCTACGCGATGGACGACCTGCTCAAGGCGTGGCGGGAGCGCGGCGACTTGGAGGGACTCTCCCTAGGCTGATCGAGCAGCAGGGGCGAGAGCCCCGCGGAGGACCGTGGCGCGGGCGTGTGCGAGCACACCCCGCGTCGTGGTCCGTCCGACGACGCTCGGCGGCACCCAGATCAGGTCGCGGACGCACGGCGTCAGCTCGTCCAACGAGGTGACGTGCCCCGCGATCTGGTCCGTGCGGATCTCCTCGCGGTCCAGGCCGATCCCGACGATGGCCCGGACGATGCGGGTGCGCTCCCGCAGCGAGTCCGAGAGCGTGCTCGTCTCCGGCGGGTACGACCGGAACCACGCCTGCTGGATCTCGAACTCCTGGCTGAACCGCTCCCGGGCGTTGATGTTGAGCCAGGTCAGCGCGTCCAGCCTCTCGATCGCCGTGGCAGGCGCCCCGGCCACGGCTTCGTAGCCGGCGGACAGCCGGGTGTAGAACGTGTTCATGATCGAGGCGAGCAGCGCCTCCTTGCCGTCGACCAGCCGGTACACGGTTCCGGTGCCCATGCCGGCGGCCGAGGCGATGTCCCGGATCGTCGTCGCCTCGTAACCCCGGCGGGCGAACTCCACGCGGGCTACCGCGCGCAGCGCGGCCCGCCGCTCGTCGACGTCGTCGTCTGCGGCGGCGGACCACTGTGCGATCGTCGCCGAGGCGGCGCCCATCGCGGCCGAGCGGTTCAGGGCCCGGTCGGCGGGCGGCTGGTTCGCCAGGCCCCGCAAGACCATCGCGCAGAGCAGCGTCGCGGTGCGCGCCGGTGAGCCGTCTTTGTGCAGCCGGCCCAGGCCCACGTGCAGCATCGTCTCGACGAGCTGATGAGTGAGCAGCGTGGGATCGACCCGCTCCACCAGGTCGCCGCGGGTCGCGGCGTCGTCCAGGATCCGCTGCATCGCCGCGGTGACCGCCTCCGGCTTCCGGCGCGCGAGCCCCACCAGGTCGGGGGACGCACCCGCGTGCGGCTCGTACGCGGCGAGATGCAGCGCGGCACCGTGGCGCACCGCGCACTCGGCGATCGCGATGCCGAGCGCCGTGATCCGGTCGGCGGTACGGGCGGCCGGCCCGAGCGGCGGGTCGTCGACCCAGCGACCGCCGATCTCGTCCAGCTCCGCGTAGTAGCGCTCCAGGAGTTCGGTCGCGATCGCCTGCTTGGAGTCGAAGTGGTGGTACAGGCTGCCGGGCAGGATCCCGCAGGCGTCCGCCACGTCCTTCAGTGACGTCCGGGTGTATCCGGACGCCGCGAACAGGTCGGAAGCGATGTGCAGAATCTCGGAGCGGCGGGCACCGTCCAGGGGCGGCGAGCCGGCCGCCACGGACCCGCGAGGTCGTGTCACCACTCCAGTATGGCGGCTGGTCAGAGTGTCTCTGCGGCGCGGCTTCCGGCTCACGTCACCCGCCGATCGTGTCGTAGATCAGGTACAGGTTGAGCCCGGTGATCACGGCCGAGATCGCGGCCATCGCGGCCGTGACGGCCCGGCGGTTGACCATCTCCCGCATCACGCGCCGGTCCCGGGTGACCAGCACGAGCGGCACCAACGCGAACGGGATGCCGAACGAGAGCACGATCTGGGAGACGACGAGGGCCTGGGTCGGGTCGACGGCCGCGCCGAGGACGATCAGCGACGGCAGCATCGTCAGACCGCGCCGCAGGAACAGCGGGATTTGCCGGTTGAGGAACCCCGCCATCACGACCTGCCCGGCGTACGTGCCGACGCTGGCCGACGCGAACCCGGACGCGATCAGCGCCGCGCCGAACGCCAGCGCCGCACCGGCGCCGGCCGTAGCCCCGAGCGTGGCATGGATCGAGTCCAAATCGGCGGCGCTGTCGGCGCCGGCCGGTAGTGCCGCGGCGACGCAGAGCATCGCCAGGTTGATCGCCCCGGCGGTGCTCAGACCGATGATGCAGTCCCACCGGTTCAGACGGAGCCGGCGCCCGCGCTCGACGACGTCGTTCGCGATGTACGCCGGCTTCTGGAGTGCGGAGTGCGCGTAGATGACGTGCGGCATGACCGTAGCCCCGACGATGCCGACGATCAGCGGCAGCGCGCCGTCGCCGGGCAGCTGGGGCACGAGCCCGGCGGCCAGGTCGCCGTAGTGCTGGGTACCGGCGGCGAACAGCAGGTACCCGAACCCACCGGCGACGACGAGCAACAACGCCACGACCGCGATCACGAACCGCCGCTGCTTCCGCTGCTCCAGCGCGAGGATCGTGAACGCGACCACCGCGGTCAGCAGTCCCGCCGGCAGCAGCGGCATCCCGAACACCAGGTGGAGGCCGACCGCCGCACCGACGAACTCGGCCAGGTCGGTGGCCATCGCGACCACCTCGGCCTGGAGCCAGAGCGCCAGGTTCGTGCGCCGGCCGAAGCGCTCCCGGCACAGCTCCGGAAGGCTCCGGCCGGTCGCCAGCCCGGCCTTCGACGTCACGTACTGCACCAGCGTCGCCACCAGGTTCGCGAGCACGATGACCCAGGCGAGCTGGTAGCCGAACTCGACGCCGCCGGCGAAGTTCGTCGCGAAGTTCCCCGGGTCGACGTACGCGACGGCGGCGACGAACGCCGGCCCCATCGCGGCGAGTACCACTCGTCCGCGAGAGGGCCCGGGCCCGTCGCGACGAACGCCGGTCAGGCGCCGCAGCGCTGCGACGACGACCCGGGGGCCGCTCGGCGCCCGAATCGTTGTCGTCGATGAATTCTTTTCAACCTCACCTGACCTCGCAGGCTGAACGCCGCCCGCAGGGGTCGGCCGAAAAGAATTCACTCCGGTGGCAGCTCGATGATCGCGTGGACCGGGCAGTCCAGCAGCGCGCGGCGCACGTCGTCCTCCTCCGCGGGTGGAACGGCGCCGGTGCCGATCAGCGACGCGTAACCCCAGTCGTCCAGGGAGAAGTGGTCCGGGGCGTGTTTGGCGCAGACCCCGAAGCCGTCGCAGAGCGTGCGGTCGAGCTTGATCCTCACGGCAGCCTCACCTCGAACGGACGCTCGGCCCGGAACGGCTGGTCAGCGCAGGTGGAGCAGGCCCCGCCCAGGTGCTGTTCGACGTCGGACGGGAACTCCCGCAGCAGCGACGCGGCGACGTTCGTGGCGCCGTCGAGCGTGCCGCAGGCTCCGCGTCCGCGGAGCACCACCGACCAGCGGGTCAGCCGGTCGAGATCGGCCTGCTCGGCCCGGAAGTCCCGCAGCGCGGCGGTCACCGCGCTCATCGCCGCCGTGCCGTTGAAGCACGAGCCGCACTGCCCGGCGTTCTCCCGGTCGAAGTACGCCATCACCGACGCGGCCACGGCGATCGGGCACGTGTCGGCGCCGAGCAGTGCGATCGCACCGCAGCCCAGGCCGGTGTCGAACCGGCGGGCGGTCTCGTGGTCGAGCGTCAGGTCGAGGACTTGCCGATTGACGACGCCGGCGAAGTACCCGCCCATCAGCGCGCCGTGCACGGTGTCCGGGTCGACGCCGTGCCGCTCCAGCAGGTCGGTGAACGGGAGGCCGTGGGGGAGTTCGTACAGGGCAGGGGCGCGGCCAGCACCGCCGATCGTGGCCAGGAACGTCCCGGGTGAGCCCGGGGTGCCCTGCGCCCGGAACGCGTCCGCGCCGTGCCGGGCGACGTAGGGCAGGTTGGCGAGCGTCTCGACGTTGCTCACCAGCGTCGGTCGGCCGGCCACGCCCTCCTGGTACGGCCGGGGCGGCTTGTCGGTCGGGAGGGGCGGGCCGCCGTTCAGCGCGTGCACGGCGGCGGTCTCCTCGCCGGCGACGTACCCCGGAGCGACCGTCACCACGTTCCCACCGGCCCTCCGTACCGCCTCGGCGGCCACCGGGTCGGAGACGTAGACGTAGGTGGTGTCCGCGCCGACCGCGTGGGCGGCCAGCCGCAGCCCGTCGAGCACGAGGTGCGGGCGGTTGCGGAGCAGCCACCGGTCCTTCACCGACGCCGGTTCGCCCTCCTCGCCGTTCGCGACGACCACCGGGCGTACGTCCGCCCGGCACGCGTCCCGTACCGAGCGGAGCTTGATCCCGAGCGGGAAGGCTGCACCGCCGCGGCCGAGGAGGCCGGACTTGTCCACCTCGTCGACGAGCGTGGCCGGGTCGGGGAGCGCGGCGTAGCCACCGGAGGCCCGGTAGGCCGCGGCGTCCTCCGGGCCGTCCCCGGTCCGGAGCAGGCGGGCGTCCGCCGGCGGTGCGGCGATCCGAACCGTCGGCGCCGGGGGCGCTGGAGGTCCAGCCGTCAACAACGACTTATCCATTCCCGTCCTCAGGTTTTCCTCGAACGAATTGCGGGGCCGTGTATACGATCCCGCCATGAGAACAGCGGTTGTCCGGATCAATGTCGACCCCCGCGGCGAACTCACCGAATCGACGTTGCGGAGTCGAATGGCGACACTCACCGCAGACGTCGAGGGAGCGGGCCTAAAATTGGTACGGAGCGACGTCGATCCGCACCGGCCGGAATTACAGTTCCTGATGGCGGGCGACGATCCCGCGGTATTGCGGGACACCGCCGCCGCGATGTGTGCGAAGGCGTTCGGGGTCGAGCCGGCCGCCGGTGCCGTGACCTATCTCAGTCGCGGCACCGACGACGACGCGCTCGGTGTGCTCGCCGGTTTCGGTCTGACCGGTCAGGTGTTCCGGCACCTCGACGACGACGGGCTGGACGTCGTCGAGGTCCGGTTGGCCAAGGCCGATCTCGCGCGGATACCGGAGAGTCGCATTCAGACGGCTCTCGAGGCCGCGCTCAACGCCGAGGTCCGGCTCATCCTAGAAATTTGAGGATTTCCGGGGCGGCCTGGACCCAGGTGTCGAACATGTTGTACCCGTCGACCTTGCCGGCTGCTCGATCCTCCGTGGCCCGCTCCCAGGCGTCTTCCGGCCACGGCGGATCGATCAGCACGCTGTCCTCGATCAGGCAGCTGACTTCCAGCGACGTTCGCTTGGGGTGGTACCAGTCGTCCTTGCCGCCGCGGATGATCAGCGTCGGGATCCGGATGCCCGCGAAGTCGAGGTCGTCGACGCCCGGGATCGTCTGGCCCGGTTTCGACACGTACGCGTTGAGCCAGCGCAGCATCTGCTGGAGGAACTCGTCGCGGTCGAGCGCGCGGAGCCGGTCGGCGTTGGTCGGGTTCGCCGCGATGCGCTCCTGCCACTCCGGCAGGTCGAACAACCCCTCGATGCCCTTGGCCTGTACCACCTGGATGCTCGGGATCGCGTAGTAGGCGCCCAGCGCGAACGAGCCGAACACCCCACCGACGATGTTCCAGACGACCAGCTTCGTGGCCAGCTCGGGGTGAAGAATCGTGGTGAGGATCGAGTCCCGGGCGCCGCCGGAGCCACCCGCGAGGACGCACGGGCCCTCGCCCAGGGCGGTCAGCAGGCCCTTGAGCGTAGAAGCCCGCATGTGCGATTCGGTCTGGCCGTAGAACTGGACGTCGGACGCACCGGTGTTCGGCCGGTCCCAGAGCAGGACCCGCTTGCCGCCGTCGACCAGCGCCTCGGCGAGTGGCCGCAATCCCGGGATGTCTTTGCTGAATCGGCCGCCCGGCGTCAGCACGATCAATTCGTCGCCTTGGTTGCCGAGTATTTCGTAGACGACGTTCCCGCCGTTGATTTCGATCGAAGACATAAATGTCCCTTCACGCAGTGACGAGGACGTCGTTCCCGACGACCCGAACCGGATAGGTGCGGATGCTCCATTCCGGCTTGACCGCGGTCGTCCCGGTGGCGAGCTCGAATCCCCATTGGTGCCAGGGGCAGTAGATGAATTCCAGATCCCGCACCATCACCGCGTCGCCGGGCACGCTTTCGTCGACGACGGTGCGGCCGCGGGCCCGCCCCTTGCAGAGCGGGCCGCCCTCGTGCGGGCAGTAGTTCGCGATCGCGTAGAACGTGCCGTTGACGTTGTAGACGCCGACGCCGTGCCGCCCGATCGGGACCACCTTGAAGCTGCCCGGCGGGATCTCGTCGAGCGTCGCCACGACGTGTTCACGGCCCTGAGCCAGCCTCGGCGTTTGCGTCGAGTCGACGTGTTGTCGGGCTTGCGCGTCAGCCAGCCTCGGAGCGTCACCAGACACGCGTCTGGCTCTCGACGGCGGGAACCGTGGTCGGCAGCTTGTAGGTGTTGATCCCGTTCTTGAACATGACCGCCTCGCGCGCGTGCTCGGGCAGGTGTTTGAGCAGCCACTTCGGGTCGTCGAACGTCCAGTGCGGGTAGTCGGACGAGAACAGCAGGATCTTCTCGGCCTCCATCCACTCCAGCGCCCGGGACAGCTCGGTCTTGTCCTCCGGGTAGTCCAGCGGCTGGGTGGTGAACTTGATGTGCTGCTTGACGTACTCCGACGGCTTCCGCTTGATCGTCATCCACGACTTACGGGCCGCGTAGATCGCGTCCATCCGCCACATCAGCGGCAGGATCCAGGTGAACGCGTGCTCGACCAGGACGATCCGCAGCGTCGGGAACCGGTCGAAGACGCCGTCGAAGATCAGGCTCATCACCTGGTTCGCGGCGAGCAGCGAGTACGTGACCATGAAGTCGTGGTTGTAGCTGGGGAATCCGACCGGCGGCATCGGCATCGTCTCGTAGTTGCCGCGCGAGAGGTGGCAGCTGACCGTGATGTCGTGCTTGGTCGCGGCCGCCCAGATCGGGTCGTACATCGGATCGCCCCAGGAGGGCCGCGGCTCCGCCTTGATCAGGATCTGCGCCATGTAGGGATGGCCGGCCCACTTCTCGATCTCGGCGACAGCGGCCTGCGGATCCTCGATCGCCGCGCAGATCGAACCGCGCCAGCGCTGGTGCCAGTTGTTCCGGCTGTCGAGCCAGTGGTTGGCGAGCCACTCGTTCGTCGCGGTGGCCATCGCGGCGGTGGCCTCCGGGAGCCGGGTCTGGCGCGAGGACGGCTCGAGGATCGCGATGTCCGAGCCGGCCTCGATGATCAGCTGCTTGAACATCATGTCCGGGTCGCTGCCCGGGAAGCCGCCGTCGGCCGGGAACGTGTCGACGCGCATGGCGTACGCGTGCGCGTAGTCCGGGGCGTCGTAGTTGATCGTGTCGCCGACCTTGTGCGACAGCAGGAACTTGCGCCACTTCTCCGGGATGTACTCCAGGACGGCGCCCGCACGGGGGACCGGGTGGACGTCCGAGTCGACGACCCGGACCGGCACCTCGGTGGTGCTGGGTAAGCGCTCCTTGGTTCGGGTCACGGCGTCACTCCTTCGGACTGAGGCTCTGCGCTGCACGCGGCTGGGTAGATTCCGTACAGGTCGGCGGCGTTGCGCCAGCAGACGCGGTCGCGCTGCTCGGCGCTCAACGCGCTCGGCAGGGCGTCCACCGTGTTGTGCTGCCAGTGCGGGTAGCTGGAGCCGAACAGGACCATCTCGTCCTTGCCGGTGAACGACAGCCACTCGCCGGCGAACTCTGCGTCACCGGGGCCGTCGAGGCTGCCCTGGACGAAGTAGACGTGGCCGGGGAGGTAGTCGCTGGGCATCCGGGGCGCCCACGGCGTCTGCTCCAGGTGGGGGCGACCGAACGTGTCCATCCGCCAGATGAACGGGGTCAGGAGGTCGGCGGCGCCGTCGGCCCAGACCATCTTGAGCCCGTCGAAGCGCTCGAAGACGCCCTCCGCGATCATGTTCATCAGGTGGTAGAGGTAGTTGAGCGCGTCGAAGCCGAGGTACTGCTCGTAGGTGCGCGGGTGGCCGGACGGGGTGGGCGGGTAGCCGATGCCCTGGCCGGTCTCGATGTGGACCGCGACCGGCAGCCCGGCGTCGGCCGCGGCCTCCCAGAGCGGCCAGAACTGCGGCTTGCCGTAGAGCTCCCGGGACTGCAGCGGGATGCCTACTCCGACGACGAGCGGGTGGTCTTTGTACCGCTCGATCTCGCGGAGCGCGCCCGGGATGTCCTCCGGGTTCACGCGGATCGTGCCCCGGTAGCGGCTGTCCTTCTCGAGCCACCGGCTGACGAGCATCTGGTTGTGCGCGGCGAGCACCGCGGACGTCAGGTGCCGGTCGGGGAGGGTGCCGCGGGACATCGGATGCAGCACCGCCACGTCGACACCGCTCGTGCCGAACAGATGGTCGCCGACGAAGTCCGGGTCCGAGCCGGGGTAGGTGCTGCCGGAGTCTGGACCGTTCGGACCCTCGGCCTCCACGAGGTACTCCCCGCCGGGGGCGCCGTACCAGTCCATCTCGTAGTCGGGGATGCCGCGGCTCGCGTACGGCTCACGGAGGAAGCTCCGGAAGTCCTTGTTGTCGCGGAAGAAGACGTGGACGCTCGCGTCGATCAGCGGCGTGGTTCCGCCGTCGCGGTGGACCTTCACAGGTCGCCTCTCTCGTGTCGGTGGAGCCGAACCTAACATTTGTTCCGCTCGAGCCGCGTGGAATTCCCGTGCGTCCCCCGCGCCGGAGCGCGGGGGACGCACGGTCAGGCCGGCGGCGCCTGCACGCCCCTTTTTTCCAGGACGACGCCCGCGCCGGTGACGCGTAGACGGCAGGCGAGGCGGGTCAGCGGGGTGCGGAGCCGCCGGGGCATGCGGGTGCGCATCTCGAACAGTTCGTCGTCCTCGGGTGGCACGGTCTGCAGCTCGCCGTCGACGACCTTGACGAAACAGACCATGCACTCCGCCTGGCCGAAGCACTTCGTCGGCCAGACGACGTCCTGCCGCCAGGCGGCTTCGGCGACGGACTCCTTCGGCCCGACGTCGAACTCCACCCCGGACGGCTCGACCCGCACGATCGCCATCCGGTTACTCCACCCGGCTCGCGATGACCCGGTCGAGCTCCTCGTGCATGTTGCTGATCGACAGCTCGTAGGCGCTGGACAGCCGGCTCTCGGTGAAGCCGGGGGAGTGCAGGCCGCGCTGCTGCCGCTCGATGTTGCTGAAGTCCTGCCGCGGGATCAGGCCCCAGTTCTCGGTGTCGTCCTTGTCGAAGATGCCCTTGAGCTCCGCGCGCTCCGGCTCCTGCCCCACCGGGTAGGTGGTCAGCGACCAGACGTCGAAGATGCACCACTCCGGGTCGTCCTTGTACGGCCGCGACCGGTACGCGAGGCAGTTCCCGTACATCGGTAGCATCAGGTAGTTCGGGAACATGTAGATGTCGCCGCCCCAGAGCTGCATCGCCGGGCCCATCGGCGCCATCGGGATGCCGGCGCCCTGCGCGTAGTCGTAGAGCGCGGCGATCGCGTGCTGGGTGAACTTCGGGTCGTCCTGGGGGATCTTGTTCCGCAGTCCCTCGAAGATCCGGACGTCCTGCTCCAGAGTCATCGCGTCCTGGCCGGTAGCGAGCAGCCGGCCGGCCTCGATGAACTCCTCCGAGTCGAAGACCGGCTCGTACTCCTTCTCGCCCTTGCTCGCGCTCTGGAAGCGGGCGTGCCCGTTCTTGAACGTCGTGTACGCGACCTGCTCGGCCTTCTTCTCGCCGTACTCCTCGTCGTTGCCCATCAACAGCTGCGGGTGGGTCTGGGTGACGTGGTAACCCTCGAAGAACGCCTCCTGCGCCATCTTCCAGTTGGCGTTGAGGACGACCTGCTTCCACCACTTGACCCGCATGTTGCCGATGCCGAGCGGGTCGAGCAGCTGCTGAACCGGCGAGAGGTGCTCGGCCAGCGGCCGGGCGCCGAGGTCCATGTTGATCCAGACCATGCCCGCCCAGGTCTCGACCAGGCACTCGCGCAGCGCCAGGTCGTCCTTGTTCAGGCAGGCCGGTTCGAACGCCTTCTCGCCGAAGACGAACGACGACGAGCCGTCGAGGTTCCACCGCCAACCGTGGAAGGGGCAGACCAGCTGGCCGCCCGGGAGGCGTCCCTGGCCCTTCACCAGCTCGGTGGCGCGGTGCCGGCAGGCGTTGTGCAGCGCCTTGATCGAGTGGTCGCGCTGGCGGACGAGCAGGACCGACGTGCCGGCGATCTCGTACTCGACGTAGTCACCCGGGTTGGGTAGCTCTTCCTCGCGGGCGGCCATCAGCCAGGTGTGCGGCCAGAGGTGCTTCTTCTCCAGCTCGAAGACCTCGCGGGAGTAGTACCGCTCCTTCGGCACGAACCGCGAGTCGCGCATCGGGTGCGGCACCTTGGCCTGGATCTCCGGCGGGTTGGTGCCGAGCGGTGCATCGTCCCCCTCGGCCCAGGTGTACTTCGGGTTGAGATCAGCGACGGTCATGGGAGCTCTGATCCTTCCGGGGGCTCGCCGCCGACGGTCCACTCAGCCATGCGTGGGTCCCTCGACGGCGGTGTCGGTCGGGCACTATCGATCGGAAAGCGGGATGGTGAGCGCTACGGGCTCGAACCAAACACTTGTTCCGCGACTGTAAGCGTGTGAGGTGGGCCACGCAAGAGGGTGGTTCCCGGTGCAGCCGTCCAGGAAAGCCACCCACCGCGCCGTGCCCGTGGCGGGGTGGTTTTTCGGGAAGACCACCTCTGAGGGCGGGCGGTGCGGCGGCTTTCGGGAAGGCCACCTCACTAAGCCGCTTGCGGGGTGGCTTTTCGCGATGACCACGCCTCCGCGTCGCCCCGCGGACGCGGTTTCGGGGAGGTCACCCCTCGCGGCGGGCCGCGGGTGCTTTTCGGGATGACCACCTCACCGAGCCGCCCGTGAGGTGGCTTTTCGGGAAGGCCACCTCACCGGCAGCGCTGAGGCATGGTTTTTCGGGAAGATCACTCCTCGCGGCCGGCGGTGCGGTGGTGGCCGGCTGTTGGCGGGTTGGTTGTCGTCGTTTCCGGGTGTCGTCGAGATGGGTGTCGTGGTTTCCGTGCCATGGCACGGACGGCGCGACAACCACCTCGTGTGTCGCCCGGAGAGCGCGACAACCACGCCGGGTGCTACCCGGGGAAAGCGACAACCACCTCGTGTGTCGCCCGGAGAGCGCGACAACCACGCCGGGTGCTACCCGGGGAAAGCGACAACCACCTCGTGTGTCGTCGGGAGGAGGCGACAACCAAGCCGGGCGCTGCCCGGAGAGGGCGACAACCACCCTGGACACTGCCCGGGAGACGCGACAACCACGCCGGGCGCGACGCGGGGTGCGCGACAACCACCCTGGACACTGCCCGGGAGACGCGACAACCACGCCGGGCGCGACGCGGGGTGCGCGACAACCACCCTGGACACTGCCCGGGAGACGCGACAACCACGCCGGGCGCGACGCGGGGTGCGCGACAACCACCCTGGACACTGCCCGGGAGACGCGACAACCACGCCGGGCGCGACGCGGGGTGCGCGACAACCACCCTGGACACTGCCCGGGAGACGCGACAACCACGCCGGGCGCGACGCGGGGTGCGCGACAACCACCCTGGACACTGCCCGGGAGACGCGACAACCACGCCGGGCGCGACGCGGGGTGCGCGACAACCACCCCCGGGCGCTACCCGGAGAGGGCGACAGCCATTGGCCAGCGCCGCCCCGGTGACCACCTCTGTCGAGCGGTGGCCGCCACGAGCCCTTGGCGAACGGTACGCCTCAGAGGTGGTCTTCCTGAAAAGCCGCAAAACCCGCCCGCCCGCGGCGTCACACCTTCTTCGTGACGCCGCCGTCGACGCGGATGATCGCCCCGGTGGTGAAGCTCGACGCGGCGCTCGCCAGGTGGACGACGAGCGGGGAGACCTCCTCCGGCCGGCCCATCCGGCCCAGCGGCACGAACGGCACGTCCTCGCCCTCCGGCGGTGCCCAGCCCTTGCTGGAGTCGGTGCGGAACGGGCCGGGCAGGATCGCATTCACCCGCACGGCCGGCGCGAACGCGTCGGCGAGCGAGACCGTCAGCGCGTTGAGCCCGGCCTTCGCGCAGACGTACGGCAGCTGCGCGGGCCCCGCGACCAGCGAGCCCGCGGTGCCGATGTTGATGATCGACCCGCCACCGTTCGCGACCATGTGGGTGCCTGCGTGCACCGCGAGGCGGAACGGGCCCTTGAGGTTGACGCCGAACGTCTTGTCGTAGAGCTCCTCGGTGATCGCGTCCAAGCTCTCGTAGAGCGGGGACATGCCCGCGTTGTTCACCAGGACGTCCAGACGCCCGAACCGCTCCAGGGTCGCGGCGACGAGCCGGTCGCAGTCGTCCCAGTTCGCGACGTGGCACGGGATCCCGACCGCCTTGGTACCGGTCGACGCCCGCAGCTCCGCGGCCACCGCCTCGACGGCCTCGGGCTTGCGCGAGGCGACGACGACGTCGGCGCCGGCCTCGGCGAGACCCTGGACGATCGCCCGGCCCAGGCCCCGGGTCCCCCCGGTCACCACCGCGACCTTGCCGGTGAGGTCGTGTAACTCCGCGAGGGTGTTCATCGGGCTCCTCCGGTGATCGCTCTCAGGCAGAACGTGGTCATGCGGTCGATGTCGGACGACGTCGGCTGGATCTGTTGCCACAGGTAGTCCGACAGCCGGCCGAAGATCGCGTGCGACGCCAGGGCGGCGTCGAACTCGGGCTGGGTGCTGCCGAGCGCGGCGAACGGCTCGTGCAGCAGCGTCCCGAGCGGGCCGCTGGCGAAGTGGCGTCCCGAGGCGAGGCCCTTCCCGGCGGTCCCGCCGTTCCACAGCACGGCGAGCGTGGTCGCGGCGACGTCCTCGTTGGCCTGCGTCATCACGCCCTCGATCCACCGCCGCACCTGCGCCGCGGGGTCGGTCTCCTTCGCCATCTGGTGCGCCAGGTAGCTGCGCAGCTGCTGGGCACCGTCCTCGAGCAACGCCGCGACCAGGGCTTCCTTCGACGAGAAGTGCCGGTAGAAGGCGTCGTTGGACAGGCCGGCGCGGGCGACGATGTCGGCGACCCGGGGACGCGACGTCGTCCCGCATCTGCGCATCACCTCGAGCGCCGCGGCGAGGAGTCGTCGCACCTCGTCGGTGTAGTCGGGAGCCCGCCGGTCCCGCGTCCCGGCGGCGATCCGCGCGGCGACGTCTTGCGGATCGCCGTCCTCAAGAATTACGTTCTGCATGGCCAGAATCATATTCTTCGACCGGCCGACAGCAAAGAGGGAGGGCCACGATGGCGTGGGATTTCGAGACCGACCCGGAGTATCAAGCGAAGCTGGACTGGGCGGACGCGTACGTCCGTGAGGAGGTCGAGCCGCTGGACCTGCAGTGGCCCGGCCTGCAGTTCACGCCGCTGTCGGGTGCTCGGAAAGCGGCGATCGAGCCGCTGAAGGGGGAGGTCCGGCGCCAGGGCCTGTGGGCCACGCACCTCACCCCGGAACTCGGCGGCCAGGGCTTCGGACAGGTCAAGCTCGCGCTGCTCAACGAGATCCTCGGCCGGGCGTCCTGGGCGCCGATCGTGTTCGGCTGCCAGGCGCCGGACACCGGCAACGCCGAGATCATCGCCCACTACGGCACGCCCGAGCAGAAGGAGCGGTACCTGAAGCCGCTGCTCAACGGCGAGATCTTCTCCTGCTACTCGATGACGGAGGCCGAGGGCGGCGCCGACCCGACGCAGTTCACCACCACCGCGGTCCGTGACGGCGACGAGTGGGTGCTCAACGGGCTGAAGTACTTCTCGTCCAACGCCCGCACCGCGACGTTCCTCATCGTGATGGCGGTGACGAACCCGGACATCAGCCCGTACCAGGGCATGTCGATGTTCCTGGTCCCGGCGGACACGCCGGGCGTCAACATCATCCGCAACACCGGCCTCGCGATGGAGCAGGGCGAGGAGGAGGGCACCCACGCGCTCATCCGCTACGAGGACGTCCGCGTCCCCGCGGACGCGGTCCTCGGCGGAGAGGGGCAGGCCTTCGCGATCGCGCAGACCCGCCTGGGTGGTGGCCGGATCCACCACGCCATGCGGACGATCGGCCAGGCGCAAAAGGCGCTGGACATGCTGTGCGAGCGGGCACTGAGCCGCCGGACCCAGGGCTCGCTGCTCGCCGAGAAGCAGTTCGTGCAGGGCTACATCGCCGACTCCTACGCCCAGCTGCTGCAGTTCCGGCTGATGGTGCTCTACACCGCGTGGACGATCGACAAGTACAACGACTACCGCAAGGTGCGGAAGGACATCGCCGCGGTGAAGGCGACGATGCCGACCGTCCTGCACGACATCGCCTGGCGCGCGGTCCAGGTGCACGGCGCCCTCGGCATCAGCGACGAGATGCCGCTCTTCGGGCACATGCTCGGCGCGAGCATCATGGGGCTGGCCGACGGCCCGACCGAGGTGCACAAGGTCACCGTCGCCCGGCAGGTGCTGCGCAATTACAAGCCCAGCGACGACCTCTGGCCCACCCAGCACCTACCGAAGCGCCGGGAGGCGGCCCGCGCGAAGTACGCCGCGTTACTGGAGCACGAGGTGGGCAACGCATGAGCGACCTCGACGTCGACCGGCTCGCCACCTGGCTGGACGGCACCGACCTGCCGGGCAAGGGCGCCCCCATCGAGCACCGGTTCGTCACCGGCGGCGCGCAGAACCAGATCTTCGAGATCCGCCGCGGTGACCTGCACGCCGCCCTCCGCATCCCGCCGCCGTCCGCACCGCCCAACCGGGACGCCGGCATCCTCCGCGAGTGGCGGATCATCGAGGCCCTCGACGGAACCGAGGTCCCGTGCACTGCCGCGTACGCGGTCTGCGCCGACACGTCGGTGCTCGGCCGCGCGTTCTACCTGATGGGCTTCGTCGACGGCTGGTCACCGATGGCCACCCGCGGGAAGTGGCCGGAGCCGTTCGACGACGACCTGGCCGCCCGCCGCGGGCTGGCGATCGAGCTGATCGACGGCATCGCGCTGCTGTCGAAGGTGGACTGGCGGGCGCAGGGCCTGGACGGCCTGGGCAAGCCGGACGGGTTCCACGAGCGGCAGGTCGACCGCTGGACCGCGCTCTACCAGAAGATCAAGAAGCGCGACCTGGCCGGCTTCGAGGAGGCGGCCGCCTGGCTGCGCGCACATCAGCCGCTGGACTACGTTCCCGGCTTGCTGCACGGCGACTACCAGTTCGCGAACGTGATGTTCCGGCACGGTGCCCCGGCCCGGCTCGCGGCGATCGTCGACTGGGAGATGGGGACGATCGGCGACCCGAAGCTCGACCTGGCTTGGCTGATCGACCGTTGGCCGGAGGATCCGTCGGCGGACGCGGGCGGCCCCAGCTACGTGGACATGCACGGCATGCCGGGCCGGGCGGAGCTGCTCGCGCGGTACGCGGAGGTGTCCGGCCGCCAGCTGGACGACCTCGACTACTACCTGATCCTGTCCCGGTTCAAGATGGGCGTCGTCATCGAACAGGGCTTCCAGCGGGCCGGCGACAACACCACGCTGCAGGCGTTCGGTCCGATCGCGGTCGACCTGATGAGCCGCGCCGCCGGCCTGGCCGAGACCACGGACTACGCGGGATGAGGGCGGCCGACCAGTTCCACACAGGCATCGTCGTCGACGACCTCGAGGGCACGCTGGCGCAGCTGACCGCGCTGTTCGGCTACGAGTGGGCGCCCGAGATCGGCGGGCCGACGTCGGTCGTGCTGCCGACCGGTCCGGCCGAGCCCGAACTCCGGTTCGCGTACTCGCGGACGGTGCCGCGGCTAGAGGTGATCCGGAGCGTTCCGGGTCATCCGATCTGGCAGCCGTCGACGTCCGGCATCCACCACCTCGGCTACTGGTCCGACGACGTCGCAGCGGACTCCGCCGCGTTGGTGGCCCGGGGTTACGCGCTGGAGGTGACCGGCGCGCGGCCCGACGGCACACCGTACTGGGCGTACCACCGCCCGGCGCACGGCCCGCGGATCGAGCTCGTCAGCCGCGAGGTCCAGTCGGGGCTGGAACGCCTCTGGTCATCATAGAAAGTTTTACAACCATCTACATGATCACGTCGACAGGCATTACCGTCGGGCCATGCCTGCCGCACCGCCGTATCGCGTCGTCCAGTGGGCCACCGGCAACATCGGTGCCCGCACCCTCCGAGGAGTGATCGAACATCCCGGGCTGGAGCTCGTCGGGGTCTACGCGCACAGCGTGGCCAAGGCCGGCCGGGACGCCGGCGAGCTCTGCGGACTCGGCCCCACCGGGATCCGCGCGACCTCCGAGATCGACGAAATCCTCGCGCTCGACGCCGACTGCGTCCTGTACACGCCGCTCGCGTGCGACTTCGACGACGTCTGCCGGGTACTCGAATCCGGCGCGAACGTCGTCTCGACGCGCGGCGAGTTCGTCCGACCCGCGAACCTCGACCCGGACGTCCGGAAGCGGGTCGAGGAGGCGTGCGCCCGCGGCGGGACCACGATCCACAGCACGGGTAGCAGCCCGGGTTTCATCACCGAGGCGTTACCGCTGGTGGTCACGTCGATCCAGCGGCGCCTCGACGGTCTGCGGATCGACGAGTTCGCCGACCTGTCGCAGCGGAACTCCCCGGCACTGCTCTTCGACGTGATGGGCTTCGGAAAGCCGCCGGGGGAGTTCGGCGAGCGGCGGCTCGCCGCCTTGCGGGGCAGCTTCGGCCCTTCCTTGGAGGTGCTGGCCGACGCGCTCGGCACGCCGCTGGAGAGCGTCGACGCCACCGGCGAGTTCGCGGTGACCCCGCGCCCGCTGACGATCGCGGCCGGGACCCTGGAGCCGGGAACGGTCGCGGCGCAGCGGATCACGGTGACCGGCCGGCGCGGCGGCCAAGCTGTGAACTCTTTTCAACCCCCGGCCTCCTCCGAGGTGAACCGACCTCAGCAGACGCCGGTCGAACAGAGTTCACTCCTGACGTTCTGCGCCACCTGGTACTGCCACGCCGACCTGGAGACCGAGTGGGACCTGCGGGCCACCGGCTGGCGGCTCACGGTCGACGGTGACGCTCCGCTGCACGTCGACCTGTTCTTCCCGTTCGCGCTGGAGCACATGGCCGAGAGGTCGCCCGGGTACACGGCCAACCGCGCGGTCAACGCGGTGCCGGTCGTCTGCGCGGCGCCGCCTGGCATCCGGACGACGGTGGACCTGCCGCAGATCGTCGCGGCGCTGGGCTGAGGCGAGGAGGGTCGGCGGGGCCGACCCTCAGGGGATAGTCGCGGCGGCCTTCAACGTGGCGATCTCCTCCCAGGTCAGGCCCGCTTCGAGGAGCACGGCCTCGGTGTGTTCGCCGTGCTCCGCTGCGCGGCTCGGCTGCCCCGGACGCTCGTCGAACTGCACCGGGACGGTGACCAGCGGGAGGGCGTGCCCGTTGCCCAGGTCGACGTCGGCGAGGTAGCCGTTCGCCACCGTCTGCGGGTCGGTCGCCAGCTCGTCGAGGCGCTGGCTGGTCGTCCAGCCACCGGTGCAGTCCGCCAACGCACTTCCCCACGACTCGAGCGTCCGCCGGGCGAAGACGCCGGCGCGACCGCGTTGACGCGGGTGCCCTGCCGGCCGTGCGAGTACGCCATGTCGACGGTCAGCGCGAGCAAACCGCCCTTCGCCGCGAAGTTCGACGCCAGGAACGCGCTGCGCAGGTTGAGGTCGAGTGCCCGATCCCAGGCTTCTTCGGTGGTGCCGACGACCGTGCCGAGCGAGGCCAGGCCGACGTTGTTCACCAGGACGTCGAGCGTGCCGAACGCCTCGACCGCGGCGCGCACCATCGACTCGCAGCCGCTGGACGTCGTCACGTCGGCCGTGAAGACCTCGGCGACGCCGCCTTCCTCGGTGATCATCCGCTTGGTCTCCTCGGCCCGGTCCGCGTGCAGGTCGACGAGCAGGACGCTCGCGCCCTCGCGGGCGAGGACGACCGCGGTCGCCTTCCCGGTGCCGATGTCCGGCCCGGGTGTCGACCCGCACCGGTCACGATCGCGACCTTGTTCTCGACTCGTCCTGGACGCTCCACGGTTGTGCCTCCCTGTGGTCAACGGCGGGTCAGCAGGGCCGCGCCGGCCTCGTACCCGCCGACGTTCGTCACCGCGGCGACCTCGGCACCCGCCACCTGGCGGTTCCCGGCCTCGCCGCGGAGCTGGCGCACCGCCTCGACGGTGTGGCCGAACGCGGCGTGCAGCCGTCCGCCGGACAGCTGCCCGCCCCAGGTGTTCAGCGGCAACTCGCCGCCGAGCGCGATTCGTTCTCCGCCGTCGACGTAGTCGCCGGCCTCGCCGGTGCCGCAGAAGCCGAGCGCCTCCAACCACCAGACGACCTCGATCGTGAAGCCGTCGTAGAGCTGTGCGGTGTCCACGTCGGCCGGGCGCAGATCGGTGCGGGCCCACATCGCCGCCGCGGTGCCGTGCCCGACCCGCGTCAGGTCGCGCCACTGCTCCCAGGACGGACGGTCCTCGACGACGCCGGCCATCGCCTCGATCCGCACCGGAGCGCGCAGGTCCGGGACGGTCTCGGCCGCCGACACCACGATCGCGGTCGCCCCGTCGACCGGGACCTCGCAGTCGTAGAGGCAGATCGGCGAGGAGATCATCCGGGCCGCCAGGTAGTCCTCGACGCTCAGCGGTGACCGGTACACCGCGGCCGGGTTGAGCGCGGCCGACGCCCGTTGGGTCACCGGGATCCAGGCGAGCTGCTCCCGGCGGACGCCGTACTCGTGCAGGTAGCGGGTCGCGTAGGGGGCCCACCTGGCAGACCGGGGAGAGCATGCCCACCGGCAACAGCCAGGCCAGCGGCCCCTCCGCGACGGGCTTGGTGGAGCCGTAGGCCGGGCGACCGCCGCCGCTGCGGGCGGCGCTGCCTTCCTTCACGGTCCGCCAGACGACGACGTGCCGGGCCTGACCGGTGGCCACCGCGAGCGCGGGCCCGTAGAACGGCAGCGCCATGCCCTCGACGACGCCCTGCCGCCAGCGGGTCGCCAGCCCGAGCGCGTCCTGGACCTCGCAGAGATTGCCGTTCGCGTAACCGGGCACGTTCGCCGCGCCGCCGCCGGGAAACATCGCGAGCCCGTCGATGTCGTCGATCGTCAGCCCGGCGTCCGCCACCGCGGCGAGGACGGCGTCGAGCGTGAGCTGGAGGCCGGAGCGCTCCACCTGCCTGCCGATCGCGGACTGGCCGACGCCGGAGATCACCGCTCGGCGTTCGAGCACGTCGGTCCGGCTCACGGAGCTACGACCAGGAAGCTGGGGATGCTGACCCCGCCGGGGCCGGGCTCGAAGCCGATCTCGACGATCGCCCCGATCGTCACCGCCTCGGGAGATACGTGGGTGACGAGCCTGCTGGGCGCCGGTTGCCTGCTGCACAGTGGAGTGTTCCACCGGGACGATCGGCTGGTACGCGGCCCGGAGCTCGACGCCGAGCAGACCGGGTACGGGCCGGGCTACCGGCTCTACCGAGGCGGTGACGGGGCCTGGTTCGCGCTGGTCATCCCGGACCGGGAGTCGTGGGGGCGGCTCGCCTCGCTGCCCGAGGTAGACGGACTCCCCACGTCCTACGTGCCGCTACGCGCCGGCGCGAGGCGGACCGACGGCCGTGACGCGGACGCGCGCCGCGACGATGGCCACGCGGACGCTGGGCGGGGCCACGGCGGTGACGAGGCTCGGCGGGCGGAGGCGGTGCCCGCTGCGGCGTTCGCGACTGCATCGGCCGACACCTGGGTGGAGCGCCTGCGAACTCTCGGCGCAGTCGCCGAGCCGGTCGCGCCGCTGGACCGCGACGGATTCCGGCGCGGTGTCCTCGACGACCCGGTCAACCGTCAGCTCGGCCGGGCGATCAGCTACGCCACGCCGGACTGGGGCCACTTCGAGCAGGTCGGCCCGCTGGTGCGGTACGGACCGGACGCCGGTGCCGGGCCGCGCCTGCTGCTGCCCGGCGTCGGCGAGCACACCGTGGAGATCCTCCGCGAGCTGGGAACCCCCGATTCCGACATCCCCGCGCTACTCGACGCGAAGATCGCCGCTGCCCCGCGCTGTGAGTCCGAGAGCTGACCAGGCGATCAGGGGTCCGCCAAACCGTCAAAGAGGCGCTGGACCCAGGATGCGTCGGGATGTCCCGCGCCGAGGGCCGACACGAAGATCGAGAGGGCCTGCTCGAAACTGCTGTGGGCGGCGTCGAGATCGCCGCGAGCCTGCTGGACGCAGCCGAGATTAGCCAGGGCCCGGGCGACGTCGGGGTGGTCGTGCCCGTAAACCGTTTCCTGGATCGTGAGGGCGCTTTGGAGGTTGGTGAGGGCGGCATCGAGCTGGCCGAGGTCGCGTTGGACGTTGCCGATGTTGCCGAGGGTGCGTGCGACTTCGGGGTGGTCGGGTCCGTAGGCGTTCTCCTCGATGGCGAGGGCGCGTTGGAGGTTGGTGAGGGCGGCATCGAGATCGCCCAGCTCGCGTTGGACATTGCCCAGGTTGTTCAGCGTGCGAGCGACTCGAGGATGGTCCGACCCGTCCACGGCTTCGAAGATCGCGAGCACCCGCTCCAGACTGGCGCGAGCTGCCTCGTGCTCACCGAGTGCCTTCTGGACGAGAGCGAGGTTGCCGAGAGTGCGGGCAACTTCCGGATGCTCGGGCCCATGGGTGGCTTCGGTCAGCGCGAACGCCCGGCTGAGCACAGCCGACGCCGTGGAATAGTCCGCGCGTTCCCCGAGGTAGGCGCCGAGAAGACTCAACACCGCGCCGGCCTCGTCCGGCGGTGCCTGGCCTGCGGCTGTCGCCGTTCGCGCTGCGTGCGCGGCTGCCGCGGTGGCGTGCGCGGCGAGCCGGGCGACGGTGTGCCAATGGGGGTGGTCCCAGGGCTGATCGGGGAAGAGCACGTGAATCAGCCGAGCAGCGTGCGAGGCCCATGCCGCCTCAGCCCGGTCTGCGGCGAGTTGGTGTCGGGTGACCAGGGCGATCAGCCGGTGCAAGCGAAGCCGCGTGTCGTCCAGCCGAGTCACTAACCCGGTCTTCGTCAGCGCACCGATCACGGCCTCGATGCTCGCCGGATCTCCGGCTGCGTCCGCCAGCGCCGAGGTAAGATCTCCGGCCAACTGTTCCCGGCGGGAGAGCAGAAGGCCAAGGTCGATCTCGTCAGGATCGAGGAACGCGCACAGCCGCAAAAGCTGTAACGCCGCCGGATCCGCGGCAGCGAGGGCGGTGTGCTGGATCAGCCACGTTGTCGCAACGCCGGCCGGATAGTCCTCCAGCGGCTCCGCGAGCCACCGACCAGCCTCCGCCTGCCATCGATAGAGCGCGAAGTAGCCCCCGATCGACAGTCGGTGACGGTCCATGTAGGCCGCTGCCTGCGCGAGCGCTAACGGCAGGTCGCCGAGCTCGTCGGCGAGCGCGTCCACGGTAGTGCCGGTGGCCGAGTTGCCGGTCGCCGCTTGCAGATAGGCGATCGACTCTCCTCGGGTGAATGGCTCTACCTCAATCGGCTCTGCGACGCGACGCCAACCCCGGTCACGGGAGGTGATCAGTACATGGCCGGGTCCGTCCGGCAGCCATCGTCGGAGCGCGACGGCGTCCGGAGCGTTGTCGAACACCATCAGCCACGCATCCTGGGCCCCGAGCGCTGCGCGGACCGCAGCGACCGTCTCGTCCAGGTCCGCCGTCACCGGCACGCCCAGCGCGGGCGCGAGCCCGGCCAGGTCCTCGACCAGCGTCAGCTGGGATTCAGAGCGAATCCAGCCGACAAAGCCGTACTTGGCGGAAGCCACCCCCCGGTGGGCGTACTCCAACGCGATCTGAGTCTTTCCGACCCCACCCATGCCTTGGACAGCGACCACGGCGACTGGCCCGGTCTCCAGCGCACCGCCGACCCTCTCCAAGACTGCTTCGCGTCCGGTGTGCAATCGGTTCCGCGGCGGCAGGCCCCGAACGACCGCGACCGACCGTGCGCGCTTGGGAGGGACCGCGCTCCCAAGCCCCAGCTTGGAGAGCTTGTCCACGACCAGGTCGGCGAACTCCTCCGGAGAGCGACTGCGGAGGTCGACCGTCACCAAGTCGGACAGTATTCCGGGTAGCTGGGTGTCGTCGAAACGCGCCGGCAGCACGTACTCCGATTGCTCCCGGGCCGCGCGAACGAGCGCGGAGCGACGCTCCAAGCGCGTCCATTGCCTCGCCGCGTACTCCGCCGAGATGAAGAGCACAACGGCCCGTGCTCGCTCGGCATAGATCGCCGGAAGCACCTCGGCCAGGTGTTCACCCCAGAGCGCGACTTGCTCGTCGACATCGTAAAAACACCGCACTCCCGCCGCGCGCAACGCAGCCGCTACCCGTTCTACATAGGCACGCTGCGCGCCGGCGAACGACAGCGCCACGTCCCACTCGAACCGGTTGCCCCCACCCGCTGCCGCGGTCGCATCATTCCTCGCGACCATGCACGCAGGGTAAGGGCAGTGAGCCACAGGCGACAGGTGCTGGCTGCCGCAGGTGGGTACTCAGGCGAGATCGACCCAGACGGACTTGACGTTCCGGTACTCCTCGACGCCTGGCCCGCCCATCTCGCGTCCCCACCCGCTGGCCTTGTAGCCGCCGAACGGGACCGCCGGGTCGAACAGCAGCATCGTGTTCACCCACACCGTGCCGACCTGCAGCATCCCGGCCAGCCGGTGGGCGGTGCCGAGGTCGCAGTCCAGATCCCGCCGGAGAGTCCGTACGGGCTGTCGTTCGACCGTGCCGCGACCTCGTCCAACGAGTCGAACGGCAGGACGCAGGCCACCGGCCCGAAGATCCCGGAGATCCGGATCCAGCAACCGGCCTCGTTACCGCACGGCGGTGAGCACTCCGGTCTGGACGGTGTCCGCCGGATGGGCTCGCTCTTCGCCGAGCACTGGGACCGGACGATCGACGAGCCCCGGATCCACGGGTGCGGCGGCACCGTCGTCCAGGTGACCACCCAGACTTGGACCGCGAAGCAGTCCGGCCGGGTGGCGACCGTGGACGTCGTCGAGCTGTTCGGCTTCACCGACGGGCTGATCAGCGAGATCCGCGTGTTCCCACAGGACACCCATGCGCTGCTGAGCACGCTCGGGTCGCCGAACGAGGTGGCGGAAGGCTCGTCATAGCGAGCCCGACGCCACATCGTTCCGTCGTCGACCGCTAGGGGTTCAGGCGCTAGGCGTTCAGGCGTTTGGCGGCCAGCTCGCGCAGATCCCCGGACTTGATCTTCGCGCTGCCGGTGAGCGCGATCTCGTCCTCGCGGAAGTACAGCACGTGCCGCGGCACCTTGTAGCTCGCCAGCTCTTCCCGCAGGTAGGCGATGAGGCCATCGGCGTCCTCCGCCGCGCCCTCGTGCAGCACCACGCAGGCGACGACCACCTCGCCGAGCGTGTCGTGCGGGACGCCGACCGTGTACGCGACCTTGACGCCCGGGTGCCGCGCGAGGACCTCGTTCACCTCCAGCGGCGAGACGTTCGCCCCGCCGGTCTTGATGATGTCGGTGAGCCGTCCCTCCCAGAACAGCCGGCCACGGTCGTCCAGCCGGCCGCCGTCGCCGGTCCGGAAGTACCCCTCGGCGTCGAGCGTCTCGTCGAGCGGCGTGCCGACGTAGCCGAGCATCAACGTCGGGCCCTTGACGCAGATCTCCCCGTGTTCGCCGCGGGGTACCACCGCGCCGGTCAGCGGGTCGACGATCTTCACCGTGACGCCCGGCAGCGGCTCTCCGCTGCTTCCGGCGCCCACCTCCTCCGGAGTGTTGGCCGGGAAGCAGGTGGTGAGCGTGAACGTCTCGGTGTTGCCGTAGGCGTGGCCGGGCTCGAACCAGTTGCTCGACACCGTGGGGTGCTTCGCCAGCGCGAACTTCCCGTCGACGAACCGCATGCTGCTCAGGTCCACCTCGGACCAGTTCGGTGCCGCTTCGAGCTGGGGCCACTGGTGCGGCCAGGCCAACGGCATCGTCACCCGCTCGGCCTGCATGAGGTCGAGGGCTTCGGCGGGATCGAAGCCGCGCTGCAGGACCAGCGCGCCGCCGGTGCAGAGCGTCGCGCCGAGCGCCATCGCGAAGTTGCCCGACCAGAACAACCCGTTGGCCGGCCAGCACCGTACGTAATCCTCGGGCCGCACTCCGAACAGCCGGGCGAACCGCCAGCACTGGATCGACGCCGCCCGATGGGCACTGAGAATGCCCTTGGGCTTGCTGGTGGAGCCGGACGAGAACAGCAGCAGCGCGGCGTCGCTCGGGTTGGTCGTGGCGGCGGTCGCCTCCACGAGCTCCACTGGCTCGGAAGTGCCCCGCTCCAGGAACTCGTCCCAGGACTCGACGGCCCCGCCCGCGCCGGAGCCGAGCACCGCCAGGCCGCGGAGGAACGGGTACGTCGTTGAGCGCAGCGCCCCCGGTGCGGCGGTGGTGATCGCCGGTTCGAGCGTGGTCAGCGCGTCGAGGAAGTCCTTGCGTGGTGCCTCGCGCTCGAACAAGAGCCAGGAGATGCCCGACGTCCGGAGCAGGTAGTCGAGCTCCGACGGCGTCGAGAACGTGCTCAGCGGCACCGCGACGCCGCCGGCCAGCGAGATGCCGAACACCGCTGCGACCCACTCCGGCCGGTTGGTCATCAGGACGCCGACCCGGCTGTCCTTGCCCAGGCCGGACGCGCGCACCGCGCGGGCCACCGAGACCGCCCGGTCCCACAGCTCCGCGTAGGTCCAGCGGATCTCGCCGTCCGCCTCGCGCAGCACCAGCGCCTCGCGGTCGGCGTAGCGGGCGGTCGTCTCGCGCAGCAGACCGGGGAGCGTCAGCGTGCCGAGCCCCGGCTCGTCGGCCAGCGGCGGCCCGGAGGTCATGGAGAGACTCATCGCGGCACCTCGACCTCGGCCGTGCAGTCCACCAGCACCGTGCCGTCCTGGTTCGTCAGGCGCAGCTTCACCTGGACGAGCGGCACGCCCCACGACGACTCGGCTTCCTTGCCGACGACCTCGGCGTCGAAGTACGTGACGTCACCCTCGTAAGCCGGGCCGCGGAAGTTGGCCTTCGAGTGGCGCACCATGCCCTCGTGCCCGGCCCAGTAGGAGAGGTAGTCGGTGCACCAGGCGCCCATCGTCGCGCCGTAGCCGTAGGCGCGCGTCATCCCGACCTCGCTGGCCTTCTCGCTGTCGATGTGGCCGCGCGAGGGGCCGACGTACAAGCCGTCGCGCTTGCGCGGGTCGATCTTCGCGCCCTCCTCGTCGAACGCGAAACCCTCCACCCAGCCCGGGTCCTGGTAGACCCAGGGGTCCTCGACGCCGGCCGGGGTGACCCAGTGGAAGGTGCCCCAGATGTTGAACAGGAACGCGCGGTACTCGGTCGTGAAGCTGGCGATGCTGTGCGGGCCGATCACCCGCCGGGGCAGCCGGTCGCCGACGTTCACCTCGTCGAAGTGGGGGGAGACCCCGTCGCGGTTCGAGAGGAGCCACTCATGGCGCACCTTCTCGATCTCGTTCAGCTCGGTGCCCGTCCAGGTCCGCACGGTGCCGAACTGGGCGTCGTAGAGCCCGCGCTTCTCGGCCTCGGCGGCGAGGTAGCGGATCGCCGTGGAGCGCTCCTTCGCGACGAGCGTCCCGTGCTGGTTGGTGTGGGTGGTGTCGCCGCGGGAGAACATCGTCGGCCCGGCGAACTTGGTGTCCACGACCTTGTAGTCGTGGAACCGGCGCTGCTGGAACAGCTGGTCGCCCGGGCGGACCGGGCAGCCGTAGAACCACCACTCCTCGCCGCCGAAGATCAGGTGGCTACCGGGGATGTAGCCGACGCAGGCGGGCTGGGCGCCGTGCCCGTAGTCCAGCGCGACCGCGATCGACTGCGGTGCGATCAGGCCGCCGAACTTCGACTCCCGGGCGAACTCCTGGTCCCAGTGGATCGGGTTGGGATAGTCCATCGCCATCACCCAGCGCCGGACATCCGACGAGCTGCAGGGATCCCACAGCTGGCCGCCCCCGACCGGCTGGCCGACCCGGTGGTCGACGTCGGTGAGATCCAGCTCCGGTGCCTTCTCACTCATGTAGAACTCCTCAGCGGTTGACGTCGACGACGACGCGGCCACGGATCGCGCCGTCCAGCAGGGAACCGGCGGTGGCGATCGCGTCGGAGAGCGGGATCTCGGAGGCGATCACCTCGATCGCGGCCGGGTCCAGGTCCCGGGAGAGCCGGTCCCAGGCCGCGCGCCGACGGTCGAGCGGTGCCATCACGCTGTCGACGCCGAGCAGGGACACGCCCCGCAGGATGAACGGCGCCACCGTGGCCGGAAGATCCATCCCCTGGGCCAGGCCGCAGGCAGCGACCGCGCCGCCGTACCGGGTCTGCGCGCAGGCGTTGACGAGCGTGTGGCTGCCGACCGAGTCGACGACGCCGGCCCACCGCTCCTTCTGCAGCGGCTTGCCCGGGCCGGACAGCTCCGCGCGGTCGAGCACGGACGTGGCCCCCAGCCCTTGGAGGTACTCCGCCTCGGCGGTCGTGCCGGTGGACGCGGCGACGGTGTAGCCGGCTCGGGCCAGGAGGGCGACCGCCACGCTGCCCACCCCGCCGGTCGCTCCGGTGACCAGTACTTCGCCCTGGTCCGGCCGCACGCCGGAGGCGAGCAGCGCCTCCACGCACAGGCTCGCGGTGTAGCCCGCAGTGCCCAGCGCCATCGCCTGCCGGGTCGTGAGCTCGGCGGGCAGCGGGATCAGCCAGTCCCCGTCGAGGCGGGCACGCTGGGCCAGGCCGCCCCAGTGCCGTTCCCCGACGCCCCAGCCGTTGAGGACGACGCGGTCACCCGGTTTCCACGCGGAGTGGGAGCTGTCGGTGACGACCCCGGCCAGGTCGATGCCGGGCACCATCGGGAACGAGCGCACGATCGGGGAGCGCCCGGTGATGGCCAGCGCGTCCTTGTAGTTGAGCGTCGAGTACTCGACGGCGACCCCGACGTTGCCGGCCGGGAGCGCGTCCTCGGCCAGCTCGGTGACGCTGACGGACTGCTCGGTCTGGTCCTTGGTGATGAGTAACGCCGAGAACATCGGTGAGCGGGTCCCTTCTGGGTCTGCCTCCCGGGGGCCGGGATCGGCCTGAGCCTATCTAATGAATCCTTGCAATGATTGTGATATCAAGAGGGCGCCCCATGCTAACGACGACGTTGCCGGGAGTCCGTCACCATGGTTTTGCAGCGGTCACGATTCACCGGCGCGACGCCGGCCGGCCTCGCCGATGGGTGGAGCCTGGAACGCCTCACCCCACCGAGCCGGCTGTTCGGCGCCAACGGCTTACGCACCGGCGTGGACGGCCGGATCTACATCGCCCAGGTATCCGGTAGCTCGATCAGCGCGCTGGACCTCGAGACCGGGCAACTGGAAACCATCAGCGCGAAGGGCAGCGAGATCGTCGCGCCCGACGACCTGGCCTTCGACGCGAACGGCGATCTCTACATCACCGAGTACTACGACGGGCGGGTGAGCGTCCGCAGCGACGACGGCCGCACCCGGGTCTTACGCGACGACCTGCCCGGCGCGAACGGCATCACGTTCCACCAAGGTCGGCTGTTCGTCGACGAATGCCGGATCGGCGGGCGCCTGCTGGAGCTTCCGCTCGACGGCGGCACTCCTCGAGTCCTGCTCGAGGGGCTAATGATGCCCAACGCGCTGGAAGCCGGCCCGGACGGGAAGCTCTACTACCCGCTGCTGGGCACGAACGAGATCTGGAAGGTCGATCCGGAGGGCGGCGAGCCCGAGCGGGTCGCGGGCGATCTGGGCGGTCCCTCCGCGGTGAAGTTCGACCCCGCGGGCTACATCGTCTCCACGCAGTGCGGTAGCGGTCAGGTCCTGCGCATCGACCCGCGCTCCGGCGAGAGCACGGTGCTGGCCACGCTCGCACCCGGCATCGACAATCTGACATTCGTCGGCGACCGGCTGTTCGTCTCGAGCTTCAGCGGTGCGATCACCGAGATCCTCGGTGACGGAACCACCCGGCCGACTCTTCCCGCCGGCCTGAACGGGCCGCTCGACCTGACGGTGGGCGCCGACGGCCGGCTCTACGTCGCCGACGGGGCGAACTTCTACGAGTTGCGTGCCGGCGCCGCGCCGGAGACGGTGGGCATGCTCTTCAGCCCCGGCTACCCCGGCTACGTCCGCGGGGTGACGGCGTCCGGCGACGGCGAGTTCCTCGTCACCACGTCCCTGGGTCAGATCACCCGCTACCGGCCGGCGAGCAGCGAGAGCGACGTGCTGGCCGAGGGGCTCGACCAGCTCTACGGAGTTGCGGTCGGACCGGGAGGGGACGTCGTCGCGGCCGAGTTCGGCGCGGGCCGGGTGGTTGCGGTCCGGTCCGGCAACTTCGAGGAGCTGGCCGCCGGACTGGATCAGCCGGTCGGGGTCGCGTTCGCCGAGGACGGGACCTGCTTGATCGCCGAGTCCGGTGCGGGCCGGATCGTCGCGGTCACCGCTTCCGGCGTCGACACCGTCGTCGACGGCTTGGAGCGGCCGCAGGGAATCGTGGTCCAGGGCAGCCGCCTCTTCGTGCTCGACGTCGGAGCGAAGACGCTGATCAGCGTCGATCTCGGGAGCAAGGCGCAGCAGACGATCGCGCGAGACCTCCCGGTGGGGGCACCGCCCGGCGTCACGCCGAAGCCGCTGCTCGGGCTCCAACCCTTCTCCGGGCCTGAGGGGCCGTTCGCCGGGATCGCCGCGGGGCCGGACGGGACGCTCTACGTCTCCGCGGACGGCGACGGCAGCGTCCTGGCACTGAAGGAGGGGACGCGATGAGCATCCTCGGACTGGACGGGCGCGTCGTCGTCGTCTCCGGTGCCGGCGGTGGCGGGATCGGCACCACGGTGACGCGGATGGTCGCCGAGGCCGGGGCGACCGCGATCGCGGTCAGCCGCTCGCCGGAGAACCTCGACAAGCACATCGCGCCACTGGCGGCCGAAGGGCTGTCGGTGGTGCCGGTCGCCGCCGACGCGTCCACCGACGACGGCGTCGCCACCGTGCTGGAGGCCGCGACCAAAGCGGATGGCACGCTGTACGGGCTGGTCAACGTCGCGGGCGGAGCCGCGCCGGCAACCTGGATGCCCGCCACCCGCGTGACCCGCACCGACTGGCGCGCGCTGTTCCAGCAGAACCTCGAGACGATGTTCTTCATGAGCCAGGCGGTCGCCGCCGAACTCAAGGCCCAGGGCCGCCCGGGGTCCCTGGTCTCGATCTCGTCGATCAGCGGGATGAACACCGCGCCGCTGCACATCGCCTACGGCACCGCGAAGGCCGCCGTGGTCGCGGCGACCCGCACGATGGCGGTCGAACTGGCGCCGTACGCGATCCGGGTGAACGCGGTCGCGCCCGGCGTGACCGAGACCCCCGCGTCCGGCGCCTACGTCGACCACGACGCCGAGCGTGATCAGCGTGCGATCGCGATGGGTCGCCGTGGCCGCCCGGAGGAACAGGCTGGGCCGATCCTGTTCCTGCTCTCCGACCTGTCGAGCTACCTCACCGGACAAACGCTCCTGGTCGACGGCGGTCTCAACCTCAAGTGGACGCACCTGGGCGCCGACAACACATCCCTCTTCCTCAAAGACGAGGGATTCCGCGCAGCGATCACGCGCTGACTTCTTCGGGAGACTGGATGACCGAGACGGTTGAGAAGACCACCGAGGCGCTGTCCCAGCCGGTCACGATCGGCGTGGAGGCGTACATCTCCACCGAGTACGCCCGGGCCGAGCGCGACAAGCTGTGGGCCAAGGTCTGGCAGCAGGTCGGGCGGGTGGAGGAGCTCCCGCAGGTCGGGAGCTACCTCACCTACGACATCCTGGACGACTCGATCATCGTCGTCCGGAGCGGGCCGAACACGTTCCGGGCGTACTACAACGTGTGCTCCCACCGGGGCCGTCGGCTGCTCGACACCCCGCCCGGCAAGCACGACGCCCGGGGGCGCGGCCGAGGGTTCGTCTGCGGGTACCACGGGTGGCGGTACAACCTCGACGGCGAGAACACGTTCGTCGCCGAGAAGCAGGACTGGCCGTGCGGGCTGACCGACGACAAGATCCGGCTCACGAACGTGAAGGTCGACACCTGGGGCGGCTGGATCTGGATCAACCTGGACCCGGAGTGCGAGCCGCTGCGGGACTACCTGGAGCCGGCGGCCGGCCTGCTCGAGCCATACCAGCTGGAGAACTTCCGGTACCGGTGGCGTCGATGGTTGGTCTTCGACTGCAACTGGAAGGTCGCACTCGAGGCCTTCATGGAGATCTACCACGTGCCCTACACCCACCCCGAGTTCAACCAGTTCGGGGCGAACCTCGGCTGGGCGAAGGCGCAGGGCAAGCACAGCAACATCGGCTTCGAGGCTCCGAAGGGCCTGGAGGGCAACCAGGGGAAGGTGCGGATCGCCGGCGGGGCGGACGCCCGGGTGTCCACCGCTGTGATGCAGAACTTCATCTGGCAGAACGCGAACACCAACACCACCGAGACGCTCGTCGAGGTCGCCAACCGGCTGGAGCAGGAGCTTCCGGAGGGGACGCCCCCGCCCGAGGTTCTGCAGTACTGGATGGCGACCGCCCGGCGGGAGGACGCCGAGCGAGGCGTGGTCTGGCCGACGATCCCGCCGGAGGTGGCCGCCAAGTCCGGCACGGCCTTCCAGATCTTCCCGAACTTCCAGATCGGGCACGGGCAGAACAACATGCTCTGCTACAGCGCCCGGCCCTACGGCTACGACCCCGACAAATGCATCTTCGAGGTCGCGGTGTACCAGCTCTACCCGGCTGGCCAGGAGCCGGCCACCGAGTGGGAGTACACCCCGGAGGACGACCCGAACTGGCGGACGGTGCTGCCGCAGGACTTCTCCAACATGGCGGCCGTCCAGAAGGGCATGAAGTCGCGGGGTTTCTCCGGGCCGAAGCCCAACCCGTACAGCGAGCGCAGCGTGGCGAATCTCCACCACAACCTCGCGAAGTACATGGGCACCGGCGCACCGACCGACCTGACCTGAGGAACCCGATGCACAACTGCGCACCGACCGAGACGCCCGAGATCGACCGCGACGACGCCCTGAGAGCGAAGTGCCTCGACGTCCTCGACGCTCTGGAGCTGCGCTCATGAGCGAACTGCGCTTTGACGACCGGGTCGCCGTCGTCACTGGCGCCGGACGTGGCCTGGGGCGGGCCTATGCCCTGCTGCTCGCCGCGAAGGGCGCGAAGGTCGTCGTCAACGACCCGGGCGTCAGCATCAGCGGCGACGGGGCCGACGACGGCCCGGCCACCGAGGTCGTCCGGGAGATCGACAAGGCCGGCGGGCAGGCCGTGGCCTGCACGGAGTCGGTGGCGACGCCCGAGGGCGGTCAGGCGATCGTCGCCGCGGCCATCGAGCACTTCGGCCGGATCGACGTCCTCGTCCACAACGCGGGCAACAACCGGCGGGCGCCGCTGACGGAGATGACCTACGAGGACTTCGACGCCGTGCTCGACGTCCATCTCCGCGGTGCGTTCCACGTCGTCCGGCCGGCGTTCCCGGTGATGGCCGCGGCCGGGTACGGCCGAATCGTGCTGACCTCCTCGATCGGCGGCCTCTACGGCAACCACCAGGTCGCGAACTACAGCGCGGCGAAGGCGGGCGTGATCGGGCTCTCCCACGTGGCCGCGCTCGAGGGGGCGGCCTCCGGCGTGAAGTCCAACGTCATCGCCCCCGGCGCGCTGACCAGGCTCGCCGAAGGGCTCGACACGTCGGCGTACCCGCCGATGGACCCGGAGCTGACGGCTCCGGTCGTCGGCTGGCTCGCACACGAGTCCTGTTCGATCAGCGGCGAGGTGCTGGTGACGATGGCCGGCCGGGTCGCGCGGGCCTGGGTCGCCGAGAGCCGGGGTGTGTACCGGCCCTCCTGGTCGATCGAGCAGGTCGCCGACGAAATCTCCACGATCCGCGACACCAGCGACCCGTGGACCCTGCCGGTCGTCCCGTCGGCGTTCGTCGACCACATCCAGCGTAGTTTCGAAATGGCGAGGACCTCATGACGGTCAAGGTTTACGAACGCATCCTGGACTTGCTCGAAGCCGAGGGCGTGAACACGCTCTTCGGCATCCCCGACCCGAACTTCGTGCACATGTTCCACCTCGCCGACGAGCGGGGCTGGAGCGTCGTCGCGCCGCACCACGAAGCGTCCGCCGGCTTCATGGCCGAGGCGGTCTCCCGGATGACCGGGGGACCCGCGGTCTGCATCGGCACGCTCGGGCCCGGCATCGCGAACCTGGCGCCGGCGATCATGTGCGCGAAGGTGGAGAACTCGCCGGTGATCTTCCTCGGCGGCCAGCGCGCCCGGATCACCGAGCAGCGGGTGCGGCGCGGACGGATCCAGTTCGTGAAGCAGGCCGAGCTGGTCGAGCCGTCGGTCAAGTACTCCGCCAGCATCGAGTACCCGGACCAGACCGACGAGGTCCTCCGCCAAGCCTTACGGGCGGCGCTGTCCGGAACACCGGGCCCGGCGTACGTCGAGTACCCGTCGCACGTCATCCAGGCCGAGCTCGACGTGCCCCCGGCCCTGCCGCCGTCCGCGTACCGGCTGGTGAACCAGACCGCCGGGCCGGAGCGGATCGCCGAGGCGGTCGAGTTGATCCGGGCGGCGAAGCATCCGATCCTGCTGGTCGGGCACGGTGTGCACACCGCACGAGTGGGGGAGTCGGTCCGCGCGCTCGCCGACGCGATGGCCTGCCCGATCATCCAGACGTCCGGCGGCACCTCGTACCTCAAGGGGTGCGAGGACCGCACGTTCCCGTACGGGTTCTCGCCGTCGGCGGTCGATGCGGTCGTGCAGTCCGACCTCTGCCTGGCGCTCGGCACCGAGCTCGGCGAGCCGGTGCACTACGGCCGGGGCCGGCACTGGATCCCGAACGAGGCGAACCGGAAGTGGATCCTCGTCGAGCAGGACCCGCAGGCCGTCGGCGTGAACCGACCGATCGACGTTCCGCTCGTCGGCGACCTGCGCGCGATCGTCCCGCAGCTCGTCGACGCGTTGGCGGACTCGCCGCGCACGGCGGCACCGGCGCTGGCCGACTGGATCGCGAAGGACGCGGAGCGCCTCGCCGAGCTGGCCGAGAGCGCGCCGTCCGGCCGCTCGCCGGTGCACCCCGCCCGAATGATCGTCGAGGCGACGAAGGTGTTCCCGGCGGACGGGATCATGGTGCGCGACGGCGGCGCGACGACGATCTTCGGCTGGACGTACTCCCAGGCCAAGCCGAACGACGTCATCTGGAACCAGAACTTCGGGCACCTGGGCACCGGCCTGCCCTACGCGGTGGGCGCCGGGGTGGCCGACGGTGGGCGGCGTCCGCTGATGCTGATCACCGGCGACTCGTCGTTCCTGTTCCACGTCGCGGAGCTCGAGACCGCCGCCCGGCTGAACCTGCCTCTTGTGTGCGTCGTCGGCGTGGACTACTCCTGGGGACTCGAAGTCGGCGTCTACAAGAGGACCTTCGGCCAGGGTTCCCGGGAGACCGGCACCCACTGGAGCACGAACACCCGCCTGGACAAGGTTGCCGAGGGTTTCGGTTGCCACGGCGAGTACGTGGAGCGCGACGAGGACATCGCCCCGGCGATCAAGCGCGCCTACGCCAGCGGCAAGACCGCCGTCGTCCACGTGGTGATCGACCCGAAGGCGAACTCGGAAGAGATGCCGAGCTACGACGAGTTCCGGACCTGGTACGCCGAAGGGACACAGTGACGTGACCATGCGTGAATATTCGAAGTTCTACATCGGTGGCCAGTGGGTCGACCCGGCCACACCCGCGACGATCGACGTGGTCAACCCGGCGACCGAGCAGGTGTGCGGGCGGGTAGCGGCGGGGTCGGCCGCCGACGTCGACCGGGCGGTCGCCGCCGCCAAGGCTGCGTTCCCGGCCTGGTCGGCGACGAGCAAGGACGAGCGGCTCGAGCTGCTCCGCACGATCCTCGACGTCTACCAGAAGCGCAGCGAGGACCTCGCCGCCGCACTGACCGAGGAGATGGGCGCACCGGCGGCTCTGGCCGGCGGCTTCCAACTGGGGCTCGGCGCCGGACACCTCACCACCGCGATCGAGCTGCTGGAGAACTTCGTCTTCGAGGAGCAGCGCGGGGTGACCCGCGTGGTCAAGGAGCCGATCGGCGTCTGCGGGCTGATCACGCCGTGGAACTGGCCGCTGAACCAGATCGCGGTCAAGGTGTTCCCGGCGCTGGCGACCGGCTGCACGACGGTTCTCAAGCCGTCCGAGCAGGTGCCGGGCGTCGGCCAGATTTTCGCCGAGATCCTGGACACCGCCGGGGTACCGGCCGGTGTGTTCAACCTCGTCCAGGGCGACGGACCGGGCGTCGGTGTCCCGCTCTCGGCCCACCCGGACGTGGATCTGATCTCGTTCACCGGGTCGACGCGCGCCGGGATCGAGGTCGCGAAGAACGCCGCGCCCACCGTGAAGCGAGTCGTCCAGGAGCTGGGCGGCAAGGGCCCGCACGTCATCCTCGACGACGACGCGTTAGCGGGGAACGTCGCCACCGGCGTCGGCGGCGTGATGATGAACTCGGGACAGACCTGCAGCGCCGCCACCCGCATGCTGGTGCCCAGCGCGCGGATGGACGAGGCCGTCGCCGCCGCCCGGGAGGCCGCGGCCGCCACCACGGTCGGCGACCCGACCGGTGAGGTCGCGATCGGTCCGGTGGTGTCGGAGGCGCAGTTCGCGAAGGTTCAGGCCCTGATCCAGAAGGGGACCGACGAAGGCGCCACGCTGGTGGCCGGCGGGCCGGGCCGTCCGGACGGGCTGGAGGCCGGCTTCTACGTCAAGCCCACGGTCTTCGCGAACGTCACGAACGACATGACGATCGCCCGCGAGGAGATCTTCGGCCCGGTGCTCGTCATCATCGGCTACGACGACGTCGACCAGGCCGTGGAGATCGCGAACGACACCGAGTACGGGCTGGCGGCCAACGTCTCCGGCACCGACCAGGAACTCGCCAGGTCCGTCGCGAGGCGGATCCGGGCCGGCGCGGTGTACGTCAACAACGCGTTCGACTTCTGCAGCCCGTTCGGCGGCTACAAGAAGAGCGGCAACGGACGCGAGTGGGGCGAGTTCGGCTTCACCGACTACCTCGAGATCAAGGGCATCCTCGGCTACTGAGTCTTCGTCGGAGCCGCCTCCGGCGGAGCCGTCCTCGTCGGGATCGCCCCCGTCGGGGCGGCTCGCGCCGGGGCCGTCGCTGGCCGGCGCGGTCGCGAAGCACTGAGGGCCCCTCCTACCAGCGACGTTGATCAACAAGCGGCCACCCCACCTGCCCTGAGGCAGCAGGCTCCGCAGAGACGAGAGAAGGATCGATGGACGACCGTGCCGATAGCGCAGAGGTGAACTTCTTCCGGGACGACCAGGTGGCGGCCGATCCGTACCCGTACCTCGAGGCCCTCCGCGCCCAGAGCCCGGTGCGGCGCGAGCCGCACCACGACGTCTTCATGGTGACCGGCTACGACGAGGCCGTGCAGGTGTTCAACGACGCGGTGACGTTCTCCTCCTGCACGGCGGTGACCGGCCCGTTCCCCGGCTTCCCGGTCCCGCTCACCGGTGACGACGTCTCCACGCTGATCGAGGAGCACCGGGCCGAGCTCCCGATGAGCGACCAGCTCCCGTGCATGGACCCGCCCGTCCACACCGACCACCGCGCGCTGCTGATGCGCCTGATCACCCCCAAGCGCCTCAAGGAGAACGAGGCGGTGATGTGGCAGCTGGCCGACCAGCTGCTCGACGCCTTCCTCGCGCCGGGCGAGGGCGAGTTCATCAGCGGGTTCGCGGCGCCGTACACGATGCTCGTCATCGCCGACCTGCTCGGGGTCCCGGAGGCCGACCGGGACGAGATCGCCGCGGGACTCCGGCGTCCCCGATCCGGCGCCGGTATCGGAGGAACCGGGGACAAGCCGCTGGAGCACAACCCGCTGGGGTTCCTCTACGACCGCTTCTCCGCCTACATCGACGACCGCCGCCGGAACCCGCGCGAGGACGTCCTCACCGGTATGGCGTCGGCGACGTTCCCGGACGGTTCGATGCCGACCGTCTCCGACGTCGCGAAGGTGGCGTGCAACGTCTACTCGGCGGGCCAGGAGACCACGGTCCGGCTGCTGAGCTCGGCGTTCCAGATCCTGGGCGAGAACCCCGAGCTCCAGGCGCTGCTGCGGCGCGAGCGGGACCGGATCCCGCAGTTCATCGAGGAGACCCTGCGGCTGGAGAGCCCGATCAAGGGTGACTTCCGGCTCTCCCGGGTGCCGACGACCGTGGGTGGCGTCGACGTTCCGGCCGGCACCACGCTCATGCTGCTCAACGGCGCCGCGAACCGCGATCCGCGTCGCTTCGAGAACCCGGCCGTGTTCGACATCGACCGTCGGAACGCCCGGCAGCACATCGCGTTCGGGCGCGGCATCCACTCGTGCCCCGGAGCGCCGCTGGCCCGGGCGGAGACGCGCGCCACGATCGAGCGGTTCCTGGACCGGACCGAGGACATCCGGATCTCCGAGGCCCACCACGGGCCGGCGGGCGACCGGAAGTTCAGTTATCTCCCGACGTACATCCTGCGCGGCCTGACCCAGCTGCACCTCGAGTTCACGCCGGGTGCGGTGCGGTGAAGGCGCTGGTCGACGAGGATCGCTGTCGCGGACACGGCGTCTGCGTCTCGGTCTGCCCGGAGGTGTTCGACCTCAGCGACGACGGTTTCGCGGTGGTGCGCGTGGCGGAGATCGACCCGGCGTTCGAAACGGCGGCGCAGGAGGCCGAGCGCACCTGCCCGGAGCGGGCGATCCGCCTGGAGTGACGGGCACGCGCCGGTTCGTTTCCCGCGTGAACGAGCCGGCGTTGCCCAATCCTGATCAGTGAGAGGAGGGGTGCGATGGCGGCCATCGCCTTCGCGAAGCTCGGCGACACGGTGGGGGTCGAGGCGCTCGCGGTCGACGTCGACCGCCTGCTGAACGACGCGGACGTACCCGGCCAGTGCTGGGACGCGCTCGAGGAGCACGGCGTCCTGCTGTTCCGGGAACTCGGGATCGACGACGACGCCCAGGTGGCGTTCTGCCGCACGCTCGGCGACCTCGTGCAGTTCCGGGGTTACTCGAATCCCGAGGTCATGGAGATCAGCTTCGACCCGGCCAATCCGAACGCCGAGTATTTCGCGAGCAACGACCACTGGCACCTCGACGGCGCCCTGGACGCGGTACCGGCGAAGGCGTCGATCCTGACCGCCCACGTCACCGCGGACGAGGGCGGCGAGACGGAGTTCGCGAGTACCTACGCGGCGTACGACGCCCTCTCCGACGCGGAGAAGGACCGTTACGCCGGGCTGCGCGTGGTCCACACGTTCGAGGCCATCCAGCGTCGGACGTATCCGGACCCGACGCCGGAACAGCAAGCGGAGTGGGATTCCCGGGCGGGGCGGGAACATCCGCTCGTCTGGGCGCACCGGTCCGGGCGTCGCTCGCTGGTGTTCGGGGGCACGGCGTCGCACGTCGTCGGTATGGACGTGGACGAAGGGCGCGCTCTGCTGGCGGACCTCGAACGGCGAGCCACCGCACCGGACCGCGTGCTGCGCCACCACTGGTCGGTGGGCGACATGGTGATGTGGGACAACCGGGGTCTCGTTCACCGCGCCTGTCCGTTCGACCGCGCGCAGCCGCGCCGGATGCACCGCACCACTGTCGTCGGAGATGAGGCCATCACATGAGCACACGGGTTGCTGTCGTCACGGGCGGCGGATCGGGGATCGGCGAGGCGATCAGCCGACGCCTCGCCGCGGACGGCGCACTCGTCGCGGTCCTCGACCGGGACGGCGACGCGGCCACGGCCGCCGCCGCGTCGATCGAGGAGGACGGTGGCAAGTCCGTCGGCCTGGCCGTCGACGTGACCGACCGGGCCGCCGTCGACGCGGCCCTCGGCGAGGTCGGTGCCCGGCTGGGGCGGCCGACGATCCTGGTGAACAACGCCGGGGTGAGCGTCGTCGGCCCGTTCCTCGAGGTCACGCTCGAGACCTGGAACCGGATGCTGGCGGTCAACCTGACCGGCACGTTCCACTGCTGCCAGGCGGCGTTACCGGGAATGGTCGAGGAAGGCTGGGGACGCATCGTCAACATCTCCTCGTCGAGCATCCACAGTGGCTCGGCCGGGATGTCCGGCTACGTCGCCGCGAAGTCGGGCGTCGTCGGCCTCACGAAGGTGCTGGCGCTGGAGTTCTCCCGGTACGGGGTCACGGTCAACACGATCCCGCCCGGCTTCATCGACACGCCGATGCTCCGCCAGACCGTGGAGCAGGGATACGTCGACCTCGCGGCGCAGACCGCCAAGACCCCGGTGGGACGGGTCGGCCGGCCCGAGGACATCGCGGCGGCCACCGCGTTCCTGGTGAGCGAGGAGGCCGGCTACATCACCGGACAGATCCTCGGCGTCAACGGCGGGCGCAACACGTGAGCCGCATTCCGCCGATTCCGCCCGCCGAGTGGTCGCCGGAACTCCGGACGTTCATCACCGAATTCCGGGACACGGTCCGGGCGGGCAAGCCCTCCGAGGGGCGCCCGAACGGCGCGAACCTGCTCGGCGTGCTGGCCAACCACCCCGCGCTCACCACCGCGTTCCTCCAGTTCAACGGACACCTCCTGTACGGGTCTCCGCTGCCCGGCCGGTATCGCGAGCTGCTGGTGCTGCGGGTGGCGTGGCTCCGGCGGTGCGACTACGAGTGGGCTCAGCACGTCGTCCAGGCCGACGGCGTCGGCCTGGACGACGCGGAGATCGACCGGGTGGGCGAGGGGCCGGACGCACCGGGCTGGACCCCGGTGGAGCGCGCGCTGCTGTCCGCGGCCGACGAGCTGCTCAGCGACGGGACGATCGGCGACGACACCTGGCGGGCCCTGTCCGGCGAGTTCGACGAGCGGCAGCTCATCGACCTGGTGTTCGCGGTCGGTACCTACGACATGCTGGCCAAGGCCATGCGGACGTTCGGCGTCGAGTTGGACGCCGACCTGGAGCCGTACCTCCGCGGCATCCGCGCGGTCCGCTGACGTTGCGGGCGGCGGCCGGTGGCGGCCGGCGGACGGTTTCCCGAAAGACCACCCGTCTGCGGCCGCTGACGGGTGGTCTTCGAAAATCCGCCGGCCGCTGCGGCTCAGCGGCCCGTCCAGCGGGGGGCGCGCTTCTCGGCGAACGCGCGGGGGCCTTCCTGGGCGTCGTCACTGCGGTAGCAGGTCTCCGAGGCGTGCCTCGCCGCCTGTAGCGCGGCGGACCGTCCCATCTCGGTGGAGAGCATCACGGTCTCCCGGGCGGCCCGGACGGAGAGCGGAGCGCCGGCGAGGATCTCGCGGGCCAGGTCCAGCGCGACGGTGAGCACGTCGCCGGACTCGGCCAGGCGGTTGACCAGCCCGATCTCGTATGCTCGCGCGGCGGTGATCGGGTTGCCGGTCAGCAGGATCTCCATCATGATCCGCTGCGGGATCATGTGGATCAGCGGTGCCGCCCACGGCGAGCTCCGCCCGACCTTCACCTCGGTCACCGCGAATCGCGCGGTCGTGCTGGCCACGCACAGGTCGCAGGCTTGCGCGAGCATCCACCCGCCGGCGAACGCGACGCCGTTGACCGCGGCGATCGTGGGTTTGGACAGTTCGACGGTGTCGTACGGCAGCGGGAACAGGTCTCGGGGCGGAACGCCCATGCCGGTCTCCACCATCTCCTTCAGGTCACCGCCGGCGCAGAACGCCTTGTCCCCGGCCCCGGTCAGCACGGCGACGCGCAGTGCGGGGTCCCGCTCGAACCGGTCCCAGGCTGCGGCCAGTCCTTCGCGGACGTCCCGGGCCAGGCAGTTCCGCGTCTCCGGGCGGTTGAGCGTGATCACCGCGATGCCGTCGTCGCGGGCGTCGAACAGGACAGCGTCCATCAGTAACCTCTCCGTGCGATCGCGTGGGCCTCGCGATCCAGGTCCTCCCGGAAGTCCGGGTGGGCGATCGCGACCAGGCGGCGTGCGCGCTCGGCCAGCGTCCGGCCGCGCAGCTGCGCGGCGCCGAACTCGGTGACGACGACGTCCACGTCGCTGCGTGCGGTGGTGACCGGGCCGGACAGCTGGGCGGTGATCCGGCTGACCGTGCCGCGCTTGGCGGTCGCGGGCAGAACGATCAGCGCGTGACCCCCCGGCGAGCGCGCACCGGCCCGGACGAAGTCCACCTGGCCGCCGGTACCGCCGAGGTAGGCCGAGCCGCTCTGCTCCGCGTTCACCGCCCCGGTGAGGTCGACCTCCAGCGCCGAGTTGAGCGTCACCAGCTTCGGTAGCTGCCCGAGCACGGCCGCGTCGTGGGTGTACGACGCGGAACACATCCGGATCGCGGGGTTGCGGTGCGCGAAGTCGTACAGGCGCCGGGTGCCGATCAGCGCGCCGGTGATCGAGACGCCGCGGTCGATCGGCTTCCGGGCGTTGGTGACGACGCCCGCCTCGACGAGGTCGACCAGGCCGTCGCCGAGCATTCCCGAGTGGACTCCGAGGTCGCGGCGGTCGCCCACGAGGCGCAGCAGGGCGTCGGGCACCGCGCCGATGCCGACCTGGAGCACCGAGCCGTCCTCGACGAAGTCCGCGGCATGCGCGGCGATCGCCCGATCGGTCGCGGTGACCGTCGCGGGCGGCACCTCGACCGGCGGCCGGGAGACCGGGACGACGTGGTCGATGGCCGATGCCGGTACCACCTCCCCGCAGGTGAACGGCGTCCGGTCGTTCACCTCGGCGACGACCACGCGGGCCTTCGCGACCGCGGCGCCGATGTGGTCGCTGATCAGCCCACAGCTGTGGTCGCCGTTGGCGTCGGCGGGGCTGACCTGGAGGAACACCGCGTCGCAGCCGATGATCCCGTCCTCGATCAGCGAGCCGACCCGGCCGACGTGGCAGGGGACGACGTTCAGCCGGTGTTGGGCGGCCCGCGCGCGGAGTGCCCCGATCGCCCCCATGCTCTGCAGCGCGAACGCGTCCGGGGAGGCGTCGGTGAACAGCCCGGAGAAGCTGGTGGCGACGAAGACCGTCAGGCCGCCGATCTCTGGTCCCTGCTCGATCAGCGCCTCGACCAGCGTCGTCGGCTCGCCGCAGGCCTGACCGACGACGACGTGGTCCCCGGCGCGCAGTATCCGGCGCAGGTCCACGCTCATCAGTACGACTTCGGCAGGTCGAAAACCTTCTCGGCCAGGTAGTTCAGGATCATGTGCGGGCTGATCGGTGCGGTCCGGGGGATGAGGATCTCCCGCAGGTACCGCTCGACGTGGTACTCCTGCGCGTACCCCATGCCGCCCAGCGTCAGCATCGCGGTGTGGCACGCTTCGAACCCGGCCTCGGCGGCGAGGTACTTGCCCGCGTTCGCCGGAACACCGCACTCCTGACCCCGGTCGAACCGGGTGGCGGCCTGCATCACCATGAGGTTGGCGGCCTCCAGCTGGGCCCAGCAGCGGGCGAGCGGGTGCTGGATACCCTGGTTCATGCCGATCGGCCGGCCGAAGACGACTCGTTCCCGGGCGTAGCGCGCCGCACGCTGCAGCGCGGCACGGCCCAGCCCCACCGCCTCCGCGCCGAGCAGGATCCGCTCCGGGTTGAGACCGTGCAGGATGATCCGGAACCCGTCGCCTTCCGCGCCGATCCGGTCGGACTCCGGGATCCACAGGTCGTTGAGGAACAGCAGGTTGGAGTCGACGGCGTGCCGGCCCATCTTCGGGATCGCGCGCACCTCCACCCGGGACCGATCGAGGTCGGTGAAGAACAGCGACAGCCCGTCGGTCCGTCGCTTCACCTGGTCGAGTGGGGTGGTGCGGGCGAGCAGCATCATCGAGTGCGCTTCCTGCGCGACCGAGATCCAGATCTTCTCGCCGTTGACCAGGTAACCGCCGTCGCGGCGTTCGGCTCGGGTACGCAGTGCGGTCGTGTCCAGCCCGGCGTCGGGCTCCGTCACGGCGAAGCAGATCAGCTTCTCGCCGCTGAGCACCGGCGGGATCATCCGCTGCCGTTGCTCCGGGGTGCCGAACTGCGCGACCGGCTGCATGCTGAACACCGGGCCGTGGATGCTGGACGCGGCGGTCATCCCGCCGCCGGCCTCGGCGACGGCCTGCATCATCACGGCCGCCTCGGAGATGCCGAGCCCGGCGCCGCCGCAGGCTTCCGGCATCGCGATGCCGAGCCAGCCCGACTTCGCCATCGACGCGTGGAAGTCGTGCGGGAACGTGCCGTCCCGGTCCCGATCGAGCCAGTACTGGTCGGAGAAGCGCGCGCAGTGCTCCAACACCCCGTCGCGGATGCCCCGCTGGTCGTCGGTGAGCGAGTCGGTGAAAGAGAACGTCATGCCGTCACTTCCCGCCCCGGTCGGATGCTTCCCGGCTGGGTGTGCCGCGGCCGAGTTCGTCGAAGATCTCCTCGGTGTGGGCGCCGAGCCGGGGTGCCGGACCGGCGACCCGGCCCGGCGTGCGGGAGAACCAGGTCGGCACCCCGGGGAAACGCACCGGGCCGTTCGGCGTGTCCACCGTCTCGAACAGGCCGACGGCGTTCAGGTGCCGATCGTCGAGCAATTCGTCGAGGGCGCGGACCGGTGCGGCCGGGATCTCGAGGGATCGGAGCAGGTCGAGCCAGTCCTGCGTGGTGCGCTCCCGGAACGTCTCGGCCAGCAGCGCGTAGACGGTCTCCACCTGCTGCGCGCGTTGTGCGAGCGTCGCGAACTCGGGGCGGGCCCACGGCGGTTTCACCGCGTCGACGAACGCGGACCACTGTTTGTCGTTGTAGACCAGCGCGGAGATCAGGCCGTCCTTGGTGCGGTACGGAGCGCGGTTGGGGGCCAGCGCGCGCGGGTACCCCGGCGGGCCGAGCGGCGGGGTGAACATCGCGACGTTGGCGTGCTCCACCAGCATGAACGCGGCCATCGTCTCGAACATGGCGACCTCGACCTCCTGGCCTTCGCCGGTGCGCTCGCGGTGGAACAGCGCCATCGTGGTGGCGTAGAGCGCGGTCATTCCGGCCACCTTGTCGGCGAGGATCGTGCCCACGTAGCTGGGTGTCCCGGTCAGTTGCTGCTGGACGTACGGCAGCCCGCACTCGGCCTGGATCGTGTCGTCGTACGCGGTCCGGTTCGCGTCCGGACCGCGGCGGCCGTAGCCGTAGCAGTTCGTGTAGACGATCGTCGGGTTGATCGCCGCGACCTCCGGATAGCCGAACCCGAGGGCGTTGATGGCCTTGCCGCGCATCGAGTGGATGAAGACGTCGCCGCCCTCGATCAGCGCGGACAGCCCGTCCTTGCCCTCGGCCGTCCGGAGGTCGAGCACCACGCTGCGCTTGCCCCGGTTGATGTTGGTGAACACGCCGCCCATGCCCGGTTCGGGGCCGGCCGAGATGTACCGGGTGTTGTCGCCGCTGGGGGGCTCGATCTTGATCACGTCCGCGCCCAGGTCAGCCATGATCTGGGTGCAGTAGGGGCCCATCACCATCGCCGTGAGGTCGATGACGCGGACGCCGGACAGCGGACCGGGATGACTCGTTCTCACGTCTCGTTACCTCCGCGTCGGACCTTAATCAGTCAATCATTGCAAGGATTGTGATATCAAGAAATGGTGCGCAGCAAGGACACGGGAAACGCGGTGGCAGGAGTCCTGGACGCCGCGGTGGCCCGGTATCCGGACCGTCCGGCGGTCGAAGCGGCGTCGGGCGTCTGGTCCTATGCGGAGCTGGACGATCAGGCGCGGCGGGCCGCCGGAGCCCTGTGGGCGCTCGGTGTCCGCCCGGGCGACCGGGTGGCCGCCTGCCTCCCCAACGACCTGCAGATCGTCGCGGCCTTCCACGGCGCGCAGCGGATCGGCGCGATCTGGGCCGGGATCGGCGAGGCGCTGGCCCCGGGTGAGCAGGAGGCGCTCCGGGACCTCTGCGAGCCCACCGTCGTGCTCGCCGGGCCGCGGTGCCGGGTGGATGGTGTGCACTCCGATCGATGGGCGGAGCTGCTCGACCGGGACCTCACCGCGCCCACCGTCGATCACGACGTCGACGCGCCGGCCGGGATCGCGTTCACCAGCGGAACGTCCGGTGCGCCGAAGGCCGTCGTGCACAGCCAGCGGAACCTGCTGCTGCCCGGGGCGGTGCTCGTCGCGACCCGGGGCTGGGGGCCGGAGCTGCGCAAGGGCGACAGCTTCCCGCTCACGATCCTCAACCTCATCGTCCTCTCGACGCTGCTGACCGCGCAGGCCGGTGGCTGCTGTGTCCTGATGGACCGGCGGGACGCCGACGGCGTCGCCGAGTGGATCGCCACCCGGCGCGTCACCGTGTGGAACGGGGCCCCTGCCCAGCTCTACGACCTGGCCCGACGCCCCGGCGCCGACCTGAGCTCGCTGCGGGAGGTGTGGAGCGGCGGCAGCGACACTCCCGACGCCGTGCGCCGCGCGTTCGCCGCCGCCCACGGGGTGGCGCCGCGGGCCACCTACGGCCTGACCGAGGCGCCGACCGTGGTGGCGATCGATCCACCGGGGAGCGACTGGCGCCCGGCCGCCAGCGGGCAGGTGTTGCCACAGTTCGACGTCGCGGCGTACGACGACGCGGGGCGGCGGCTGCCGGTGGGGGAGCCGGGTGAGCTGCGGCTGGCGGCGGCGGCAGGCGGTCGGTGGGCGGGGCGGTGGACCCCCCTGCTCGGTTACTGGGAGGACGGTGGTGTCCGCCAGTCGTCGCCGGGCCCGTTCCCGACCGGCGACGTCGGAGCCGTCGACGGCGACGGATGGCTGACGGTCCTGGACCGGAAGAAGCTGGTGATCATCCGAGGTGGAGCGAACGTCTACCCGCTGGAGGTGGAGCGGGTGATCGCCGGGCACCCGGACGTCGTCCGGGTCGCGGTCTGCGGGGTGCCGGACGAGCGTCTGGGCCAGCGCGTGGCGGCCGTCGTCCAGAGCGCGGGCGGAACGCTCGATCTGGACGCACTGGCCGAGCGGTGCCGACGCGAACTGGCCCCGTACAAGGTGCCCGAGCTGTGGACACAGGTCGACGCCCTGCCGGTGAACGCGATGGGTAAGGTCCAGCGCACCGGGCTGTCCCAACTCGTTGGCACGCCGGAACGGTCATGAACCGCCACCGGCATCACTGCTAAACTTATAATTATGGCGATTGCGGGCTCCGAACACACCAAAATAGGCCAATTGCGTATGGCGGAGCAGGTCGCCTCTGTCCTCCGGGACCGGATCCTCGCGGGCGGCATCGTCGACGGGACGTCGCTGCCGAAGCAGGACGAGCTCGTCGCCGAGTTCGGAGTGAGCTACCCCTCGGTGCGCGAGGCGTTGCGCATTCTGGAGACCGAAGGATTCATCACCGTCCGCCGGGGCAATCGCGGCGGTGCGATCGTGCACGCACCGGACATCGGAACCGCGGGGTACGCGCTCGGTCTGACGCTGCAGGCGATGCAGGTCAAGGCCACCGACCTCGGAGAGGCGCTGGCGGTGCTCGAACCGCTGTGCGTGGCCCGCCTGGCGCAGCGGGCCGATCGCAGCCGGGTCGTGGTGCCCCGGCTGCGAGAACTGCTGGTGGTCGGCGAGAACTGCATCGACGACGGGGCCGTCTTCACGACGGCGTCGCGCGAGTTCCACGACGCGCTGGTCGGTTTCGAGACCAACGCCACGCTGCGGGTCGTCGTGAAGAGCCTGACGTCGCTCTGGTCGGTGCAGGAGGAGGCGTGGGCGGAGGCGCAAGCGTCCCGGGGCGCCTACCCCTCGCGCGGGGACTGCGCCGCCGCGCACCGCGCACACGAGCGCCTGGTGGAGTGCATCGAAGACGGCGACGCGGACGAGGCCGCACGGATCGCGCGGGACCACCTCGCGGCGGCGCAGCACTGGGTGGGCCGATCGCTGAAGGGCGGCGTCATCGACGCGGCGTCCGACCGGAGCCGGAAGCGGTTCCGGCGCGGCTGACTCGCCGGGCCTTATCCTTGTAAGGATTGAAAGTTCTCCCTACGATCGGGCGAAGCGGCCGACGGTCGCTCCTCGCGGGGCGGTGGCTGCGCGAGGCCTGCGTGTGAGGGGAGACCCGCGTGGCCTTCGACCGCGACGTCGCGGCGCGAATGCTCGATCTCGACGGTCGGGTGGCGATCGTGACCGGTGCCTCGTCCGGCCTGGGTGCGGCGGTGGCCGAGGCGATGGCGTCGCTCGGCGCGCGGGTCGCCGTGGTGGCGCGCCGGCACGATCGGCTGGCCGAACTGGCCGAGCGTTTCGACGGTCTCGCCGTCGCCTGCGACCTGTCCGATCCCGACCGGGTCGGCGAGGTGGTGCCGGCCGTCGCGGAGGCGCTCGGGCCACCGGAGATCCTCGTCAACGCCGCCGGCAGCATGTTCACCGAGGCGCGCGGCGAGTCCGAACCCGTCGACGCGATCCGCCGGACTCTCGACCTGAACCTGGTCGCGCCGTTCCTGCTCGCGCAGGGCGTCTTCCCGCACATGCGCACGGTCGGGCGGGGTGCGATCGTCAACATCTCGTCGATCAGCGGCCGGGTCGGCATCCCGGGTATCCCACAGGCGTCCTACGCGGCGAGCAAAGCGGGCCTGAGTGGTCTCACCGCCGAGCTCGCGGTGCAGTGGGCGCGGCACTCGATCCGGGTGAACACGGTGGCGCCCGGCTTCTTCCGCAGCGAGATCACCGGCCCGCTCTACGACGCGGAGAAGGCGCGGGAGTACCTCCGCCGGAACACGCCGCTGCCCAAGGAGGGCTCCGCTGAGGACATCGTCGGTGCGGTCCTGTGGCTCGTCGGCGACGGCGGGGGCTACGTGACCGGCCAGACGATCGTTGTCGATGGCGGCTGGACTGCGCGCTAAACTCATTATCATTGTAAGGATTGAGCTATCGTGGTCCGCATGGACTACACGATGGGCGAGCGCGCCACGGTCCTCCGCGCCGAGCTGCGTCGTCTCGTGGCGGAGCACGTCCCCGACGACTACCTCGGCGCGTTCACCGATGACCCGGCGGACCTGGCGGTGGCCCAGGAGTTCTGCCGGCTCCTCGCCGACCGCGGCCTGCTCTGCATCGCCTGGCCGGAGGAGTTCGGCGGCGGCGGTGGCTCGGCCTGGGAACAGACGGTGGTCCGCGAGGAGATGTGGGCACACCACGAACCCCGCGGCGCCCAGTACATGGGCGTCAACTGGGTCGGGCCGACGATCATGCGCCACGGGACACCGGACCAGCAGCGTCTCCACCTGCCCTCGATCGCGCGGGGCGAGGTGATCTGGTGTCAGGGCTTCAGCGAGCCCGAAGCCGGCTCCGATCTCGCGTCGCTGCGGACGGCCGCCCGCCCGGACGGTGACGGCTGGCGCATCTCCGGCCAGAAGATCTGGACCTCCTACGCGACGATGGCGCAGTGGTGCTTCCTGCTGGCCAGGACCGCCACCGGCGCGAAGAAGCAGGACGGGCTGACGATCTTCCTGGTGCCGATGAGCACGCCGGGGATCGAGGTCCGGCCCATCCGCAGCCTGATGGGCCCGCACCACCTCAACGAGGTCTTCTTCGACGACGTCCGGGTCGAGCCCACCGACGTGCTCGGCACCGTGGGCGACGGCTGGCGGGTGGTCCAGGAGGTGCTGTCGTTCGAGCGCGTCGGCATCGCGCGCTACGCCCGGTGCGAGCGCCTGCTGCTGGCCGCACCGGGCGTCCTGGGTGACCAGTGGGACGGCCTTCCGCCGGAGCTGCGGGCGCGCTGGTCCCGGATGCTCGTCCACTGCCGACGGGCCCGGCTGCTCGCCTACCGGGTCGTCGCATTGCAGAACGACGGCCAGGTGACCCCGGGGGACGCCGCGGCCTACCGCATCGCGGTGACCAGGCTCGACCAGGACAGCGCGGAGGTGCTGATGGAGATCGCGGGTGCGGCGTCGCTGACCGGGCCGGACGGCGTCCGATTCCGCCGCGAGGTGGAGGACCACTGGCGGTACGCCCAGGCGTCCACCGTGGCGTCGGGCAGCATCGAGATCCAGCGCATGCTGCTCTCCCGCGCCCTGCTGGCGGCGTCGTGAACCTGGATCTGAGCGACGAGGCGATCGAGTACGCGCGGCAGGCATCGCGTGCCCTCGCCGCGGCGGGCGGGGACCAGCTGGCGCAGCTCGCCGAGGACGAACCGGACCGGCGGGCCGGTCTCGCCGAGCCCGTCCTGGAGAACCTCGGCGCCTGGGAACTGGAGCCCCGCACCAGCGCCCTGGAGCTGGAGGCCGCCGCGGCGCTGTGCCGGAGCGCGGGGTACTGGGCGCTGGCCTACCCGGTGGCCGAGCGGCTGGCCCGCCCGGTCGATCTCGCCGCCGACGGCCTGGTCGTCGTCGCCGGGCCGGTGCCCGCCGCGGCCATCGCCCACCTGGATCTGCGCTGGGTCGCCGTCACCCTGGACGGGCAGCGCAGCAGCGCGATCGCGAAGCCCGGGAGCGAGCCGACGCGTACCTCGCTGTTCGTCAGTGAGCTGGAGCTGTCCGCGATCGACGACGACGGCGCGAAAGACGTCGCGCTCGGGCTGGTGCTGCCGAGCTGGACGCTGCTCGGGATGCTGGACCGCGCGATCGACCTCGCCCGGGCGCACGTCGGTGTACGCACGCAGTTCGGCCGGCCGCTCTCGGCGTTCCAGGCGGTGCAGTTCCAGCTCGCCGACGCCGAGGTCGAGCGGATGGGGGTCGAGGTGCTGGCCAAGTACGCGCTGTGGAGCGTCCGGAACGGCGGCGACGACGCGCTCGCGGACGCGCTCGCGCTGCGGGTCGCGGCCGCCGAGGCGGCCGACACCGTGTTCCGCGCCGCACACCAGCTGCACGGCGCGGTCGGCTTCTGCGACGAGACCGCGCTCTCCTGGCTGTCCCGGTACAGCCAGCCGCTCCGACGACTGCCGCTGGGCCTGTCGGCGGCGCGCGAGCGGTTGACGGAGCTGCTCGGACGGCGTGGACTGACCGGCCTGTACTGCGAGCCACTGGGCGCCGAGCAACCGCTCGACGCCAGCCCGGTGTGAGAGGACGGCCAGCCGTGACGTACGACCTGCCCGCCGAGCTGCGCGTCGAGGCCGACGGGCCGGTACGGACCGTCGTGCTGAACCGGCCCGACGCCCTCAACGCGGTCGACGAATCGCTCCACTCCGCGCTCGCCGACGTCTGGCAGCAGCTCGCCGCCGACGAGGAGGCGCGGGTGGTGATCCTCACCGGCGCCGGGCGGGCGTTCTGCTCCGGCGGCGACCTCGACTGGATCACGTCCTTCCTCGACGACCCGGAAGCCCGGGACGCGAGCCTGCGGTCCGGCGCCCGGATCGTCGAGGAGATGCTCCGCTTCCCGCTGCCGGTGATCGCCGCGGTCAACGGGCCGGCCGTCGGCCTGGGCTGCACGCTGGCCGTGCTGTCGGACATCGTGCTGCTCTCGGAGACCACGTACCTGGCCGATCCGCACGTCACGGTAGGCCTGGTCGCCGGGGACGGCGGCGCGGCGTTCTGGTCGCTGATCACCCCGATCCTGCGGTCCCGGGAGTACCTCTACACCGGCGACCGGATCCCGGCGGCGACCGCGGTCGAGCTGGGCCTGGCCACCCGCACGGTCGCGCCGGAGGCCGTCCTCGCCGAGGCCCGACGCTGCGCGGAGCGGCTCGCGGCCCAGCCGCCGGAGGCGCTGCGCGGCACCAAGCTGCTGCTCAACGGCGTCCTGTCCCGCGCGTTGGCCGAGGCGCTGCCGGCGGGGTTCGCCGCGGAGGGCGCCACGATGCGCTCAGCCGACCACCGCGACCGGCTGCGGGCACTCCGGCGTCCGGCGAGCACACCGTGAGCGCCTGGCCTACCGACCCCGCGGAGTTCCGGAGCGCCGTGCGGGAGTGGTGCCGGACGCACGTGCCCCGCGACTGGCGGCGCGCGCAGACCGGCGTGCCGGAGAAGGAGTACGTCGCGTTCCAGCACGACTGGTTCCAGGAGCTGCGTCGAGCGGACCTCGCCGTGCCGCACTGGCCGGCCGAGTGGGGCGGCGGGATGTCCGCGGCGGCGCAGACGGTGCTCTACCAGGAGCTCGCTGCCGCCGACGCGCCCCGGCTCGTGCTCGCGTTCGTCGCGATCCACCACGCCGCCTCCACGCTTATGGTCGCCGGTACCGACGAGCAGCGTGCGCGGCACCTGCCCGCGATCCTCGACGGGGAGATCTGGGTCCAGGGGTTCTCCGAGCCCGGCGCGGGGTCCGATCTGGCCAGTCTGCGGACCACCGCTCGCCGGCACGGCGACCGCTACGTCGTCAACGGGCACAAGATCTGGGCGAGCGGTGCGGTGCACGCGGACTGGTGCCTGCTGCTGGCCCGCACGGACCCGCAGGCGCCCAAGCGGCGCGGGATCTCCTACCTGCTGCTGGACATGCGCTCGCCCGGCGTCGACGTGCGTCCGATCCGGCAAGCCACCGGCGACTCGCACTTCGCCGAGATCTTCTTGGACGACGTGACGGTCCCGGCGGCGAACCTCGTCGGGAACGAGAACGAGGGCTGGCGGGTGGCACAGGCGACGCTGGGCGCGGAGCGCGGCGTGACGATGCTCGAACTCGCGGAGCGGCTGGGTAACGCGGGCTTCCGGTGGCTGGTGGAGGCGTGCGGTGCCCGCCGCTCCGACGGCACGCGCCCGCTCGACGACCCCCGGGTGCAGGAGCGGCTCGGCGCTTTCGAGACGGAGATCGCGGCCCTCCGTGCGCTGTGCCGGGCGCACGTCGAGCGGGCCGCGGCGGGGACGACCGGGCCGGCCGATGCGTCGGTGGTCAAGCTCTGTTACAGCGAGTTGCTCCAGCGCGTCACGGACTTCGGCGTGGAGATCAGCGGCCCGGCGGCGCACACCGTGCTCCGGAAGCCGCTCTCCAGCGGGTGGGAGTCCGGCGCGTGGATGCTCGACTTCGTCAGCTCGTGGGAGTGGACGATTCCGGGCGGTTCGAGCGAGATCCAGCGGACGATCATCGGCGAGCGAGGCCTCGGGCTGCCGCGGGAACCGGGCGCCGCATGACGATCAGCGAACCCCAGGGAGCCACTGAGTTGGTGGATTCGGCGGAGTTGGCCGAGCTGCACGACGAGCTGCGTGCGGTCGCCCGTGATCTGCTGGGCGCGCACCCGCCGGAGAACCCGGTCGAGTGGCGCACGCTCGCCGAAGCGGGGTGGACGGGCCTCGAGGTGTCCGACGCGCTCGGCGGGGCGGGCGCCACGTTCGCCGAGGCCGCGGTCGTCCTCGAGGAGCTGGGCCGGGCGGCGGCCCACAGCCGGTACCTCGGTGCGGTCCTCGCCGTCGGGACGCTCGGTCTGCTCGCGCCGTCGCCCGACCGCCACGCGTTACTCGACGGCGTCGCGCGCGGCGCCGTGGCCCCGACCGCCGCGGTGCTGGACGCCGGAGTGGACAGCCTGCGGGGCGACGTCCCGTTCCGGCTGGAGCGGGGCCTCCGCCTGTCCGGGCGGGCCACGTTCGTGCCGGACGCGGTCGGCGCCGACCGGCTCCTGCTGCTGGCCCGCGAACCCGGCGGCACCCCCGTCGTCGTGCTGCTGGATCCCGGTGCGGTGCCGCTCGGCGTCGTCGAGCAGGAGGTTCTCGACCCGACCCGCCGGTTCGGGATCGTCGAGGCGGACGCCGTGCCGCTGCCGTCCGCCGCGGTGCTGCCGTTCACGGCCGACCCGGACGCGGCCGTGCGTCGGCTCGTCGACCGGGCGGCCGCCGCGCTGGCCTGCGACAGCCTCGGCATCAGCGAAGCGGTGCTCGCCGCCACCGTGGCCTACGCCCGGACGCGCGAACAGTTCGGCCGCCCGATCGGCTCGTTCCAGGCGGTCAAACATGCCTGCGCGGACCTCTTCGTGCAGGCGTCGCTCTCCCGCCGGCTGGTGTCCGAGGCCGCGCGCTCGCTCGCCGTGGACGCTTCGGGGGCCTCGGATGCGACGGAGACGGCCCTGGCGGTCTCGAGGGCGAAGTCCTACGCGTGCGCGGCCGCGGTCGACGCCGCCGGCACCGCGATGCAGCTGCACGGCGCGATCGGGTACGCCTGGGAGAGCGGGCTCCACGCGTATCTCAAGCGGGCGGCGCTGAACCGCTCGTTGTTCGGCTCACCCGCCGAGCACCGCCAACGCCTAGCCGCCCGCTACCGCTGACCGCCGCGCGCGCGGTGTGGCGTGCGCGGGGCGCGGGCGGCGTGCGCGCGGGCGTCGTGCGCGAGGCGCGGGTGCTTTTCCCGAAAATCAACCTCTCCGGACGCGCGGTGAGGTGGTTTTCCCGAAAGGCAACCTCTCGCACCCCGTGGTGAGGTGCTCTTCCCGAAAAGCCACCCCTCGCGACGATGCATGGTCGTGCCACCGGGAGTGGCTGACTGCTCGACAGAGGCGGCCGTCGGGGTGGCGCCGCTCATGGTTGGCGCGTTCTCCGGGCGCCGTGCGGGGTGGTTGGTGCGGTTTCCGGGTGGCGCACCCAGTGGTTGTCGTGCTTTCGGGGCGCTGCCCAGGGTGGTTGTCGTGCATTCCGGACCATGGCACGGAAAGCGCAGCACCCATTCGGCGTGCACCCGGAAACGCCGACAACCACCCTCCGACGTCGTGTCAGCCAGGGCTCGTGTCCAGCACCGGTGTCGGTCGGGCGGGTGCCTCCCGCCGGTGCAGCGACGTCACCCGCCGTTGCACTGCCGGGCACTCTGCGCTGGGAGGCGTTACCACGACCGCTTGACGGTGCAGCGCGTCGTGACGTGCTCGCCGGAAGATCGGCCCGTCCGCCCGGGCGGCGCTACGCCGAGGCGCCGCGGAGCGGGCGTGCGCCGGGCGCGGGCGCGCGGCTTTCCCGAAAATCAACCTCTCCGGACGCGCGGTGAGGTGGTTTTCCCGAAAGGCAACCTCTCGCGCCCCGCGGTGAGGTGCCCTTCCCGAAAATGCGCCCGCCAGCGGCCCGCCCGCGTCGGCCGGCCAGCGCCCCGCGCC